>CALVSO010000048.1 GCA_944359055.1 uncultured Bacilli bacterium | reverse complement strand
CTGGAGCAGCTTCTGGCATACTTGGTGCTTCATATGTTGGCATTGGTTGTGCTGGAGCAGCTTCTGGCATACTTGGTGCTTCATATGTTGGCATTGATTGCACTGGGGCAGCTTCTGGCATACTTGGTGCTTCATATGTTGGCATTGGTGTTGGTTCAATTGGTGTCATTGTTGGCTCAGATGTTTCTGTTGATTGATTATTTAAGCCATTTAATTTATCTAAATCATTATTCATATTATTACCCTCCATTTATTTTAATTACATTATATCAAAAAAAATAGCAATTGAAAATACTATTTTTTTATTTTTGTTATAAATTCTTCTTCATTCCATATATTTATACCTAGCTTTAAAGCATCATCATACTTACTTCCAGGATTTTCACCAACAATTACAAAATCAGTTTTTTTACTAACACTTCCGCTTACATTTCCACCTAATTCTTCTATTTTTGTCTTAGCTTCATTTCTAGTTATTGAAGACAAAGTACCAGTCAAAACAAAAGTTTTTCCAGCAAAATTTTCATTTACATTAGTTTTACCTAAATATGACATGTTAATATTATGTTTTTTTAAATCTTCTATTAATTGTTGGTTGTTTTGAAAATATTCTACTACACTTTTAGCTATTACTTCTCCAATATCTTTTACCTTTATTAAATCTTCATAGCTTGCTTGCATTAAAGTATCAATATTTAAATAATTTTTAGCTAGTATCTTTGCTGTTTTACTCCCTACATATCTAATTCCTAAGCCGAATAATAATCTTTCTAAAGAATTATTTTTGCTTTTTTCAATGTTTGATAATAAATTATTTATACTTTTACTACCAAATCCTTCTAGCTCCATTAGTTCTTCTTTATATTGTTTTAATTCATAAAAATCAACTACACTTTTCAAATAACCCATATTATAAAAATCTTCAACAATATTATCGCCAAATCCTTCTATATACATTGCATCACGACTAACAAAATGAATTAAATTTTCTATTTTCTTTTTATCACATTTATCATTAACACAATAATAAGATGAATCTTTTTTAACTAATTCTGAATTACATATAGGACAATTATGAATCATTTTAAAATCTATTTCTGTACCATTTCTTCTATCTTTTTTTACTTCAACAACTTCAGGTATTACATCGCCTGCTTTTCTAATAGAAACAATATCTCCTATTTTAATATGTTTAGCTAAAACATAATCTTCATTATGTAAAGTAGCTCTAGAAATAACTGATCCCATTAAACGAACTGGTTCTAATACAGCATTAGGTGTTACCTGCCCGGTTCTTCCTACAGTAAATTTTATATCTTTTAATTTTGTTAAAACTTCTAAAGCAGGAAATTTATATGCAGTGGCCCATTTAGGATATTTACTAGTAAAGCCTAGCGATTCTTGTTGTTTAAAATCATTTGTTTTAATAACAATTCCATCTATTTCATATGGTAGTGTTTCTCTATTTAATGTCCATTTATCAATATATTTTAGAACTCCATCAACATTATCAACTAATTCAATATTAGGATTAACAACAAAACCTAAATTTTTCATAAACTGTAAAGCTTCATAGTGTGTTTTAATACCATAATCACTAGGATTAGGCAAATGATAAATAAAACAATCCAAATTTCTAGAAGCAGCTACTTTACTATCTAATTGTCTAACACTACCAGCTGCAGCATTACGCGGATTAGCTAATAATTCTTCATTATTCATGGCACGTTTTTTATTTAGATCATTAAAACTTTTTTTACTCATATATATTTCGCCACGAACTTCTATATCAATAGGTTTATTAATAACTAAAGGAATAGATTTTATCGTTTTAACATTATGAGTAATATCTTCTCCAGTTACTCCATCGCCACGAGTAGCACCTCTTACTAATTTACCTTTTTCATATAATAAAGAAACCGATAAACCATCTATCTTTAATTCACATACATAATTCGGATTAACTTCCTTTTTTATTTTTTCATCAAATGATCTTACTTCATCTTCATTAAAAACATTGCTTAATGATAACATTGGTTTTTCATGAACAATTTTTCTAAATTCACTGATTACTTCTCCGCCAACTCTTTTAGTAGGAGAATCATCTCTAACCCATTCTGGATGATTTTCTTCTATTTTTATTAATTCTTGCATATAACGATCATATTCTTGATCGGTAATAGTAGGATTATCTAAAGTATAATATTCATAATTTGCCTTATTTAATATATCTATAATTTCATTCATTCTATCCATATAAATTCACCATATATATTATACCAAAAATATATAAAAAAAACTCTAAAATAGAGTTTAATTTCAAAAAATGGTGTCCCGTACAGAACTCGAATCTGTGACCCTTTGATTAAAAGTCAAATGCTCTACCTGCTGAGCTAACGGGACAAATAATAATGGCTGCCTCGGCTAGATTCGAACTAGCGCATGCCACAGTCAAAGTGTGGTGCCTTACCGCTTGGCTACGAGGCAATCTAACCTAAACAAAAAGTGGTGGAGAGAGATGGAGTCGAACCATCGAACCCGAAGGAACAGATTTACAGTCTGCCGCGTTTGACCACTTCGCTATCTCTCCAATAAATGGTGCCGAAAACAGGAATCGAACCCGTAACCTACTGATTACAAGTCAGTTGCGCTACCAATTGCGCCATTTCGGCAAAATAATAAATGGTGGGCGATATAGGACTCGAACCTATGACCCCCTGCTTGTAAGGCAGGTGCTCTAACCAACTGAGCTAATCGCCCAATACATGTGGACGTATTTAACTATACCATTTATTATATTCATTGTCAAGAATTTTTTTGATTTTTTTCAATTTTTTTTAAACTGTGAATTGAAAAAGTAAATTCCAGTTTCAATATTTGAAAACTGAATTTAATCTTACATCAAATTCCAGTTATAAAT
>CALVSO010000047.1 GCA_944359055.1 uncultured Bacilli bacterium | reverse complement strand
ATAGATTAGGAAATAATGAAAAATAAATAATACGTTTTGCCACCATAGGCAAAACCATAGAAATGAGGTGAAATTTTGGAAAATTATATTATAGCTACCGGTCTTTCAAGGACTTCTAAGCAGTGGCAAAATACAAAAGTTACTTGGGAGGACTTAAAAGAAAGGTTTAAAGACACTCAAAGAACAAGTGAAACACAAGGGCAGTATTTCAATATGTCCAAAAAGCAGCAAGATAATCTTAAAGATGTAGGGGGCCTAGTAGGTGGGAGACTAGAACAAGGTAGAAGAAATGCAAGTTCTGTAAAGGAACGATATATTTTAACTCTTGATGCAGACTTTGCAACTCCAGACTTTATAGACGGTTTAAGGCTTTTTCAAAGTGATTACAGCTGGATAGTATATTCAACACATAAACATACACCGGAAAAGCCTAGGTTTAGACTTATTATTCCTTTATCACGTCCAACTTTACCTGACGAATATGAGGCAGTTGGGCGAAAAGTTGCTGCTGATATTGGAATTGATATGTTTGATGATACTACATATCAACCTCATAGGCTTATGTACTGGCCCTCTACATCAAGAGACGCTGAATATGTATATGAATATAATGACGCCAATCCTCTTGATGTTGATTATATACTTGGCACTTATGCAGATTGGAAAGATGTTAGTTTATGGCCTGTATCATCAAGAACCGAGAGGATAAAAGAGAGGTTACTTAAAAAGCAAGAAAATCCACTTGAGAAAAAAGGCATTGTTGGGGCATTTTGTAGGACTTATACAATAGATGATGTAATTAATAAGTTTTTATATGATGTGTATGAGCCTTGTATTAATGGCAGATACACTTATAAAAATGGTTCTACAACAGCAGGAGCGGTAACTTATGAAGGTGGTTTATTTTTATATTCTAACCACGCAACAGACCCTGCAAGTGGTATGTTGTGTAATGCTTTTGACTTAGTTAGAGTGCATATGTTTGGTGCAGAAGACTATGACGCAGTAGCCGGAACACCTACTGTAAAATTACCTTCTTACATAATGATGACTGAGTTTGCTCGTGATGATGACGGCGTTAAAAAGACACAATTTGCTGAAAGACAAGCGTCAGCTATTGAGGATTTTGGGGAATTTACAGAAGAAGACACAGAAGAAACCTCAGAAACAGAAGAAGATGAAAACAGTTGGGCCGTAAATCTTGAAGCAGGGAAACAAGGATATAAGCCTACAATAGATAACTGCCTTATAATACTAAAACACGATAAAAGGCTTAAAAAGAAAATATGTTTTAATGAGTTTACAAGAAAAGTTATGCGTAAAAATGCTATGCCTTGGGAAAAAGAAAAGGCAGAGGCTGAATGGACAGAGCAAGATGACAGCGGTTTAAGACATTATCTTGAAAAGGTATATGACATAAAGGGTAAAAGTAATATTGATGATGCTTTTAAACTTACTGCACACGCTAATTCATATCACCCAGTAAGAGATTATCTTAACAGCCTAAAATGGGACGGTGTGCATAGACTTGAAAGACTGTTTATAGACTATCAAGGTGCAGAGGATAATTTATATACAAGAACTGTAACACGTAAGACACTTGTAGCTGCTGTTGCTCGTGTATTTGAACCTGGTTGTAAATGGGATTATGTTTTAACACTTGTAGGACCTCAAGGTTGCGGAAAGTCAACAATAATAAAAATTATAAGTCTCTTATGGTATTCAGACAGCTTAACTACTGTTGTTGGGAAAGAGGCTTTTGAGCAAATTCAAGGTTTTTGGATAATGGAAATAGGCGAGTTATCAGCTATGAAAAAATCCGATATTGAGGCCATAAAGCTATTCATCACTAAGAGAGAAGACAGTTATCGTGCTGCATATGGTCGCTATGTAGAAACACACAAAAGACAATGTATTTTTATTGCCACTACAAACAAATATGACTTCTTAAGAGATATGACAGGAAATAGACGTTTCTTTCCTATTGACTGTCACCCCGAAAAGGTTACAAAGAGCATATGGAAAGACCTTGAGGGGGAAGTAGACCAAATTTGGGCTGAGGCAGTACATTACTATAAAAAAGGTGAAAAATTATTCCTTGACGGTGATGTTTCTAAACTTGCAGAAGAAGAACAAGACAAACACCTTGAGGAAAATCCTCTTACAGGAGCGGTTAAAATGTATCTTGATAAGCCTATTCCTACAAACTGGGATAAAATGGACTTATTTGCAAGAAGTCAATATTATAATTCAACTAATTCTAATAATGGTGATTTTGAATTTGAATATGATATGAAAGATAAAAAGCTAAGGGACAAGGTTTGTATATTGGAAATGTGGTGCGAACTCTTCGGGGGGCAGAAAAAAGACCTTAACCGCCAAAAAAGTAATGAACTTACTGAGATTATTCTTAAAACAGGAGAGTGGGAGAGAATGACTTCAACCGGTAGGTTTGGAATATTTGGTATACAAAAAGGTTTTAAAAGAATTATGTAAACTAAAAGTGTAAACCAGTGTAAACTAAAAATCATATGTTGGTTTACACCTGAAACCCTTGATATATCAATATTTAAAGCTATTTGTAAACTATGTAAACTAATATTGTATAGAGATATATGAAATATAGGATTTATAGAATTTATAGCACTTAATTTATTCTATAAATTCTATAATTCATTAACTTAAAGGGAAAAATGGTTTACATAGTTTACAAAACATCAGAAATGCAGTAAATTCAAGGCTTTAGAACGTAAACCAATAAAAGAGATGTAAACTAAAAAAGCACATTTATAGAATTTTGGAGGTGAATTTTTTAAAAAATGAGAGAAAAAGAGATTGAAAGTTATTTATGTAAACTAATTAAACAAAATAAAGGTATTGCATTAAAACTAATATCAGCAGGAATGGCAGGTATTCCGGACAGACTTGTATTATTACCAAAGGGCAATATAGCTTTTGTTGAATTAAAAGCACCAAATAAAAAGCCTAGACCATTACAGAAATATACCCATAAATTATTAAAAGAACTTGGATTTAAAGTTTTTGTTATAGATTCAAAAGAGGGAGTAAAAACATTTGTAGAGGAGGTTGTAAAAAATGGAGTTTATACCTCATAAATATCAAGAAATGGCTATTAATAAAATATATGAAACAGAAAGAGCCGGATTGTTTTTAGATATGGGACTTGGAAAAACAGTTATTTCTTTAACTGCAATAGATAACCTTATAAATGACCGTTTTGAAATATCAAAGGTTTTAGTTATTGCACCTCTACGAGTGGCAGAGGATACCTGGAGCAAAGAGAGCGACAAATGGAACCACCTTAAACATCTTAAAATTTCTAAGATTTTAGGAACACCAACACAAAGAAGAAAAGCATTAGCTAAAGAGGCGGACATATATGTTATCAATAGGGAAAATGTTGTGTGGCTTACAAATGAACTTTCCGACCTTGGTAACAGTTGGCCTTTTGATATGGTGGTTATTGATGAGTTATCATCTTTTAAAAGCCCTAAAAGTCAAAGGTTTAGAGCGTTAAAGAAATATATTACAAGAGCAAAAAGAGTTGTGGGACTTACGGGAACTCCTGCACCAAATGGACTTATGGATTTATGGTCTCAAATCTATTTACTTGATAGCGGAAAGCGTTTAGGTAAAACCATTACAGGATATAGAGAAAAGTATTTCACACCAAATCAGAGAAATGCTACAACAGTATTTAATTACAAGCCTAAAGAGTTTGCAGAGCAGCATATAAGAGAGGCTATATCTGATATATGTATCTCTATGAGAGCGGAAGACTGGCTTGATATGCCTGAAAGAATTGATAATATACAGTCTGTTAAATTATCAGAAAAAGAGCAAGAAGAGTATAACACATTTGAAAGAGAAAGTTATTTACAATTCTTAGAGGGTGAAATAACGGCAGCATCAAGAGCAGCTTTGACTAATAAACTTTTACAGTTTTCTAATGGTGCAGTATATAATGCTGACGGTGAATATATTAAAATACACGATAAAAAACTTAGTGCATTAGAGGAAATTATAGAATTGTCTAATGGTAAACCTGTATTATGCTTTTATTCTTATAAGCACGATTTGGAAAGAATACTTGAGAAGTTTCCGGAGGCTGTTAAACTTAATAATTCAGATGACATAACAGCTTGGAACAATGGGGATATTCCACTTCTACTTGCACACCCTGCGGGAGCCGGTCACGGTCTTAACCTTCAAGGTGGGGGGAATATTATTGTGTGGTTCGGTCTTACTTGGTCTTTGGAGTTATACCAACAGGCTAATGCCAGACTATACCGACAAGGACAAACAGAGGATAGTGTTATAATACATCATCTAATTACAGAGGGTTCAGCTGATGAGCGAGTATTACAAGCACTTATTAATAAAAAAGATGTACAAGATGATTTGTTAGACAGCTTAAAGGCTAAATATGGTAAATAGGGTAAATAGGGGGAGTTGATATGGTTGACTAAAAAAGAATTAAACAGATATAAAGAAACTTACAGACAAGCCCATAAATGCTTAGAACTCTTACAGATAAAGCAAAATAAGAAACAAGCTAACCTACAAAAAGAGGCTATCACTATTGTAGATTTAAAA
>CALVSO010000046.1 GCA_944359055.1 uncultured Bacilli bacterium | reverse complement strand
CAAACATCAAACCACCTCTTATTTAATAAATAACTGATAAAAAACATAGCCGAAATTATAACCACAAATAGCTACAATAAATAGTGTCAACCAAGCAAAATAGCGTACATAATGATTTAAACGGTCATTTAATATATCATAATAACCAGCAATGTTTTTATGCGACTCTTTTTCGACACGTGATATTTTCTGTGAATTATAACGCACATCACTTTCAATCCATTGAATTTTATTTTTTTGTTCAACTACACCATTTTTAATATTTTTGACATCAAGTTCTAAAGTAGCAATATGCCCAACTGCGTCAATCATACCTTTTTTAATATTCTGTACATCAAGTTCTTGTTGTTTCTTTGCTCTCTTTATGGCTTTAACACCCATATATTAAACCTCCTGTATCTTAATCTGACCTTCCATTACATCTTTTCTCTGCATCCAAGTTTCAAAGACATCTTCACCCGTTTTCCATTGTGTTTCTTTGCCTTTAATTTTTCTTTGCTCTAACATTCTATCAAAAGCTCTTATATAGTTTTGTTTGAATTTAGGATACTTTTTAAACTCAAAATCCCTGAACTTTGTATTTGCTAAAGGGCAACCGATGCAACCAACTCTATCAAAACCACAACTATATAAAGGGTTCATTGGTATATTTTCGCTATTTATATAGTCCCAAATATCTCTATTTGTCCAATCTATTATAGGGTTTACAATTCTTTTTGCCTTCAATTGACAATTTTCAAATAATCTTCTTGTGTCATCATTATCATTAAGTAAAATTTTATTTTCTATCTTATTTGCAAACAATTCATATGTTGCACGTGTATTTTTCCTTCTGACACTTTCGTCCCATCTTACTCCTGTGGTTATCATTCTATTCTTACCACCTTGTTCTTTAAGAATAGAACAGCAATAACGCATTAACCTTGTTGGAGGTAATAACTTCTGCGGTATTAATGTCCACATTGTAACTCTTTTACCTTTGTATGTAGGATAATTAAAACTGCATTTTATACCTTTATTTTCAAGTATTTTAAATGTATTCCTAACATGGTATACAGTTTCAGGTGCGTCAGCAGTAGTTAAGTTATGTTGTACCTCAAAAGGAATACCAGCATTTAACGCAAGTTGAATACAAACATCACTATCTTTGCCCCCTGATGTTGTTACAATTAAGGGTTGTTCGTAATATTGCAGGCTCATATTAGACGCTATTTTTAAACGTTCAATAGCTTTTTGCTCTTTATCCATTTAAACCTCCTCAAAATACTCTCTTGGTAGTTTAATACCCGTATAGTCTTGAAACAGCTTAGGACTTATGTAATAATCATATCTAACACCATCTACCTTTGTTATATCTGCTATTCCAATAGGTAATAAACCTCTTTGCATACGTATTCTTACATATTGTGGACCTTTACCCATCAATCTTGCTGCCTCTTGCGGAGTTAACTTTTTCATTTTCTTCACTCTCCCTAAGACATTTCTCTATAATTTCAGTTGCCTTTTTAAGTCCTTTTTCTCTGCAAATCTTTAAAGTTCCTAATGCTGCCATTCTAAATAAATACTCGTCTTTTCTGTAATGAGCAAGTATAAGCCTTGCTACTGTAACTGGTGAAATCATAATAAATACACTCCTAACTGTTTAAATACTCTTTAGCCTTATTCTTATCACTAAAATAGTCTGTATAAAGTTCGCTTTTTTTACTTAAACGAACCTTTCCTTCTTTAAAAGGATTTTTGTATCTTGTAACCTTTAATTTTTTAGATTTGATTACTTTTCTATCTGTATAGCGTGTTTTAACTTCCCATAAAACGTGCTTTTTATATTTCTTCATATTCCCCCTCCTCAAAATCATCAGGCTCATCAAATGCTTTAACAATAGCTTCATCTAAATTAAGCATAATCTCGTCTTCCTCTTTTTCATCAGCAGCATTAGCCTTTATTGCTTTAATAATAGATTTAATAAATGCCTTTGTAGCTTCAATAGCTTCCGCAGCATTGGAATCTACAATATTAGTAGTACCCTCGCACTTATCACCTTTAACAGTAAAATTAAATTCAATCATTATTCCTTCTCCTCTATTTATCCCCAGTGTTCTGCCATAGCTTTTGCTATTCCAGGAAATGTCTTACTCCTTATTTTTGGATTTTTTACAACATTCATAAAATTTTTTGGCGAACCTGTATTTGGGTAATATTCAAATTCAGGCTTTTTTATTCTTGCCAAATCATATGTCAATATTGGTAGATTTTTCAGCCAAAATTGAGTTCTTTTTTGCTGATAATTTTCAGTATCGTTTTCATCTTCTGCATAATACCAAGGGTGAACAGTACAATCAGGTTTTCTGAAACATGTATTCATTACTCCTGTTGGATTTTCAACAGCTATCTTATCGCAATCAGCCATAATAAATTTCATAAAAAACTCCATAGCCTCTATACGTTTAATTGTTCTTTCAGCAATACTTTCTTTAGTATTTTCTTTAGCATTTAAGCTATGTGCTCTTGTTGCTGCTGTGCTTAGATATGTGCATGGTGGGTGAGCAATTAACATATCCCATTTGCCTACTATTTTATGATTTGTTCCGTCCATTGTTTTAAATTCACAATTCCCATTAATTAGTGGTATTACATCACCCATTATATGCCATTCAGGGTGATTACCAGAGCACTCCTGAATATCAGCACTGTATGCTTCATGTCCTTTTTCCCTAAAAGCCATACAAACACGTTGACTTTCCTCGCAAGCTATTAGTATTCGCATTATTCTTTCTCCTCTCCAAAAGCCTTTTTGATACCTGCTTCAAAAGCTGCTTGCATTAATCTTTTTATATTTTCTTTTTCAGACTCATCTAAATCTAAAGCGTTATCAATACCTGAACCAATATGTTCTGTGTATGCAGTAAGTGAAGCTGTTAAACTTATTACATCTTCATTTTCTACCTCAAAATCAGTTTCTTTCTTATTACCTTCTTTTTCATCAGCGTCATACCATTTAAAAATAATCATTTCTACGCACCTTCCTTTTTTATATATTGCAAAATTATATTAATTTTCCTATACTCTAATTACAGGCTACGGCAATAGCCGAGTATTAGAGAAAGGAGTGTTTTATTATGAACGACCTTAAAAAAATAGTTCACGAAATAGGATTAGAATATGCCAATAATACAGCTGGAAACTCTGAAGAATACATCGGTTGTTATATTGAAGCTATAACAAAAGCTGTTGTCAGAACTTCTGAAATAGAAAAGATATATTCTAGACCTGAATTTAACGAATAGCTTTTAATAGGAAGATATTTTCACCTCGATTAAGCATTACATTAATTGTGTATGTGATATATCTTGCCTCAGTTAAAGAAACACCCTGCTCGGCTAATAGGTTATATACTAGTCGAGCAATATCTTGCAATTCTTCATTAGATTTAACCCTATCAACAGGCAATCCAAAATTTAATTCCATATAGTCTTTGTTTGTTGTGTTTTCTGTTTTTTTCATTTTTTTGCCTCCTATTTTATATATTGCAAAATTGTATTAATTTTCCTATACTCTAATTACAGGCTACTGCCATAGCCAAGTATAGAGAAAGGAGTGTTTTATTATGAATTTCTATGAGTGGATTATTCGATTAAAAGATAAGGATTCACCCACAGGAGATTTAGCTTATGATATTTCGAGGGATAAAAACTTTCCTAAAACATCAACTAAATCTGAAATAATCGAATATTTAGATTCAAAACGTGTACATGAAGATATTATAGACGCCTTCAATGTAGCTTGGAAAAGTTATCAGAATTATTTGAAGAATCATCAGGAATAACAATAGCTGTTCCAAGGGCAGTATGGAATTTTTCTCCGTATTTAGATTTAATGTCAAATTTTCTATACTGCCCGTATTCAATAACACGAATTTCTTTTCTCTTAATAGCTTTAATAACTCTAACTACAAGGCTTATAAAGTTTTTAAATTTCTTCATAACTCACACCTCCGCATATAATAATCTGAAAGTTTCTCTACCTTTAGGAGTTACAAGTGTCTGAGTACCACTCCATTGAGTTTTCTCATTAAAACACTCTTTCATTTCAAAAAGACCGTCATTTTTGTGTAATGCGTAAGGCATTAATTTACCTTTTTTATCTCTATAAATGAACTTCTTATCAATAAGGAATTTAATAAAACTTTTCTCTCCAATATGAAGCTGTTTTGCTGTCTCTCTAAAATTAGTCAAAAGGTTTCTGTCAACCAACTCATCAAAGTATTCTGCTTTTGGTTTCATAATATTGTTGTCAACTGTAAGCTGTGAATTATCAGAACGTAATTTATTGTTTTCATCTTCCTTTTGTTTAATAACCTTCAAAGCTACTTGATAAGCCTTAGCCATAAGTTCCTCATCTGTCATACTCTCCTGATTAACTATATAACCGCCATTCTTACGAATTGAAGGAAGTACCTCACTTGTTACCCAGCGTTTAAACATATGTAATTTCTTAATTCTCTCTTCAACTTCGATGGGGTACGCATTTGATACCCCATTATTGTTTGATTTTTGGGGCTGCATAGAAAATAATAATGAGTATAAACCGCTTTCATTTATACAAATAGCCTTTTGTTTTCTACCAAGAGAATCAATAATTTCTTCTTCTCGTTTATCGTCATCAGCAACACGACTAAGACTTCTACTGTGGTTCTTATCACCAAAAGCTTG
>CALVSO010000045.1 GCA_944359055.1 uncultured Bacilli bacterium | reverse complement strand
TGTAAAAACTTTAATAAAAAAATAGGAACTGAACTTATACCTACTGAGTTTGTAAGTAGATAGGAGGAAATTAAATTATGGAAGAAGGCTTATATTTAGATAATACCACAGAAAATGAAATGGCTGATAATGCTACTTTTGGAGTAGATGACGGTGCCGCCGCCGTTAATGACATAGATAACAATGATTATACAGAGGGTAATGACAATACAGGTGAAGTTTTAGAAAATACCGAAAATACAAACGCTACCGTAGCAGCTAATAACGGAGAGGATATTACTAAAACACAGGCTTTTTCAAAAAGGCTTAACGAGTATAGTGCAAAAAAGGTTGATGAAACATATGCAAGTTTTGGCTGGGTTAATCCTTATACAGGAGAGGCTATTACATCTAAAGCTGATTATGATAAATACAGAACTATGCACGAAAGTTTTGAAAGAGGTCAAGACCCTAAAATAGCAGCTGAATTAAGCAGTCTTAAGCAGGAATTACACGAGTATAAACTAAGAGATATGGATAATCAGCTTTTAAATAATCCTACTGAAAAAGACTTCTATGAAACTGTTAGAGATGATTGTATAAACCTTGTTAATTTTGCAAAACAACGTGGTGTGAATATAACTCTTAATGACGCTTATAACACTATAAAAGCTAAAAATTTCCATACTTATATAGCTAATGCACAGAAAAAAGGTGCAGACAATGCAGTACAGAAAATTAATGCTGTTAATCAAGGCTCTGTGGGAAGCCTTTCAACACCTGAAACACCTAAGAAAAAAACAGTTGAAGAAATGAGCCTTAGTGATATTAATAGCATAGCAGAAAGAGTTTTAAAAGGTGAAAAAATTAAATTTTAAAAAAAGGAGGTTTTAAAATATGGCAGGAAATCCAAATACACAAACCATTGCAACATTGACACAAGAAAATAAAACATTTTATAACAAAACACTACTTGCAAGACTTTTACCTAACTTAGTATATCAGAAATACGGTCAGAAAAAGCCTATGCCTAAAAATGAGGGAGATACAGTAAACTTTAGAAAATTTAATAGCCTTGAACCTAAAACAACACCTTTAACAGAAGGTGAAACTCCTGACGGTTCAGCTTTAAGCATTTCAACATTAACAGCTACTGTAAAACAGTATGGTGATTATGTAACTATTTCAGACAAACTTGATTTAATTGCTATTGACCCTGTTATTACAGAAGCTACACAGCTTTTAGGTGAGTCTGCTGCTCTTTTAATTGATACTATTGTTAGAGATGAGATTATAGCAGGTACAAATGTACAGTATGCCGGAGGTAAAGCCGGAACAGACAGTATTACAAAAACTGATGTTATTACATCAACAGAAATTAGAAAAGCTGTAAGAACATTAAGAAAAAATAATGCTAAACCACAAACAGGTAAATACTTTATAGGTATTATTGACCCTGAAGTTGCCTTTGATATTATGAATGACCCATTATGGCAGGATATTTCAAAATATAACGGTGGTACAGCTATTGAAGAAGGTGAAGTTGGAAGAATTGGTGGTGTTAGATTTATTGAAACAACTAACACTAAAGTTAAGAATAATACCGGAAGTGTACCTATTCATTACACAATGCTTTTAGGTAAAGATGCTTATGGTGTTGTTGATATTGACGGTTCTGTTAAACCTCAGACTATTATTAAACCACATGGCTCAGCTGGTACAGCCGACCCTCTTAACCAAAGAGCAACTGTTGGTTATAAACTTATGTTTACAGCAAAAAGACTTGATGAGTTTTCAATGATTAGAATTGAAAGTGCTGCATCAGAATAATTAAGAAAGGACTGATATTATGGCAACATCAAATAAAACAGTTGAAAAAGCAGTTACTGAGGAATTAAAAACTGAAATTATTGAAAATGTTGAAAAAATAGAAGAAACCATAAAGGCAGAAGAAAAGAAACCACTTACTGACGCTGATTTTGACAAAGAGGCTAAGAAGTGGGGAAAAATTTATGCTAAAGAGCCAAAAAGAAAAATAAAAATTTATCTTCCTAAAGACTCTAAAGATACTGCTCCTGTTCCTGTTATTATTAATGGTTATTCATATTTTATAAACAAAGGTGAAACTGTTGAAGTTCCGGAGTCGGTGGCAAAAATACTTGAAAACGCTAATTATATTTAAGGCGGTGGTTATATGACCAAACTTGAAGCAAAAGAACTTGCTTTAAGAATACTTGATGAAGCTACCATTAACGGACAGCCTGCGGGAGTGGAGCTTACAGCAGACTATACAGACAAGTTCAATTATTTTTTAAATGATGCCTTAGTGTTTATAGCGAACCTTTTTCCTATTAATCAAACAGTATCTATTAAGTTTTATACAGATTATCAAGTTAGAGGACCATATGTAAAAGTTGAACTTCCTGACGATTGTATGAAAATAAGAAATGTTATAGCCTATGATAGTAATGGAAGGTATCAAACTGTTGAATACATAGAGGATACTAATGTAAGTATTCTCGTAAATAAAAATATTATGGATAGTTACTCAAGTGTTGAACTTAATTATAACAGACTTCCTGAAACTGTGACATTTGACGCTGATGACGAAACCGTACTTGATATTGTACGAAAAGCCGAGGGTATTTTACCACTTAAATTAGCGGTTGATGCCACAGCAGGTAATGAAGAAACAAGTGCTATAAGTTCATTTTTAAATTCTAAACTTGATAACCTTATAATCAATCTTTTAGGTGATGGTGAAAAGGCTTATTCATTCGGTGTTGAAAGAATTTATTCAATGTAGGGGGTGTGTTTATGGCATATATTCCAAGAGGTGGCTCTACACCTCCTACTATTAAACGAAATGTAATTAATATTGAGAACCTTAAGGGTGTAGACCTCTATAATTCACCTGCTAATGTAGAGGACTATCGTAGCCCTAATGCTCCAAATATGATAAGAGATGTTCCGGGTAAAGTAAGAAAAAGAATGGGTTATCATCTTATACATAAATTTGATGCAAGAATAAATGGTGTATATACATTATCTTTGGAAGATAAAACAAAAACTCTTATTCATAGCGGTACAAAACTTTATGAATATGATTTTAAAAATCCTGATACCAAGCCTACTGTTATTTATGAAGGTTTAGCCGATGAAAGAGCATTTGTACGACAGGTTAAGAGTAAACTCTATATTCTTGATGGTGTTAAATTTCTTACTTATGGTGAGTTTGAAAAGGAAACAGAAACAACCGCAGATGACAAAGAGGAAGAAAAAGAGAAAGAGTTTGTTGTTAAAGCTGTATCTGATATTGCTTATGTGCCTACTATTATTATTTCAAGAAATCCGACAGGAGGAGGCACTACATTAGAGCCTTTAAATCTTATAGGTACACGTTGGAAAGAAAGTTTTTTATCAGACGGTACAGCTAGAGAATATCAGCTTACAACAAAAGAACTTGATGACAGCAAGGTTAAAGCACAACTTTTGCAATCTGACGGAACATATAAAGATGTTTTGGAAGGTAGTGGACTTACAGTAGATAGGAAAACAGGTAAAGTAACTTTTTCTACTGCACCACCTAAAAGCCCCGTTACTGGTAAGGATAATGTAATTATTGAAGCGGGTAAATCAAGGGAAGGTTATGCAGACAAAATAAATAAATGTAAAGTATCAATACTTTTTGGTGTTAATGGCTCTGCTGATAGACTTTTTATAACAGGAAATCCGGAGTTTAAAAATTATGATTGGTATTCTCAAATAAATGACCCTACATTTTTCGGTGATACTTGGTATTCCGTACTTGGACAAGACAGTTCAGAAATTATAGGTTATTCGGTTATATCAGACCTTTTGGCAGCACATAAAAATGAAGGCGATGATGTTAGAAACGTTATATTAAGACGAGGAAACCTTGATAGTGATGGTAAAGTAACATTTCCTATTGCTGGAGCAATACAAGGTAGAGGTGCTGTTGGTAGATTTAATTTTGCCTACATAAATGAACCTTTATTTGCTACTGATTTAGGAATATATGCTATAACCGCACAAGATATTACAGCTGAAAAATATACTCAAAGCCGAAGTTTTTATATTGATAAAGCACTTAGAGAAGAAGACCTTGAAAACAGTACAGCTATAACATTCAATGAATATTACGTTATTGCTACTGATAAACGTGTATATTTGCTTGATGGACTTCAAAAAACCTATGAAAGAAATACTCCATATTCTTCATATCAGTATGAATGTTATTACTGGGAAATACCTAATATTCGAACACTTTTTAAAATTGACGGAAACCTTGCTTTTGGTACGGTAAAGGGTGAGATTATGGAGTTTTACAAAGACGTTGAAGACCAGTTATCTTATAACGATAACGGAGAGCCTATACCTGCAAGGTGGGATTTACCGGCTATTGACGGAAAGTATTTCTACAAAAATAAAACATTTAGATATATGAGTATAAGAGTAGCTTCAGCTATTGCAACAGGTTTTGATGTTTTTGCTCAAAGTAGAGGTACTTGGAGAAAGTTATTTGATGCAGGTGCAAGAGCAAGATTTCTTGACTTTACTTATATTGATTTTTCTGCTTTTTCATTTAGCGGTGACCAAACACCACAAACAATAGGAGGAAAAATCAAAATTAAAAAGGTTGATAAAGCAAGTTTTTCAATAAGAAATGAAAAATTAAACGAGCCTTTTGGTATTTATAATATCGCTCTTGAATATACAGAGCAAGGAAACTTTAAAGGATAGAGGTGATAAAAAGTTGGCTGACCTATTTAAGAATATAACTGAAAGTGATTATGGTGATAAAGGTGTTAGGCTTTTACCAAGTAGGGTAACAGGTGATGCTGCTACAATACAGCGTGTGTTTGACGAATTAAGTCTTGATGTGCTTATACCTGCTGTAAATGTAATAGTTAATACTCTTAATAGTTTGAAATTAGATTTTAGAGTCACATCTAATGATATTAAAGCTATAAGAGTTAATTCTGACAATGTTATAGAAGTAAGCCTTAATGGTGT
>CALVSO010000044.1 GCA_944359055.1 uncultured Bacilli bacterium | reverse complement strand
GCGTAGTACCGGCTGGGATCAGCAACGGTAATATCAACGCGGTATTCGAATTGCACCGGTTCAGATGTCTCCAATATGTCCATTAACTGATAGCATGTACCATCCGAAAGTCCGTCAGAGGAACAAATGTCTACTGTAGTCCATGAATTTTGCGTGTCTCCAACTGCTCGTTTTTTTAACTGGTATTCTTGGACTACTTTATCCCAGCTGTCACTCCAGGTTAATTCTATGGAGTGACGGCTGATCCGAGAAAAGGACAAATCTGAAACCTGTACAGGTATGGTGTCTATGCAAGGTTGGTAGACTTTTTCTTGTTGTAATGCTGGTAATGGCAGTTTATGTTCTGCTGATCCAACCGGAGAAACCTTATCTGGTTTGGGCTGTAGAGGTATCAGGAGGGCTAGGCCCCCCAACAGACTGACTGCCGCAATCCCCAGTACAGTGAGACAGCCAATTTTATGTTTCATCACGATTCACTCTCTCTATATGCTGCGTACCTTTCTATGACCGAATACATCGAAAGGTATCTCTTTGCAGCTACGAAACATTTCAAAGTTACGACTGCAGCATCCCATAAACCTGCTGCGATATCTCCACGATTTTAGCGGCTGCACCGCTATCCGTATAGGGATCGTTGCAGATTACGCAGATAATGTAGTCTGTTTTCGGTCCTAGCACAATACCCACATCACCGCAGCTGAGCCCGGACAGATCACCGGTCTTGTGAGCTACTTCCGTTCCATTGGGAATGCCAGCCGGGATACGGTTATTGACCTGCTGCTCCTTCAGATGCTCCAGCATAATGGCCGAATACTCCGCATTGACACACGTTCCGGTATAGATTGCCTTCAGTATGGCTGCACAATCGGCAGCAGAAACGTAGTTCTGCAATCCATTATCCTCCAGCATCAAGCGGTTGAGTTCCGTATGCGTACAGCCCAACGACTTTGCAAACGCATTGACGGCATCCATACCTTTTACCACATCGCCGCCGCCCAGGAGCTTTGTCAGACGGTTAGAAGCGCTGTTGTCGCTAATGGTAATCATGGAATGGACATCGGCATCCACCTGGGATTCGGTCAGCGTCCCGGCCTCTACCTGCTCATAAACGGCGCCCATAATAAACAGTTTTATGAGGCTGGCCGATACCATCTTACCGTCTGCCGGCAGCTGATGCGCGGCAGAGGCAATCTCACCGGTGGTCAGATCTTCCACATAAACATCCCATCGGCTGGACAGCCCCTCCAACGCGGTATCCAACGCCTGCTGCAGTGCGCTGTCCGTCTGAACAGGCGCATTGCTGTCCTCTTGCCCAGCAAAAAATTGATCAAGGCCGTTGGCCATGCCCTCCGCCAATTTTTGCTGATATGCAGCAGTGGCCAGATTGTGGTCTTCTGTCTCATTGGTCATGTATCCCATTTCTACAATGGAAACCGGAACCTGCGCATGATTGATTCCGCTCATGGTATCCGTTTCCCACACCGATTGCCGATTGGCGCCGGTGGCCGCTACCATGCCATCCAGCAATGCGTCGGCCAGGGCGCGGCTTTGTGGATACAATACACTGTTATACGGATTGTCCGGCGTCATACACAGCGTCATAATACCATTCACAGATGGGTCTTCTGAGCCATTGGCATGAATACGGATAAATGCATCTGCTTCGGCCTCATTGGCTATGGCTGCCCGCTCCATATTGGAAATGGAAACGTCGTTGGTCTTCCGGATCATCAGCACTTCATAGCCGCGATCTTCCAATTCTTCACGCAGCAGGGTGGCAACAGTCAGATTGAGCTCATACTCTGCCAGCCCGGTAAACCGGCCCTGTGTGCCGCTGCTGACCTTGGCCTTTTGCTCAGAAGCACCGGGACCGATGGGCTCCGTGCTGTAGTCTCCCTTAGCCTGATGACCTGCATCTATGGCAATCAGGAGCTTTTCCGGTTCCGGGATAGCTGCCGGCGCCTGTGGCTCCGGCTCGGACGGTGCTCCGGCTTCTTCCGCTGGCTGGGATACCGGTTCCGTTTCCAACGCCTCTGGCTCCAGCAGAGGCAGCTCCGGTACGCGAGAGCCTGCCTCCACAATCTCCGGCTCAGACGGACGACAGCCTGTCAACAAACAGCATAAGAGCAGAATACTGCTGAATACGCCAATTCCTTTTCTCATAGCAACCTCATATCCTGTTTCAATAGTAGGAACCGCCAAACTTCTCCTTTTCATATTGCTGGAGCAGCTGGACATTTTTCAATTCATAGTCGTTGAAATAGATACTGGTATTTCGGTCAAAAACCTGGGGTTCAATGGTTCCCTGATACCAGTCCTTTTCTTCAAAATAGCTGGCAATCTCTTCGGTGGTAAATATTCTGCCATGGCGGGCATAGATTTCATTTCTGGCCAGACAGCATTCCTCATGGGTTAGAGACTCCAAATCCGCCTCTGTCAGATAGCGCTGGTTGCTTTCCGGCAGAATATAGTCATCCTGGGGTTCTTCTCGTGTAAAGACCTGACCGTCAATATGAATCAAATCAGGCATATTCACTGGAATCCACAGCGTGTGAACCTCTTCGGACCCACGCCGCACAAATTCGGCTTTCAAATCTGTTGTAATGCCATCTCCTTCGGCAGTAACCAAAAAACAGTCCTCATCTAAACTGTAGGGATAGCCTTCTTCACTGTACCACACTCCGTAGTGGTATTCGGGCAGGGGCGTATAGGCAGTAAAATCCGTTTGGTCAGCTGGTTCCGTCTGCTCTGGCACGGCAGGCTCTGGATCTGCCGGTGCAGTTTGCGCGGGCTCTGAAGAATCCGCGCCAGATTCTTCTTGCTGTTCCATCAGAAAATTGTCCGGATATTCAAATTCCTGAAATTCAATTTTTTTGATGTTCCCCGGGAAAATGCCGGTTGTGAAATTAGCTTTTGTGGACAGGGTAACTGTTTGTCCGTTCACAGTGAACTGATAGTCGCACTGCACATTTTCGTACTCCAGCTGCAGCCCATCCTGTTTCGGCGCTGCGGCGGGCGTCTGCACTGTCGCAGTGACGGTGAATTGTTCTTCCAGACTGGTGTCCTGCTGGATTTGCTCAATAACCCAGTCACACGCCCATTGAGATGTGAGAACGGATTCCGGCATCATATATGGAAAATAATAGAGCTTTCCAAACAGTAAGAATGCTACAACACAAACTGCTGCAATACCGATCAGTATAAGCGGTTTGCGGCTGCGTTTGATAGCCGGCATCGGAGTGGCCATCGCAGGCGGTGTGGGCGGTGCAGACGGTGTGGGCGGTGCAGACGGTGTGGGGGGAGCAGACGGCGTTGGGGGAGTAGGAGGCGTGGCCGCTGCTGCTGGCGGCTGCACAGACTCCTCAATACATTTTGCGCCGCACATTCCACAGAATTTTTCTCCGCCGTTGAGTTTTGCACCACATTTTCTGCAAAAGTTGTTCATTATGACTCTCTTCCTCTCTAAAAATTTTCCGAGCATTCTGCCAGTATTCTGCACTGATTATAACAAATTCCACCATCATCTGTAAATATATCCTAACGATTTATTGAAATGAATGTTTACAATTTTTTCTTTCAATGATATAATTTTCCTGCATCAAATAGAAAGAGAAAGGATGTCAATTATGGCTAATTTTTGTACAAACTGTGGCCGCCCACTTACTGATGGCGTACCTTGCCCCTGCACGCAGGCAAATGCCTACACTGCTGACACGGTACAAAACCAAACTCCGCCATCACCCGAGCCGACTGCAGCTACATCGGCTCCAATGCAAGCCGCTGCGCCTTCGCTGATCTCTGACTTTACGAATTTCCTGAAGTCGTATTTTCGTGATCCAGC
>CALVSO010000043.1 GCA_944359055.1 uncultured Bacilli bacterium | reverse complement strand
GGCAGGGAAGGAATGGTTTTGGCATACACCTTTGTTACCCAACGGCTGATAGCCTGAATCCACTGACCATCGTAGACACCGCCTACATCAGCGATATTGACAATGCTGGTACCATTTCCAAGTCCACTGAGCACATTGCCATGGATATAGGCAGGTTCTACCTGACCAAAGCCACCTTTGACTGTGCCGAAAATGAACATCAGCTCAGTGACACGTTCATTGGCAGCCAGTCCAAGAGCGGCAGGGCTTGCCTCCAGGACATAATTTTTGGTGGTAGAGAGGCTGTCAGCCAAAGTCTGATAGCTCCCATTCAAATTGGTTTGATAGACAATTTTATAGGAGAGCTGTTGATTGAACGTACCAGTTACCACTTTGGAAAGCTGTACCTGACTGGGCAAGGTATCTCTCCAATAGAAGGAGGAGAGAGGTACAGTAGAGGTGTTACCAATTTCGGTTATGGTGTACTGAATGGGCTGATTGGGCATGACCTCGGCATAACCGGTTTTCTGAATGGATACCCCTGTGGCAACACTGCTGTTTTCCACTTCAAAAGTGAGAATTTGCCCCTCATATTCCAGATAGGCATTGAGCACAGTAGGATTGACAGCATAGTAATCGGGAGCCTTGATTTCTCGGATGGTGTAGCGACTCAATGGCAGGAGTTTGGAAACCGCTCTGCCGTTGCGGTCAGACACAATAGTATCCACTACATTGCCAGCCTTGTCATAGATTTCAAAGACAGCCCCTTCCAACAAAGTACCAGCGGGCAGAGCATTGATGGGATTGTCATCGGCAGATTTTTTGATAATCTGAATCTGTCCCATAATGGGGGTGTTTTCCCACTCCACCAGTGTGGTTTCCCCAGAGGTTACTTGTACGGTTTTTTGCTGTGTGTCTACAAGATAGCCCTCATTTTCCAGTTCACGGAGATAATAGCGACCACTTTCCAGATTTTCAATATAGACATAACCCCTGTCATCACTGGTATATTGTCCAATGGGTTGATTGCCACTGTCATAGAGCAAAAATGTGACACCATAAATTCCTTCTCCTGTGGTACTGTCCGTTTTGTGAATCAGAATCCCTGAAAAGGCTTTGTTGGTAATGGTTAACTTGCTTGTTTTGCCCTCCTTTACTTCAAAATAGTGTGGTGTGTCATCTAGTCTGTAACCTTCGGGAGCTTCAATTTCCACTGCATAATAAGCTCCATCCTCCAAAGACAGGAATACCCGTCCATTTTTATCGGTGGTCACAGTGTCTACCAGAGCATCATCCATTTTACGAATTTCAAAAGTGGCATTTGCAAGTCGACGTGTCTTGTCTGCTTCGTCTACTTTGATGAGCTCAACACCACCAATGGGATCGTTGTAGAAGATAAGCTCCTGTGTATCATGGGGATTGACCACAACCGTTTGACTGCGACTTTCTTCATGGATGGTATATCCCTCAATGGTTTTGGTTTCGGTTACAACAATAGTACCAGTTAAGTCAGATAGAATAATCTGTCCATTTTCATCGGTGGTATATCGTCCCTTACTGGACAAAGTACCACCTTCTGCATCTACATAGGAACCATCTGCATAGGTAATCTCAAATTCCACACCCTCCAAAGGAGTTTTGGTCACAGAATCCAATTTGTGGATGATGAGATTGCCCTTTGGTTGATTGAAGAATTCCAAAGTGTAGGTTTGGTGGTCCTTGATTTGAATGGTTTTGGGGGTGTTGTCCAGCACATAGCCATCCTTTGCCTTGACTTCCTGCACCACATAACTACCAGGTTCCAGGTCAGGAATGGAGATATAACCGTTTTCATCAGTGCGGAATTCACCATTGGAGTTGCCAACGGCAGTACCATCTGGAGTAGTCACTCGGAAGGTTACTTCGCTAAGAGGTTCCTTGGTAACAGCATCCATTTTCTTGATTAACAGCCCACCGGCTGGCTGGTTGAAGAATTCCAGAGTATAGGTTTGATGGTCTTTGATTTGAATGGTTTTTGGTGTATTATCCAGCACATAGCCGTCCCTTGCCTTAACTTCCTGCACCACATAACCACCTGGTTTCAGGTCAGGAATAGAGATATAGCCGTTTTCATCGGTACGGAACTCACCATTTGAGTTGCCAACAGCAGTACCATCTGGAGTGGTTACTCGGAAGGTTACTTCGCTGAGAGGTTCCTTGGTAACAGCATCCATTTTCTTGATTAACAGCCCACCAGCTGGCTGGTTAAAGAATTCCAGAGTATAAGTTTGGTGGTCTTTAATTTGAATGGTTTTGGGAGTATTATCCAGCACATAGCCGTCCTTTGCCTTAACTTCCTGCACCACATAGCTACCAGGTTCCAGGTCAGAAATAGAGATATAGCCGTTTTCATCGGTGCGGAATTCACCATTGGAGCTGCCAACAGCAGTACCATCTGGAGTGGTTACTCGGAAGGTTACTTCACTGAGAGGTTTCTTGGTGACAGCATCCAGTTTCTTGATGAGCAATCCACCCAAAGGGTCATTTTCAAAGGTCACTTTTTGGCAGGTACCACCTTCTATGGTTACTGTTTTCACAGTGTTGTCCAGCAGGTAGCCTGTCTTTGTTTCCACCTCAGTGATGGAGTAACTGCCAGAGGGAATTTGATTGAGCTGAATTTGCCCATTGCTGTCTGTGGTATAGGTTCCAGCGGGGTA
>CALVSO010000042.1 GCA_944359055.1 uncultured Bacilli bacterium | reverse complement strand
CGTCCCGTCCTTGGTGACCGTGAAGTAGTCGATCTCGTAGTTGCAGGTCGGCATGAATTTGTATTCTGCCTTTGCTCCCGTGGTGTCGGCGATGACCTTTACCAGTTCCTTGCGCCTTGCGCCTGTTACGTTGTACTTTACTTGCATTGCGTTTACCTCCGTTTTTGCTTGTTTTCTGTGCCTTTCGGCATGTATATACATCACTCTAAAGCCCGGAAATAGCAAGCAAATAAAAGATTTTCCACCGTAGAATAACCGCCCGATTATGCGGTCGGAAACTGTGAGTAATACACAATGCCCGAAAGCACGAAAAACACGCATGGCAGAGCCACGCCGTTGCCCCACATCTTATACTCCGCAGAATCGGAATACGGATCGGCAAGCCACTTTTTTATCTGCTTTGAAGTCTTGGGCTTGCTGTCTGGTGCGGTAGCCAAACGCCATGTCTCGAATACCTTGTACCAATAGTACAGTTCCTCATCGGACGGCTTCACCGTGCCGAGATCATCGCACCACCAGTCCGGGAAGCCCTGCAGCCTTGCGCACTCGGTCGGCGTGAGCCTGCGGACGATGTAATACGGCTCTTCGGATATAGTCGGCGGGTCCTTGTAGTCCGTAGCGACCAGCGTGTTCGCCACGTCCTCCTCGGCTTCCGTATGATAGGAATTCTTGCTCGTGGTATAGACGGGATGCGCCACCGCGCCCGGTCCCTTCGCCACCATCGTAGGCTCGACTTCCTCCTCGACCGCTATTCCGAACTGTGCGTTCTGTCCCATGTTATAGGTAGCTCTGTCGATGCCGTAAGCCACGCCATGCTGCTCCGTGGCGTTCAGCGTAAAGCTGACATTGTCCTCGGAGTACCCGCTGCCCTTATGGGACGGTCTTGCTCCGTTGCCCTCAAGAGCCACCACAGCCATGCCGCCCTGATTGCAGGACGGATTACCGCCGTTTCCGTCAAGCGTCCGTGAAGTCTCCGCTTTGTATATCCCGCTGTGCGGATTGGAGGACTTCATGGAGTTGCTCTCCTTGGAGCAGATGCCGAACACAGTCGTAACGAAAAGCGTCTGGTCGTTGTTGCATCCGAGCGTTGCGGACTTATCGTCCTGGATGAGCGGACCCTTGCCGCCGCCCTCGCAGCCGGAGCGAATCTTCAGAGTTTTCGGTGTCTCCACCACGAACGGCTGGTTATTGCCGCCCGTGCCGAAAGTGGAAAGGACGGTCTGTGCCACATCGAGCGGTCCCGTGTATCTGGAATCCTGCGAGTGGTTCTCGAATACCAGCGGAGGATGGTGGCTTTCCGCACGGAGCGTGTTCGTCACATCCTCAGTCAAGTCCATCCGCTGCCCGCCCTGGTCGTTCAGGCAGAAAGTGCCTGTCTCTCCAAAGCGCTCGCCAGCATCAGCGGCAGCTCCTTGCCACGAGCGGAAGCTCTCCGCAGAATACCCAGACATGCCTTCTGACTCAAATAGTATTTTTCCGGCACTCCCGCCTGCAAAATCTGCGACAAGGTAGATGCGTTTTCTTCTCTGGGGAACTCCCCAATACTGAGCGTCAAGCACTCTCCAGGCAACGGAGTAACCGTCTCCCACGATGCTTCCTGCGGATTGCCACTTCGGAGCCGAAGGAACAGATACGGTTTCGTCTGCGATGCGGCAGACGCTTTCGAGGACGCATCGGAAGTCCTCTCCCTTGTTTGAGGAGAATGCCCCAGGGACGTTCTCCCACACGATGTATCTTGGATATTTGCCATTGGTGGCACACCTCATTTCCTTTATGATTCGGACGGCTTCATAGAAAAGCCCGGAGCGGTTGCCGTCCAGACCCTCGCGTTTACCGGCTATGCTCATATCCTGGCACGGCGAACCGAACGTGATGATATCCACAGGCTCAATGCTCCCGCCGTCCATCCTGGAAACATCGCCGTAGTGTTTCATGAAAGGCAGCCGCTTGGTGGTCACCCGAATAGGAAACGGCTCGATCTCCGATGCCCACACGGGAGCAATGCCGGAAATCAAGCCGCCCAAAGGAAAACCGCCGGAGCCGTCAAACAGGCTGCCGAGCGTCAGTTTATTCATCGGACACCTCCAGTTCTGCGAAGGTGTATGTCTTGCCGTCCCTCTCCACGGAAACGCTGTCCGCAGAGCCGACCTGCTCGATGTACCGCTTCACGATGACATCGCAGTATTTCTCATCCAGTTCGATGGTGTAGCAATCCCTGTCGGTCTGCTCACAAGCAATGAGCGTACTGCCGCTGCCGCCGAACGGATCGAGGATGAGCGTGTTGCTCATGGAAGAATTCTGTATCGGATACGCCAGGAGCGGTATCGGCTTCATGGTCGGATGATCCGTGTTCTTCTTGGTTTTCTCGAACTCCCATATCGTGGTCTGCTTGCGATCGGCGTACCATTGGTGCTTTCCGCTTTTCTTCCAGCCGTAGAGACACGGCTCATGCTGCCATTGATACGGTGAGCGTCCAAGCACCAGGCTCGGTTTCTTCCAGATACAGCAGCCGGAGAGATAGAATCCCGCGTCCGAGAATGCTTTGCGGAAGTTCAGCCCCTCGGTGTCCGCATGGAACACATAGATGGACGCATCGTCCGCCATGACCTTTTCGATATTGGAAAAGGCATCAAAGAGGAACTGGTAGAACTTCTCGTCCGCAAGGTTGTCGTTCTTGATTTTCCCGGCGGTACCTTCATAATTCACATTGTACGGAGGATCGGTTACCACGAGGTTCGCTTTCCTGCCGTTCATGAGGATGGCGAAGGTTTCCGCTTTCGTGGAATCGCCGCAGAGCAGCCTATGCCGTCCGAGCGTCCACACATCTCCGCTCTTGGAGAAGGTGGGCTTTTCCAGTTCCGCGGCCACATCGAAATCGTCCTCCTGCACATCGGCGTCATCCTTGAACAGGTCGGACAGTTCCTTTTCGTCAAAACCCGTGAGGGACAAGTCAAAAGCCTCCGCCTGCAGCGCTTCGATTTCCACGCGCAGAAGCTCCTCGTCCCATCCGGCGTCCATTGCCATTCTATTGTCGGCGAGGATGTACGCTTTTTTCTGCGCTTCTGTCAGATGGTCGGCAAAGACGCACGGAACCTCTGCGATGCCTTCTTCCTTCGCCGCAAGAATACGACCGTGGCCGGCGATAACGCCAAAGTCACGGTCGATGATCACGGGATTGATGAAGCCGAACTCTCGCAGCGAGGAGCGCAGCTTATTTATCTGTTCCGGGGAGTGGGTACGCGCGTTATTGACATACGGCACCAGCTTTGTAATCGGAACGAGCTGCATTTCAGTCGTTGTCTTCATATCGCTTCACCGCCTCCCTCAATTCTCTGTATTTATCGGTCTGCTCCCAAGTGGGGTAGCCGTTGCCAAAATGCCCGTAAGTGGAATACTCCGCAAAAGAGCAGTTTCTAAGGCAGAACTCGTTGATGATCGCCGCGGGACGCATATGGAACACATCGTTCACGGCTTTCGCAAGTACCTCATCGCTGACCTTGCCCGTACCGAACGTATCGATCTGGACGGCCACGGGATCGGCTTTTCCGATGGCGTAGCTGATAGCGACCTGGCACTCGTCAGCCAGTTCTGCGAAAACAATGTTCTTTGCGATACACCTCGCCATGTATGCGCCGGAGCGGTCGACCTTAGTCGGGTCCTTGCCGGAGAACGCGCCGCCGCCGTGAGCGCCGAGTCCGCCGTAGGTATCCACCATCAGTTTCCTGCCCGTCAGTCCCGTGTCAGCCTTAGGACCGCCCTCCACAAATCTGCCGGAGGGATTGACGAGGATTTCTGTGTCACCGTCAAACGGGAACTTCGTAAACACGGGATGCAGCACTTCCGCGATAATCTCGCTCTTTAACACATCCAGGTCTTTGTCCTTGTCGTGCTGGACGGACACCACGATGGTCTTTACCCGCTTGGGCTTGCCGTTCACATATTCCACGGTGACCTGCGCCTTGCCGTCCGGCTTGATGCCGTGGATGAGGTTGTCGCGCCTTACCGTGTCCAGTCTTTTACATATTTTGTGTG
>CALVSO010000041.1 GCA_944359055.1 uncultured Bacilli bacterium | reverse complement strand
ACCATTTGGAACTATTTAATTAATACTCAAACACAAAAAAAGAACCAGCCGAAGCTGGTTTTAATTTTATAATTTTGATTCAATTTGTTCAGCAGTTTCTTTAACTTCAGTAACTACTGCTTTCGCATCAATAGTGCCTTCAACAATTCCGTAAATGATATTGGCAACACCTAATACAATCAAAGCGATAATTTGAACTGTAGTATCTTCATAAGAAGTAAATAAAGTTGCTATTGCTATGACATTTGTCATTAATGTTGCTAAAAATTTTCTTGACTTTAATTTATCTAACATTCTACCACCACCTATCTTTTAAAAATTCCAATTATAAAATCAATAATGATTTTTATAATTTTTACAAAAATATTTTCTTTTGGTGTTTCTTCTAATTCTTGCTCTAATTCTTGATTTGGCTGTTCATTTTCGCTTGTTCCTTCGTTTGGAGTATTCTCGGTAGGTTCGCTAGGTTTTTCTTCTGTGACCGGCTCTTTTTCGGTATTTTCGGTAGGTGTATCTTCAACAGGAGTTTCAACTGGTTTTCCTTCCTCAATAGGAGTTTCGATTGGTTTTTCTTCTTCGATAGGTTCTTTCTTAATAACATTGTCGGCTGGGTTTATCCAAGCTCCGGCTTGACCTACTTTTGTAGTGATATTAATCATTCCATATGCTTCGTTAAACACATAGTATATTCCTTTACTCCAAGTACCAACTGAATTTTTATTATTTTTAGCATTGTTTGAATTTGTATAAACTGGAATCTTATCCACAATAATTTTATATGTTTTGATTTGTTCTACATCTTTAAAATATTTAACCAATTTTGCATCTTCTTCATGAACTTCTTGTCCATCATATACATATAGATAATCTAAAGGATTAACTCTTTTTCCATTTAGTGACATTCTAAAATGATCATGGGGACCTGTTGAATTACCAGTTGATCCTATTGTTCCAATTTTTGTTCCCATTTTGTAAGTTGTTCCTACTTTTAAAGTGCTTTGGCTTTTCATATGTCCATTTGCCATTATAAATGTACCTCTTTTATCTTTTGCTTCATATTCAACCATCCATCCGTAGTCATCATACCATTGGTTTTTAACTATTTTTGCATCGCAAGGTAGATAATTATAAGTATTACCTTTACTAGAATTATCTATTGCTTGATGTTTACTAGAAAAATATTGTGTAATTGCAATTCTAACCCAAGGAAATTTAAAATATATTATTTCATTTTGTTTCATTTTTTATCACCTCTTTTGAAATATAAATTTTATGACCGAATACTAAAATTTCATCGGACTTTAATTTGTTGCTATATTTGATAAAATACTTTTTGCCAAACAATCTTTTTAAAATCCATAATACTTTTTTCATTTCATTAATCTTTCCCACTTGTCATGTATATATGAATTTTGTTTTAAATCTTTTGTATAGTGTTCATACACATCATAAGCCCGTTTGATTTCTATATCGTCCATTTTTTGACCACGCTCTACATCAGCAAGAAATCTAACTAAAAAGTTTTTGCATTGGTGAATATCAATTTCATCAATTTTTTTATGTATATTAATATCTAATTCATCCATCTTTTTTTGTATCGGTTGCATTGATTTATCTAATATTTTTTTGAAAGCATATAGAATAGTACAAATAGAGCCACCAAAAGTGATAAGCCATTTTAAAAATTCTGAAATTTCATTTAATGTTAATTCTTGCATAATTCACCTCTATTTCCATCTTCCTATTGCTATATATTCTATTGAAAAATTTAAAGTTGTATTTGTTGGACTATAAATTCTATAATTTGAAAAATTAGTTAATGACGCTGTATTATATCTTTGTACTACCCAAATATAATGTAAAGATGCTCCAGAATTTGTAAAAACTTCTAATTTTAAATTAGGTTTTTTTATAAAACTTTGTGGAAAATTTCTTTGTAACCCTATATCAACATAATAAAGTTCTCCATCTTTATTTCCACCAGTTGTTGTATTTCCTATATTATAATTACCCCAACATATCATTGTCCCATCCATATATTTTATCCAATTACCATTATCATTACTGCCACTTTCAATAATTGGAGAATTGTTTATTAATAAATTACCACTAATATCTGTATTACCATAAAGTTGAATAGGTATATCAGGTCTACTTTCATCATATTTGTTATGTAATGCAACTTTATTACCAAATATTGCTATTGCAGGTTCCCCAGCTATTAATTCTTTAGTTTTGGGTTTTGATGATAATTTATCGCTAACGATTAATTTAATATTATAAGAATTTGAAATATTAAATCCGTTACCTGTATCACCAACAATATATTGTTCACAACTGAACTTACCAAATTCACTAACATTTAATGTTAATGCAGTAGTTCCATTTATCCATTCGCCATTGCCCGTTTGATATTGATAAATGGCAGTTAATTCATTAAGAACACCACCGCCATTAGCTCCACCGAAGTTAGAAGGCCACCAAGTACCATTGAATTTAATCTTAACCTTTTCGCCAATTTCATCTTCACGATTAACTTCACAATTTAGAATAACAATATCTGTATAATTTATTAAATTATCAGTAAATAATTTTGTAATTGATTTAGAATTACCTCTTGAATCTACTGCACTAACTACTATATTTTCGTTTGGATAATTTGGTATTTCTTTTACTACATCGGAAGTTGAAGAATAAGGAACCGAATAATTATCGATTGTATATCCACTGATTGTTGCGCCTTTTTGTCCTGTTGCCTTATTTTCAACCGGTATTGTTACTTTTAATGTAGAATACCCTTCAACTATCTTATTACTATTTCCAGTCAACGCTATTGTTTTTGAATTACTATCTTCGTAATCAAAATCTGTAAAATTTGGATTAGCATTTTCGATTGTTGCTGTGTACCACGGACTAGCATTTGAAGTGCCAACTAATTGTGTATAGTTACTATCGCTATAAGTTTCCAAACTAAACCCTATAACTCTACTATTTGATGGTATTTTTGAGTAAACTATATTATTTAATTCATCTTGTGTAAATTGAAAATTATATGTTCCACCTTGTATTCCTTTTCGCTTAACTAAATAACTATCTGGTTCCTGCATTAACCTGACTACTAATTGAGTATAATAATTTGGATTGCCTTCAATTATTTTTAATGATTTAGGCTGTTCAACTGGTGTTGCATTCGTTGACCAATTACTAATATCAAATTGACTTTGTCTAGGTATCGTTGGCAAATCTATATTCTCATCTACTGTCCAATTTGTTCCATAACTACTTGATAAAGGAATTAAAGCATAAATCGGGATTGTCTTACTTCCATCATCTTCATGATTTATCGTAAAATCATAAACATATGTATCACTGACTAAACTACCACTACCACTTACTCTTTTAAATGGATAATCACTTGTCAAAAATTCCTTATCATTAGTTGTTGCTTTTCTAAAATCATAAGATGTTTTAGTTGTTTTACTTTGATCATCTGCTTTTATAGTCATAGTTTGACTATTATAATTCCAGAATCCACTACCTGAACGTTTCATTATCCATGGTCTAATTCTTACTAAAGAGGTGTTGCTAATTTCGTCTTGGCTCACTACCATTATATCGATTCCTGCTCTATGTGTTGATGTAGTACTAGCAGGGGTTCCATTGTAAGTATACCATTCTCCTATATTCATTTTTTACACCCCACTTATCCAAGTCTGATTGCTGACTTTTTGAATTATTACTCCGCCAATCGTTCCTTTTTCTGCTTCTATTTTTTTGAACTTTCCACCCTCATCAGTACCTTCCATAACGGATTCTCCAGTAGATTTATTTGTGACTCTAAATCCATCACTATCCATTTTTGCTTTTGTGTTTGTTGTATTTGAATCAACAGTTATTCCTTTGGAAATATTTACTGTATCACTTGTACTTTCATTTGCATTTTGAGTCCATGTTGTAACAATAGATCCTACATTTAACATAAGATCATAAATTTCATATCCATCATCAATATTGCAATCAACTCTAAATTCAAATTTACCTGAATTAATATTTCCTGTTGTTTCAATAGTTCCTTCTTCTTCTAATTCTATAGTTCGACCGTTGTATTTAACTGTTGCATTTGCTGCTAATAACAACCTTTTATAATGAAATTTAATAGCATATTGGTTAGGAGCCAAATCGATAGTTTGAGATAATGTACCATTTTGAATCAGCAACGCAAAGCCACTAGCACTATTAATCTCTTTCATTTGTTTAACTTTTCCATCCCAATATTCCGCTTCGTTCTCACTACTCATAAAAAAAGGAGCAGTATTTCTTAATAGATTGCTCCCTCCACTTTTTAAAAATGTGTTAGTTAAACCAGTCTCAGCATTCTGAATTAATTCATTCACTTTTTGAATACTATAATAATTAGTATCTATATCATTTTGAATGCTTGATACAGTATTTTGAATTTCAGTTGTTGTCTGTTGTACTTCAGTATATTGTTGTCCTAAAATTCCAATTTCTTCACCCTGCTCATTTACTGCTGTTTGAGTTTGAGTAATTAAAGTTGTATGTTCATCAACATCATTTTTAATTTCCAAAACACTACCTGACAAAACTGTCAAATTTTGTCCTACTTGATTAGCAACAGTATCATCAGTATATTTTAAATTATTTATAAAATCATTCTCAGCAAAAGTTTCACCTTGTCCTTTACTAATCTGACATATATAAATTTCATTATTTTTTATCCACATATCACCATTTTCATAAGGTGGTTCTGGTTGTTCTAAAAAAACTCTTCTTTTACTATCTGCTGTATCTTTAGCCGAATTTGCAATTGCTAATGCTTCAGTTACATCTGAATCAGTTAATTTGAGCCAACTATATGTACTATTTTCTAAAGAAAAACGATAAGCATAACCAGTTTCCTTATCGTAATATAAATCGCCTAAATGGTTGTTTTTTTCTTCATCAGTATTCCAACTACTAGCCGGTTCATTTTGCAATGTCGGAACTCCAGAATAAAACCAGGTTGTAATGTTCCCATCAACCTGGTCTTGAAGTTCTCCAATAGTTTCAGTAACTGAACTAACAAAGTCCTTTAATTCGTTATTTACTTCTTTTATCTCTTGATTTTGTGAATTATAATCTCGCTTTAATTTTTCGATTCCAGCAAGGTCATATTTTCTTTCTAAATCTTGAGCTGTTCTAACACTATTCATATCTTGTTTCATTAGCTATACACCCTACCATTTCTAACTGCAAAGCCTAATTGCTCTAGTATAGTCGTTTTTTCAGCAATAGTCATATTTTGTGAATTAATATATTCTATAATTTGGTTATCATAGTCTTTAAAAGAACTATAGTTCAATTTAATCAACATAGCTTTTTGTGGCACTGACAAATTTAATCCATTAACATAATTAATAACACTATATTTTCTTTGACTACTATCTTCATATTGTTCTTTTATATCCTTAATTGCATCATTATAGTTTTGATATTTTGCATAAGTTGTTATTTGAGTTATTGTAGAATATTTAGATGGATTTTCATATGAATAATCAATTTCTTCTTTATTAATATAGTAATCACTAGGAGTTCCACCATCGTTAATGTACATATTAATTTTATTGTACTCATCGCTCATAGGAATATTTAAAATCTCTTCACGAGCTTTATTATAAGAGAAGTTAATTATCTTATTGATAATTTCGGCTTTATTTTCATCATTCATAGCATTATAAATATCATTATCCAATAAATCATTAACATTATCTTCTATAATTTGACCTGATATACTTTGATATTTAGCTTTTTCACTAGCAGATAAAGTGATTTTGTTTCCATCTTGATTAATATAATAAGGCGCTACTCGAGGCATTATATTTTTATCGCCAGTTTCTTTATAAAGTCTATAAATTTCACTCGCACTTTCGCTTATATTTTCTGTACTAACATTAGCTGGATTAAAAAACACGTTGAATATATTATTATTTCCACCATATTTTTGTATATCTCTACCTAATGTATCTACACTTGGTGATAAAGTTTGACTTAAAAAAGGAATTTTTGCTTTTACTTTGTTAACTGCAGTCTCTAAAGGTTTGTTATATTCAAAACTTGTCCTTTGAGTACCATCAACCATATCAGCAATCTGTTTAAATACTGTAGGTACAGCACGAGAAGGCAATTCTAAAAGTGCCTCCTGAAGTCCAGTAACTACCCCATCATTATTATTAAATACAGTGTTTAAACTGTCCATAAATGACTGTTCTAATAAAATACTTCCTGCTGTATCTAAAGAAGAAATGATATTTTCCACTAAAGATTGATCTTCTTTATCTTTTTGTACTATATTGGCAGTAATTGCCAGTGGTGCAGCTAAAGGTTGAGCCCAATCGTAAGCAAATGATTTATCACCGATTTTTATTGAATAAGAATTAATTCCTAAAGTATTTTTTAAGAAATTAGATACATCTTTATCTTCATCACTTTCACCACTTGTAACGCCGGCTTTTGCTAAAGCATAACCTAATACATATAACATACTTCCGGCTGTTGCTTTACCTAAAGTTTGAACGAAATCATGTTGTAATTGCGGAGTAAATTGACCGTTAGTTAAGCTTCTCTTAAATCTTATTCCTTTATTTATACTGTTTATTAAACCAACTGGAGAATAATCAACGATAGCTTTAGTTAAGTTGGCTGGTGTTTTAGCAAACGGTATTAAGATGTCTCCCAATCCATATTCTTTCCCCATATTCATCATTTTTCTTATATTCATAACAAAGCGAGTGTAATTATTATTATCTTGCCATGTTCTTTGTAACGCCTCAGAAGTAGCAATATCAATCATATCTTGCGTTACTTCAGTAGTATTATTTAAAATCATTTGATTGTTTATAGAATTAACAAAAGAAGCTTCATAAAAACCTCTATCTCCAGCATCTAACACAAAACTTAAAAAGTTATCTACTCTATTTAAAGCATTACCTATCTTTGTTTTATTATTAAATGATCTTCCTTGACTAATTTCAAAGCGATTACCCTCAATATTTCTTGTATTAATACCCTTTCTAAAGTCATTATAACTTTCAAATAATCCTTTTTTTAATCCTTTGCCATAATTTTTCAATGATGTTGTTCCTGTAGTTCTAACATTGGTAGATTTCGCTAGCCTTTTATCCACTACGCTTCCAATTAAATCACTAAACGAATTTACTGGAGCAATTAAAGCATTACCTAATACATTTCTTACTTGAGTTTTCGGATTAAATAACATAGATATACGCATCCAAGCTTTAATTCCAGCTCCTTTTTGAGGTGGCAGTTTATCAGTCATTAATTTTTGAATTTCAGCTAATTTTACTCTTTTGTCATATCCGTCTTGCATTTGAGAAACTTCTTGCATTGTATCTAAAATAAACTGCGTTTCTTGTGGTGTCAACTCAAAATCGCTTTTATATTTATTTATCCAATCTTGGCTTTTGTTCTTTACCATATGTTGAAATGCTTCATCTAATTCTGATTGTGCATAATATACCATACCTTCCGGAGTTAAACGATTTAAAATGTTAAATGCTTGAACTGTTTGACCAGCTTTAGTACCCATATCACGTAATTTTTTAGCAACTTGTACCATAGAACGATTTAACTCATTTTTTGTATTCAAATCAGTAGCTTTAGAAATTTGGTCTTGATATTGCTTTAATAAAATCCATCCTTCTGCTACATCAGTACTGTTTGCATTTTCGGAATCTTGTCTAAACCATCTTTCTACTTCACTTTTACCATTTGTGTTTAACCTTTCAAACGCTTGATTCAAGCTTTCTTCATTTGTAACCTCTCTATAGTAATTGACATCATTATCCGATAATATAGCATTTTTGCTATCTTCATTTAACATATTAGTTTTGTTTTTAATATTGCTAGCAAATTTACTTTTACCATTACCAGTTGAAACATTGGCATTTTGTAATATCGGTGTTGTATTTGCATCTTCTTTAGTTAAATTAGATATTTCAGTAGGATTTAATGTTTTTCTAGTTGGCAATTTAGTATCTTTCAATTCCATTTTCCTTATATCTTCTTGAGTTGGTATTTTTTGTGTATTATTTTGTTGATTTTGCATACTACTATTATTAGATGATTGCATAATTTGACTATTGTCTAAATTTGTGATATCATTTACATATAAAGAACTCGTACCGCTGTCCGTTTCGGACGTTAGACTTTGGGGCATTAATGCATCAGAAGCAGTGGCAGAGTTCTTTTTTTGTGCTTTAATTTTCCACATAGTTTTAACTTCCAAATTATGATTTTTGTTAGACACATAACTAACTAAATAATAATTATCTCCTATTCTTTTTTCAAAAACTATTGCCGAATTATTATTTTCTGTCGTACCTGATAATCTTACATTATCATAATTTGTTACAATTTGTGGTATCAATTTAAAATCGTCGGATGTTATGGAAACTTGTCCACGATTATTCTCATATTCTAACTTTCCATGATTTTTATATGTATGTCGTACGGCATTAGTTGATAATGAAATATTATAATTTTCTAAATTAATTCCAAGAGTTTGTTTTATTTTGTTAGCAATTTTCTTCCCCAACTTACCAAAATATAACTTGGCATTACTTGGAACTTTAGATGCCGTATCTACAAAAGATGATATGTCGTTTTCATTTTGAACTACTTTTACTTTACCATTCTTAAAATTTTCTATTTCATGTTGAGTATACGGAACAATATCGTTTTGACTATTATCTACTATTGGTAAATTAGCATTATTTTGGCTTTTTTGTTCTTGCTGTACCAAGTCATATACTGTCTTTGGCGTATTTTGTGTCGTATTAGACTCGATATTCTTTTGTAGCTCCCCAATATATTCAGTACCATTTTTAACAGCATTAACAGTACTAGGAACTTGCATAATAGCTGATGTTAATGTACCCATTACAAATTGTTCTAATAAATTTTCATCTTGTACTATTTTGCTAAATTCTTCATCGGATAAGTAAGTTAGTTTTTTAGCTATAGCACTTCCTAACCCACTTATTACTTCTTCAGCACCTTCACCAACTGCTTTTAATCCGCTTTGTGCAAGTGTTCTCATAGTGCTATTAGTTATTCTATTAGTAACATTTTTAATTAGTACATCGTCTAATGTTCCTCCACCATATACTTTTGCAAATTTACTGCCTAAACCTCCGAATAATGATTCACTAAAGCCTTCAGCAAGACCACTCCCTAATCCGTAAAGCCATGCCTCTCTATCGGTAGCTCCATTGTTATAGGCTTCAGTCATTCCACCACCCATACCACTAATAACTGATGTAGTAGGTATTTTGAATGCACCTTTACCTATAGTTCTCATCGGTTTAGGTAATACGCCTCCTCCGTAAGCCATACCTAATACATTGCCGACGCCCTCGGCTACTTGAGTAGTAGTTTCACCAGCAACGGAATTTTTACCATACATATTTTCGGCTGGATTAAATATCATAGAAGTTACATCTTGTTGAGCATTCTTTCTTAATTGGTCGGCAAAGTCATCTGCACCTAACCAATCTCCAACTTGAGCCACACCGTATTGAGCTAAATCGCCTATTCCTTCTCCAAGACTGAATATTCCTTTGGTAGCAGATGTCCCTAAATCTAAAGCTGTAGAACCTATAGTTTTAGTAATATCGCCAAATTGATATCCGTCTTTGAAATTTTCTGGGACTTTTACAATTTGACTAATATCTAAGCCTTTCCAGCCTTTTGTATTAGTGACATTTTTATTTGCCTCTTCTATTACATTTTGATTATAATTTGTAGGTATTTTACTTTGTGTAGGTAATGTATAATTTGTAGGTAATTCATTTTTCGATTCTTTTATTAGTGTATTTTTTACATTAACTGGTGTTAATAAAGTGTTATTTTTTTCTTCTTTTATTTTATTCCAATTAACAACAGTAGATTTTTTTGCTTCATTTGATACTTCTTTTTTTGTCTGTGTATAAGAATTTTCTTGCCTATATTTTTTTATTTTATCTAAAGCTGATAATCCACTTGTACTTAAATAATTTATGGGATTTGTTTGTTTATTTTTATATGCTTTTATTTTATCTAAAGCACTTGTCATATTATCACCTCTATTTAATACCTAGTGCATAAAGTATAATTGTCGCTTCATCTTCTGTCATAGTTTTATTTTTTAAACCTTTTTCAACCGAATCAATTATAAGATTTGTATCTTGCTGTCTTTCAGATTTTTTACCATATCCACCAGTAGCCCATCTAAACAATTCTTTTACTTGACTATTTGACCATTTATAAGTGCTATACAAATTTGTAAAATCTTCAGATGATAAATTGCTTAAACTATTTTCTAATTGATTATTTTTCAAATCTATTCCATTGTTGTTATTAGCCTGTTGCTTTGCTAAAGCATATTCTTTTTCCCATTGTTGTTGAGCAATTCTATCTTGTTCTTTTTGATATTCTAATTGTTCTCTTTGTAAAGCCATTTGCTCATTATATTGTCGTATTGCTTCAGCTTGCTCATTTTCATAATTAATTTGATCTAAAACATTTTGATAACGATTATAGTAGTCACTATTTATTTGTTGTTGCCAATTCAATTTATTTTGTGTAGCTGTGTCTTTGTAATTAAATGCCTCTAATGAAATTTGTAATTTTTGTTGTAATGCTGTTAAAGCATTTTCAGCTTTAGTTACATCATTAGTTAATTGAGCTTCTCTAATTGCATTATCAAATTCTAAATATGCTTTATCCATACTTTCTTTTGCAGTAGCTAATCTATTTTGATAAGTATTATACATACTTACTTTTGAACTTTCGCTATAACCAGCATTTCCTAATCCGTTAGCAACTTGTTGTTCTCTTGACACACCATATCTATCAACTTCTTTTTGGTAATCAGTATAAGCTGATTTTGCTTCTTTTTCATATGCTTTTTCAGTTTCAGCTTTTTGTTGATTGATTAAATCTTGTTGAAATTGAAATTGTTTATCAAGATTTTCATTTTGGGTTTGTTGCCATTGGTCAACTAATCCTTGCTGTTGATTCGTTAAATCTTCTCTTTCAGCTATTAAATTATCATATGTTTGATTGTATTGATTCAACTGTTCTTGTTTTTCATCTTCAACTTGTTGAAATCTTTCATCATTATAATTTACTGCCATAATTTCCTCCTATCGTTTTACATATCCACCAACAAAAGCCTCTATAGTACAACTATAAAGTTTCATTGGTTTATTTGAACTAAATTCTATTTGTAAATCTTTAAATTTCTTTTGTTTTATACGATACACGACATATCCTTTAGATTCTTCGTAAGTATCAATAGTAATATAATCGTTATTATCCTTTTTTACCTTTACAGTAATTTTACCGTCACACACAGCCGTTCCACCTCTTTTATTGGTAGTTTTTAAAAATTGTGGTGCGTTAAAATCTTCTTTAGGTAATGTCCAAACTGAACTTATATTGCTATCAGTCTTCGTTAAAGTATAAATTTGATTATTCATACCTAAATAAAGCACTTCATCTTTAACACGAGTGCAAGTAACTTCATAAGGTAGTTCCCAGTAATACCATTCGTATTCAATACTTATATCTTGATATTTTTGTCTTGAATCGGCTAAATAAACGTGATTACCAACAAATACAAGTAAATATCCTTGCCATTCTTCTAAAATCATATTTTTATAATTAGTTTCTGATAACAATTTGCTATCAACCATTGAACTTCTGTGACTTAATACTTGTTCAGTAGTAACATCACTACTTATAGCTTCCATTCCTCTATCGCTAAAGAAACATATATCATCGTTAAAATTAATTCCGGTTGCTACACAGCCAGTTGAAATACTTGAGTGCGTACTAGGATAAATTTTTCCGTAAGTGTTATCTATTACTGGATTATGATAATAAATAGTTGTATTAGCTTGTGAAGGTTCTTTAAACACCCATAAAGCATTGTTACCTGCTACCATTGATTTGACTGGAGAAACATCTAATCCTTCATTATAGTAATCTAAATCACTAACATACTCCGGATCTTCTAGTGAACTATGAAAGACAACATTAGGATAATTTTGATTACCACTAAAGAATATACGATTGTCAAATTCGGTTAAAATAGTACATTTTAAGACTCTACCTCTATAACCTTGTACTGTTTTACTAAATGTAATTACCACATTATCTTGTCCAACTGTAACTGGTCCGGCTGGTGCTGTACTAAATGTTACTTTGCCAGCTGTTCTATCTACTGTTAACCCCATACCTTCTACTATCGTTATGTCATTTACAACCGCAGTAACAGTATAATTAGTATCTAAATTATTTGTATCTAACTGATAAACTGTACTTGTTCCATCAGATACAAAAGAATTTTTTCTAACACCAGTTAATAAATTAACATCCTGATAAGTAGTTCCAGCACCGCTAGGAGATTTTCCTGTTGAAGTAATAGGAACAGTACCCTCAACACTTTTGACCTCTGTACCGTCGTATTTTAAGTAATTTATACCGTCTTTTATATATAAGATTTCATTAAATACAAAGTATTGGCTTTTAGCAATATTCATACCTACAAATATTTGTTCACTGTTATCATATAATTTAGTACCACAATGGACAATTTTATGAAGAGTATCACTTTTAGTATAAAAAAACATACCATAAATAACATTATCGTATGTTTCTTTTAATTCAATGTCCGGTCTTGTTTCTACGCAACGGGCATTTTCTTTATAATTTTTCCACATATTCAAAGAAAAAGGACTTCTTGAAGCGACAATTTCTCCATCGTTGAAATCTACACCTCTAAAGTCCTTGTATTCTTTTCTTACTAAATCGCCACTAGAAGCCATAATCCTCACCACTTATATAGAACGATCCCGTTGAATATCTTGGATCAATTCTCTGTATCATACTTTCATATCTATTAGCATAAACTTGACCGTAATTTGCCGAAATATCAGATTTCAATAAATCCCCAGCTACACCATAAGGCAAAACTTGCATTAAATCAATAGGTAATTCAAATTCATATGTGCTAGCATTTTCATCAATTATTAAAGTTGGATATTTGTAATAAAAAATATTAGCTGTGCCATCTTCTTCAAATATAACAGTGTTATCAACAATATTATGTTTAACTCCTCGAATCATATTTAATTGAAATAAATCATCAGCTAGTTCTGTAAATGATTTTACTTCATTTTCTTTTACTTCTATCATTTTATTAGCTGGTAATTTCTTTAATCTTACTAATTCAATCATAATTTGATTGATAACATAATTAATTTTAGCTGAAATATCAGGATCATCAGTTAACAATTCACTTTCTGGGTTCAATTCTTCTATCATTGCTAAAATTTGCTTTTTTACATCAGTTAAACTCATATTATCCCTCCATTGCTTTTTTAGTTCCATCTTCAATTGGTTTTGTAATATCAACTATTTTAGATAACAATTCTTTTGCTTCTTCCGGTTTTACCATATTATAGTTTGGAATTATATATCCATTAGTTTCATCCCATAATAATACAGTTCCTAAAGGTACTTGTGTTTCCATTTTACTTGTTTCAGTTGATTTTATATCATTATAATTTAGTTCTCTTTTAATATGAGTTGTTAAAACACCTTTATTAAAAACTTGATGAACTGTTTTATCATCATTATAAACATCGAATTTAGTATTTTTATCTACTTTTATACCTCCGAATGTTTTTATACTTGGTTGTACTACAAAATATTCTAATTTTTCCATATATAATCTCCTTTCATGTTTTCGAGAATCGAACTCGAACAAAATCCTTTAACATGATAAAAAGGGCTATTTTGCCCTTAAAATTCTACTACTACTGCTTTAATAACTGCATTTTCACTATCGAAAGTGACTTTTTTGGTAACAGCATCCATATATTTAGCAGTTTCAACTGGTACTACGGCGATTTTACCAGCACCAATTTCTACTACCTTATCAGCTACTGCTCCAGCATAACATTTATTAACTGGAGCTTTAATAGTTAAATCATATGGATTAGAAGTGTCAGTATTTTCAACAATTAAAAGTGTTCTTTCGTCTTGTTTTTCTACTGTATACTCTAAACCATCAGTAGTTGAAGCAGTTAAAGTGCCAACATTAACTTCATTGTATTTTGCTTTAATTTTGGCACTATCTAAATTTACAATTGCCATATTTTCTTACCTTACCTTTCTAATAAATTGGGAATAAATAAATTTGTTCAGGACGTACAATCTTTGCACCAAACACATATAAACCTTTAATAGCATCACTAAATGCATCTTGTGGACGATATGCTTCCACTTTATCAATTTGACCAGCAAATGCAATGGCTTTATTAGTACGCAACATTGCTAATTTGCAATCACGAGTACCATCGTGCCATGTTGCTAATAGATTTTCAATAGAAATTAACGCATTACCATATTTACCTACATAACCTTTTTTAATCAATTCGCTATTATTAGTATCTAATTCGATAATTGAAGGGCGTAAATGTGTGTACCATTCTGGAGTTAATTCTAAATGATAAGTATCTGTAATTTTACAGTTGTTTTCATATAGAGTTTTAAATCCAGTTTCGATTAATGCGATACCACCGTCAGCTTCTTCTGAAATATCAGTTGAAGGTGCTGATGCCAAATCATTTTTATTTGTTGCTGTTAAACTTGCAACATACTTGTCAGCTTCTTCTGATAATCCTAAAGTAGCTTCTTTTGATAAATTTTCAATTAATCCAGGTTTTGCTTGTGCTTTTTCTACATCATCTACTTCAAAATCGAAATATTTGAATTGATCAATGTCTAAAAATTGACTGTTGTCTGTTCCACCTTCACGAACTAATGGTGTACCAGGTACATAGGTACGAATTGTAGGTCTATTAACTCCTAAAATTTTAATGCGTTCTGCTTGTTTTACTTCTCCTTCAAATTGAAAATCGCAATGGTCTTTTAATGATGTTATGGTTTCTAATTGGTTTTGAATTTTTGCACTCCAAACAGTTTGTTTGAAATTTGCTATCATATTTCTTCTCCTTCCATTTTAGGAAGTACTATTTATGACTATTGTTATAGTTAATTTGCATTGATTTTTCGACTGCTTTCATTATTTGAGGATTTTTTAATTGGGCAGGTGTTAACCTATCAATTTCTTCATCCGTATAATAATCCTTAACAGTTGAATTATCAGTGTTTTTCATACTTCCTATCGTATTTACTTCCGGTTTTGGTTGAGTTTTTTTGTATAACTCATAAACCGTCTTGATAGGTGTATTTTGATTAAATTGACTTACAAAATCTTTAAATTCTTGCTTGTCCAATAAATCAGTACTTACACCTAATTTTTGTAATTCTTGTTTGTTCTTTTCATCTGTTAAAGCCTTACCAAGAATTACGAGTTTTTCTTTGTCTCTTTTAGACAACTTATCATAGCCAATATCAGCTAAACGATTTGCCTCTTCTTGCATATCGTCAAAACCTAATTTAATGATTTCATTAGCTTCAAATTGACCTAAAATTTTCTCTTCACTATCTGAATAGTTAGATTTTTGAAATGCTGGTATTTCAATGCCTTGTTCTTTATAAAACTGACGCATTTTTTCATTAGATTCTGAAATATCTTTAGTACCTAAACCAGCTTGTAATATACTTTCGGTTTCTTCGTATTTCGATAGCTTATCTTTATACTGTCTTTCTATCTTCCTTGTTGCTTTTGCAATTTTAGAAGGTAAAATATCATTCACTCTTTGATTAACTATCGCATCCAATTCTTCCTCTGTATAACTTTTAACTTCTTTTTTTTCTTCTTGTGAAGTGGTATCAGTTAACTCTATACCTTCAACAACATTTTCTACTGGTTGTTCCACAGTATTTTCAGTTACATCTGTAACAGGTTCTTGAACTAATTCTTCGTTCATAAATCTCCTCCTATTTTCTTAATAAGTGTTTGACTTCACTTCCATATTCTTTTTAAGTCATGCAATGCTTGGACTAACAAAAAAGCAATAACTATTGAGCCATTGCTTGATTGTACATTTCAGTACCCATTTGTCCCATTGCTGTTATATCTTGCTGTTCACCTACAAATTTATTAGCCATCATCTGTAATGTTTGAGCTTGACTATTAATTTGACTAATTCTTTCTTGTTTAGCTTTCATTATCTTGATAGCCTCTTCTAATTTTGTCTTTGGCATAGATGAATCATCTTCTAATAATGAAACATATACCTCTAATTCTGATAACTTTTGATTATTAAAATAACCCGCCTTTAACATATTCTCAATACTCATTTCTTGAGCATATTTGTCAAATGGACTTCTTGGTGTTATATCTACTTTAACATCAGCCTGTAATTGTTCTAATACTTCGTATGGTATTTGTACCAATTCAGTTGTGGTTTGTCCAGTTAATTCATCGGTTGTTTCATTTTCAATCATTAATCCATCTACTGCATATGTTTTCCACATATCTAACCAGATTTTAGCTAATTGATCGATTGAATCTTTTAATGTTTCTAATTGTTCAGTCATTGGTTGCTTACTAGCATTTTGTACAGCTAATATCGCTTTACCACTAGCACTTTCTGGATTAACCTCACCAGTAGCAATGTCTCCTGCACCAGCTAATTCTCTTGTAGTCGAAATAAGTTCATTTTGTACTTTTTCAACATCGGTACTCATTTGAGCTGGTGTTGTAGTACTAAATATTTTTCTTACATCTTCTACATCTTGTGACTCTGTTTCGATAGTAGCTCCTACTCGATTAATCGCTTGAGGATTGCGTACTTTAGCAATATTTACAACTTTTTGTGGGTATGCTGTATTTTTAGCAACTAATACTCTTCTCATCATTGTTTTGTTAATTTCTAACTGATTAAATATTAGTTGTCTTACTTCACCTACTCCTCTTGAATAACCTGGTTTTTCTTCCCACGGCATATGCACTAAAGGATATAATGTAAGACGTGTATTTGTAGGTTCCGTAATATCAACAAATTTAGTAGCCTGTGCAAACCATACTTGACCGTTTTTCTTCCACATTTTTGTTACTAACCAACACATATCGTTAACTTCATATTGTGAATCATCACCAGTTGCATCATAATTATCATTATCACCAACGATATATTCTAATTTCTTTTTAGATACACCTTTTTTTAATGCTATGTTTTGTACTTCTGATATAGGTTTTCTTTGACGAATTATAATGTATGGTTGGGTTTGTATCTCATCACTATTTTCATTGCCATAACCGACATCATTTTTATAAATAATTTCATTGATAGGCATATTAGTTTCAGTATCATAGTCAGCATAGATAATACCTTCATCATTGATAGCTGAATCTTTAGTATATTTTCTTAATTTTTTATCAAACCTATCTTTCTCCCACACTTTTCTTGCTTTTTTATTTAACAATTCACACGTTTTTACAGCTATTTCTTTAAACTGTGGATTATCTATATTTTCAGCACTATAGTTAATTGCATAATCGTTTGAATGAATTACTGATAGTTTATATTTAACTATCGGCTTTATGATATTTAAAGAAACAGTTTCTACTCCTTCAACTTTTAAACCATACCATTGGTCACCATTATACATACGATAATTTCTATCAGTATCGGCATATACATTCATTAAATTGTTAAAATTTCGCATTTTTTCATAAAAATACCAAATACTGGTCTTTTCTATCTCTTTTTCATTCATCGTGTTACCTCCTATCGTGGTATATCTTTTTGCCCTAATCCAGTTCCGTCATAAGAATCAATATTATCAAGCATAACATTCAATTTAGTTTCTGTTTCTTTTATTTGTCGCTTTACTTCTTTTTCTTCTTTATATTCGTCGATAGCTCTAACTGGATTCAATCTGATTGGTTCATCATTACTAACTTTTTGACCAATCCTTACTCCAATAACAAACGAAAGTAAAATAAAAACACCAAATACGGTGCATAATAATATTTCCATTGATTAATCCTCCAATAAAGCGATAATATCAGCTTTTTTCATTTTGCCGATGTTTGGTATATTAATGCTATGATTAAAGACATATTCAATTAGTTCTTTCTTTGTATAATCTTTTAATTCTTTATTATCAATTTGTGGTACATCAACTTTATTAGCATTTTTATCTTCTTCTATTCTCTTATTTAAATTTCTTAATGATTCATAATATTTAGCTTTCATTTCTCTTATTTTCTTCTTTTTCATTGCTTTCCTCCTCCGTATTAAATATTAGTCCTATAAATGGACTATTTATTGAATGTGAAGTTATTTGAACATTGTCATCAATAACAATCAATCCTTCTTCCATTTCTTTAATTAATTTTGTTCTATACATTTCTCTTGACTTATCATCAATTATTCCTTGTAATTTAACTACAATTAATGTTAGCATTATATAACTTGTATCTCCTCTCCATAATCCAAATTGTTTTGTTTTTCAAAACTAAAATTAAATACTTGTTGAATTGTTATAGGTTCTTCATAGTAAACCACTTGATTTCTCGCATAATAAGCAATAGCTAATCCCATAACCAAATCGTCGTGTGCCCCTTCTTGTGCTTCTGGTCTACCTTTCTCATTTCTAACAAAAGTTAACATTTCTTCTAATGTCAATTTGTCATTGATTAGTTCGACATTTTCACGCACAATTTTAACTAATTCAGCTATTATAACTGGTCTTGTTATGCTAGTGGTTTTAAAACCATACGACTTGTCCATAATACCAGTAAACCTATCTTCTTTTTCTCTTACATATAAATTAGGATACCCTACTCTTACTAATTCTTTATTAGGATAACTACTAAAATTACTTTCTATACAAATCAATGCTGGTTTTGTTTTACCTTTATTATTGCTACTGTAATAATATCCTAAGCAATACATTTGCCTAACATACAAGTCTTCGTCCATTTGATGTCTTAACCTAGCAACCTGTTTCCCAGTTTTAGCATTTAAAACATGACCAGTAAACCAATCTGACCCCTCACCAGCCGTATCACCGCCAATACAGTAATGGTTCAAATTTGGTGTTTCATATATTTCTATATAACCATTTTTATTACTTATCCATCTAATATCAGTTATTTTTTTACCTGGTGGTTTTGTATCATCATATTTATATTCAAAATATCCTATTTTTAATGGTTTAGTTATCTCTGATAATCTTTTGCTTACTTGTCTTGCATCGAATACAGTCTTACCTAACACACCCCATTGACCCAAACAATAAACGTTGTAATAATACTCATCAGTATCTTTGTAACCTTCAAGTAATTGTTTGTATTCTTCGTCAAGAAAATCATTATCTTTGTACGTGGTATGAACTATCGTTACATTATCTCTTGCTATATCAAAGAATTTCTTCTTTAACCAATGATTTATGTCTATCGGATTAAATGATAAAACTATTTGTTTCTTTGTTCCTTTACCACGCAAACGAACATCTAATTGATTAAAGTCACTTTCTAATATTTCGGAAGCTTCTTCTATCCATATATCAGTAAGTTCACCTTTACTAAAAGTAACCGATTTTAGTTTTTCTACATCGTCCAATCCACTAAAAATGATTTCATTACCGCTTAGTAATGATTTTATTCTCAAATCACTTTCGTTTATTTTAAAATATTTACTCAATTTCCATTTATTTATTACTTGTTTAAATAAAGCGAATGTTGAATCTCTATTACTTTTACCAGTAGCACGAACTACTAATAAGTTCATCATTTTTTGCTGTAGTATCTTTTTAATATATCTTTCTACTACAAAATAGGATTTGCCACTACCAGCACCACCATAAAATATTAAATATCTATTTAAATTATCTAAATATGGTAGATAAACTTTATTAAATACTTTACTAGGAATTTTAATTGTTATTTCCATTAATCATCACTAACTTCTACCACTATAGTCATTTTTTCATTGTTGGTAGGTTCTCCTAGTGATAAGGCTCGTTTATCATATAAAGTACCGATTGCTGTCGTTAAATTGTTAATAGGTATATCGTCTTTATCTAATTCTTTGTCTAATTTACCTAATGCTTTATAAATTAGCCTATCGCAATAATCAGAAAACTTTTCTTTTTTCTTTTCGTATTCTTTCGGATTGTTCGATATTATTTTCTTTACTGTCTTATCAGATATACCACATTCGTGAGCAGTCTTGTTATAACTATTAGTAAGTGCGTAACTGGCAATTACTTCTGCTATTTTTTCGTTGTCTATTGGTACTCCTTTTTTTGCCATTTTCTTCACCTTCTTCACAAATACGATTTTTAGGACAATTTTTACATTTATACCTAAAACAATAATAAATATCCTTTTTATTCTTTTTCATACAATCACTTTTTTCTAAATTGTAAGTATCTGTAGAAAATATATATTGCTAATAAAATAAAAATGACTTTAAATCCGTCATCATATGTCATACTATCACCTCTATTAAATTGGTATTCCATTATCGGTTGTTACATTTTTATAAAATGAACTACCGTCTATATAAGTAATTTTAGTATATTCTTTTTCGGGAAAATACATTGTTACTATTTCATGAATAATATCGTGTGCATTAGCGCTTATATTGCATATATCTTCTTCTGTATAATGTTCCTTTCCATTTTCAAATAAAAAACATCCGATATAGCAGTGCATTAATTCATGCATTAGCGTTTGTTTCTTTTGTTGAATATGTAAATCTTTATCCAAATATATCTTTTGTTCATCCATATAAGTTTGCCCAAAATATTTACCTTCTTGTGGATCACCATCATATTTATAATTTCTTAAATGATTTCTTATTTCTTCTTGAGATAATTCTATAATTTCCCAATCTCTATTATTTATTTTAAATTTCATAATGATATCTCCTTTTTAAATAACTATCTTTTATTAATAATTTTCCTTTTTTACCTCGATCAGAGCAATGTTCTTTTTCAAAACAAGTTAATATATCATGTATTTTGCGTAAATTATTTATATCTAACTGCCCTTTAATATTTTCATCTATCATTTCACTTGTGATAGCCATAAACATGTCATAATCTTTTGCTTCTATTAAATGCAAATAATCATGTGATGTATCTTGTCGTAATATAGCGCCATTCCAAAATAAATAACCTTCTCCAATTCCATACTCTTTACAATTTCGTCTAGGTATAATTAAATGATGAAAACTTAAACTGCTTTTTTTGTCCACAGTATACCCCATAAAATCATAACCTAACTTCATTATTTTAAATTGATTTATCATTACCTTTGTTATTTTACGCATATATTAACCTCGACTATTTAATATTAATTGGTTGACAAGGTAGGATTTGAACCTACAACCTCACGGATATAAGCCGTGCACTCTAACCATTATGAAAATGTTCATAAAATTAAAAGGGGTACAATTGAAATAGCTTTTTAAACTATTTCACAATATCATTGTATAACAAATTTTGTGCAATTTTGTGCAATCTTTATTTTTGGGCACAAAAAAAAAGAGCCTATCGTTATTGATAGGCTCAACAAAGGTCTTATTTCTAACTTAACAGGTTAGCATCCTTAACGAATTTTTTTATGTTGCTGTATGACCTTTTATTTTCTTACTAATAAATTTTAACAAAGCCATTTTTGTTTAGGTTGGAATCGAACCAACTACAATTTCGTTCCTAGCGAAATGCTCTACCAAATGAGCTACTAATTCTTTTTGCAGTAATGGCTTTTAATATATGATATAACAATTCCCTTCATTTACATTATAGCATATTTAACCTTTAAAATCAATCTTTTTCTTGTAATTTTCAATAATTCTATCGATATATTCGTCCATATTTATAATACCAGGTAATAGTAATAAAGACTGCAAATCGTAACCTGACATATAGATATTTCCATATTCATCGTATTCTGGACTTGTACGATTTCTATTATTAAAATTCCACCAAATTATTTTTGTTTGTGCCCCAGCTTCTTTAAATATTCTCATAGTTTCTTCTTTAGATTGACGAGAACCATAATCAAATTCCATATCAGACATAACAATTAAATAATCAGGAAATTTTTTCAAACCTTTTAAAATGTTCATTACAGCACCAAAATCTGTATTAGAACAATCACCAGTGTACATAGATTGATATTGTTCTTTTAAAGTGTTTCCTTTAATTGTCATTAATTGAGGTCTCGAACTAAAACTAATGACTTGGTTTGGAGCATATGTAGAATGAGTTGCAAGAGCATGTGCAATACTTGTTGCTTTAGCACATAAACTATTACTATATTCAAGCCATCCCATAGAACCACTTGTGTCAAGAACACAAATACAATTCAATGATAAACCACTTGTTTCTTGCTCTACAATTTTTTTACCAATAATATCAGCTGCTTCTTCTATATTATCAGATTTCTTTACGGTTTTATAAGCATCATGAACATTAGCTGTAGAAGTGTTTACTTTTGCTTTATCTTCTTTTACTGCAGTAATATATTCTTCAAATCTATCTTTTATGTCCCCTCTAGTTGAAAAGGTATGCAAATATTTTGTCATTGCTAAACTTGGAACTTGTTCAAAGTTTATTTTTTCTACCAAAGGATGAATATATTTATTATTTTTGAAAATATCATCAAGAGGTGTGCCATTTTCTTTTAATTCAGCGTAAGACAATTTATATTCAACAGTTGAATCGGTTTTAATTAATGCTCTATATTCTTTTTCAGATATATTCCACATTTCACATAAAGCTTTTGCTATTTTTTTATCTTTACCAGTTAGTCTTGGCATCCACTTTTTAGCTAATTCAATATGTTCTTTATCTGTGTTACCAGATAGTACTGCAAACAAATAAGATAAATTTTCATCAGTTGGTATATGCCACAAATCATCATATCTACCGACTGCGACAATATTATTAGGTTCTACTTCAGATAATTGCATCAATTTTCTTCCTAAATCGCGTCTACCTTGACCGAATCTAGGATCTCTCATATACATTGAAAATATTTTTTCTTTCTCACTTTTTCCAATTCTCACTTGATCTAAATTTTTAGAGAAGAAATCAGCCATAAATAACAAGTCAATTAAGTTATTTCCAGTACTATTATATGACTTATCTCCATTTTCAGTTAATTTTTCATTAAATATTTTTTCTATTTTATTCATAATCTTCCTCCTTAATCATTTTTCTAATATCATTAATAAAATCGTATATTCTTCGTTTACTATAGTTTGTTTTTATTGCAATATATCTTACTTTCATATTTTTAACATATTTTAGTAAATATATTTTATCTAAAATATTTGAACTATTATTTAATTCTATTTCTTTTAATTTCAATCTATACTCTAAAACATCTCTTAAATTTCGTCTTACATTTATTTCTTTGTCGATTTCTTCCATTTTTATAGTGTAATTTAGAAATTTATTACTCGAGCTACCTTTTACTAATTCATTCTCAAAATTAGCCGATTTTGGTACTACTGAATACAATAATTGTGATTTCTTTTCTAATGCTTTATCAAATTCTTTTTTAGCTTCTTTATATTCTTCATTTAGTTTATAATGTTCAATAAACAGTTCCATTTTACCACCTCTTTATTCACTTATAATATTTCTAATTGTTCATAAACAATGTAACTTATATCCATTCCTTGATATTTTTTTAACTCTGGAAATTTTTTCAAATCCTTTGTAGATATTTCATTACCAAAAGTTCTTACTTGTCTAGCACTAACTGTCGAACTTTCTTTTAATAAATTTAATTTTATATATTTTTCTATATAATTGTTTATTTCATCATCAATATTTATTGATTCATATTTATAATCTTCTGGTATAAATTCTTTTGCTTTTTTTATACACATATCAGCTAAAATTTCAGCGTCTATTTTCGAATAAAATTCTTTGCCATTTATAGAATTTCTTTTTAAATTTACCATTTGTATAGCTGTTATTTCATCATACTCTAAATAACTTTTATCCGCACTATTTTGATTGTTATATTCCAATAGATCAAATAATCTTACAATATGGTGATATTGTTTGGGATCAAATCCCCATCTTTCAAACGTTTCTTTCTTACTTGGATATTCGTGCGTTAAAGCTTTCCTTTTTTCATGCATTGCACCTAAAATCGATTTTAAATTGGGTCTAAATTGTTTAAATAATTCTTTTATATATTTATCCCCGATAGAGTATTCAGTATCCATTGACTCAATGTAACTAAAATTTCCTTTTTTTATTACATCATAGAAAGTAAGTAAATCTTTTACATCTATACTACCATTTTCAAATTCAATTACTTTACTTGTTGACTTTCTAAAAATTATGTCATGCAAACTAGGAAGTATTATAGCCTTTGCATCAAAATCACTTTGTTCATCATTTAAATTATAATTTTGACTACCATACAAACCAACATAAATTACATTATAACCTTTTTCTTCTAGTGTTATTTTATAATTAGATAAGACTTTAAAAATTTTCTCGTTCATTATTTCACCTTTCTTTTAATTAATTTACTGCATCTATTATTTCATTTTTCATAATCAAATCTCCATTCTACAATTTTTTTTAAATATCTTATTGTAATATTTATGGGTTTGCCATTATATAATACTTTCCCAACTTCTATTTTACCAACGTAATTAGTGTTACCTTTTGATGTGCTTATTATTTCATCTATTATTTCGCCTATCTCTTTATAAGATAGATTAGTTTTATTTATTATTTTCATATTATCTATTCTCCTCTAACCAATTTTTTAATTCTAACCATTTATTATAATCACACTCATCATCAGTAGGTTTCCCAAATCGTGTTATAGTTCCTTTTCTACACCTAAAATAGTTTTCTAAATCTCTTAACATAACCTGCTTAACCCTATCATCTATTAATTCTTTATGTTCCATAATATAATTTGCAACTAAAGAAGTTATGTATGTTCTTCTACCTAGTGCATATCTTAAAGCACATATTAATATGTCTTTTAAGTCTCTTGATACTTCTATCATATCTATTCTCCTTTATTATCTACAAACATTTTTTCATAGTTTTCTTTATCTATTGCTTCTACTAAATAACTATCTTCACCCGTTATCATAACTTGTAGCACAACTACTTCTTTTAAAGTATAAAACTTTCCATTATATCTTTCTTCATCTTCTCGTTTAATATTTCCATAAGTCTCCCTTTTACTTATTATTCTACAAGGTCTATCTTCTCTAAAATAGAAATGTTCCATTGGGCTTTCTTTTTGAAAGTTAATAAAGTAACTTTCTCTATATGTTTTTGTCAAAGTACCACTAACTGCATTAATTTTTAAACTATTATTTGTTACCGGATTGGCTTCATAATGGCTATATAATAACCCCATTATTTCTCATCTCCCTTATTATCTAATATTTTCTTAACATTAATATAAAATTCTAAAATATTTGGGTTATTTAAAGTTAATTTGTTTTTATCTAAATAAGTTAATAATTGTTTTATAACTTCTTCTTTTTGTTCTAGTTTAGCCCACGTTCTAGCCATTTCTTCTTGCATTGCTAAATTGTTTTCTTTTAATTGTTGGTTTTCTTGTTCTAATTCTTCAACTTTCTTACTATTTCCTAATCTTCCGCTGCAATCTGTTCTTTCACAATACTGCTCTTTTAGTTGTTTGTTTTCTTCTTCTAAACTTCTCATAAAATCAGTAATTTCATAATCCAAACCATAGTAGAATTTACCATTTATATTTAAACTTCCTCTACCTATACTATAAAATTCTTCATTCATTACTTATCACTCTCCAATCATTTCTATAATTATTAATATAAAAAATACAAATACTATTAAAGATAAAAATTCTCCAATCAAAGCACTAAATAATGTTCCTAAAATGCTAATGAATAAAATTGTAAATAATAAGGGTTCTTTGACAAAATTTATAATTTTTGTAAAAGTTGTTGTTATTACATTCCATATTTCCTGCATTATTAATCACTCTTTTCTATTTCCTTTACTTCAAAATTAAAAAACAAAAATCTATTTTCTAATGATCTAACTCCCATTTTCGCTTTTGCCAATGTTTTATAAATTTTTACTTTTTCATTAATTTCAACTGAATAAGCAGGATATGTTTCACCAGCTACTCTATATGTTCCAATAAAATAACCCTCAAGTTTTTTATCAATTCCAGTTGAATATACTTCAATTAAATATACTTTCACATTTACCTCTTTTCTAAAATATATTTTTGAACTTTTAATAAATCTTCAATATCTATTACACCATCACAATTAACATCTTCATTTATACAGTCTTTTTCAGTAAATTCTTCAAATATGTAATCGGTTGCATAAACTATTAAAATGGTAGCAAATCCTATTAAAATTATCATAAATATTGGCATTATGCGTTCCATTATAAAATCAAACATTAATCTTCACCTCTTTTTAAAACTTGTCAAATTTAATCATTAATATTTGTTTTGGTTGTTTGTTGGTTATATCTTTCAAAAACCATTTTAATCGTCTATAATCTTCATTCACCAAACTTGCAGTTTTATTTACCATTATGAATTCCATTGCGCATACTTCAATTTCTTGATATTCTCCTAGGTAAATGTCATATTGTAAATTAATAAAATTATCAAAGAAATCTATAACTTCATCACGTTTATTATTTAAAATCTCAAGACAATCCTTTGGTAAATATAAATTAGCCTTAATTCCTTTTTTCATTTTTCACCACTTTCTATTTTAGATAATATTTCTTCATATACTTTTAATCTTTTTTTGGAAGTCCATAGACTGTTACTTTTTTCGAATTCAATGCTTAATTTTAAATAGTCTATTAGTTCTTGTTTTTCTTTTATAATATCCGCCATTATTTCTTGATTATCTTCATAATCACATTTTAAAAGACTTTTTAATCTTTCATTTTCTTTATGAAAACTTTCCGCTAATTCTTTGTTGGTGTCCGCAACTGCATTGCTTTGTTCTAATTCTTTTTTTAGTTGTTCATTTTCTTTTTGTAATTTGTCTATCATCATTTGTTGACTAGCATATTTCATAGCATATACACTATCTTCATTTCTTGATGTTTTTATACCAGTTTGATAATACATATTGTTTTCTATTTCTTTCATTACTTATCACTCCTCCAAGCTTCTAGTAATTTGTTTTTCAAAATATATGTGTCATAATTCAAGTTGTTTTTGATAATATCAATAAATAATTTCTTTGTATCATTAGCTAATTCATGATTATATATTTTTGTGGATGATATTAAGGCATACATACACAATTCTAATAATCTTTCATTTTGTTCTTTTAGTTGTTGATTTTCTTCTTGCAATCTTTTAATATGATATTTTAAACTTTTTCTGCCATATAATGTAAAACTTTCAATAAATTCTAATCCATTTACTAATTCTTCAAATACTTCTTCACTTATATAGTTTTCGTTATTCATTACTTATCACTCTTTTCTAATTTAGATAATATTTCTTCATATGCAAATTTTGATGTATAGCAATCTTGACCTAACAATTTTATCTCTTTGTCTCTTTCTTTTATTTTTTCTTTTAAATAATTCATCAATGCTTTTTTTTCTTTCGTAATATCCGCCATTATTTCTTGATTATCTTCGTAATCACATTTTAAAAGACTTTTTAATCTTTCATTTTCTTTATGAAAACTTTCCGCTAATTCTTTGTTGGTGTCCGCAACTGCATTGCTTTGTTCTAATTCTTTTTTTAGTTGTTCATTTTCTTCTAATAGTTCCGTATTTCTATGTACGCAATCAATATAATCATACACTTCACTTGGAACACCATTTGTATCAACAATATTTTGCAACATTTCATTTTCAAATCTTAATTGATTGTAGTATTCGCCGTTTCGTAAATATTTTAGTTGTCTTTTTAACTCAAAAGTTTCTTTCCTAAAATTTAACATTTCTTTATATAATTCAACAAATATATCTTTTGGAATTAAATAGTGATCAGAACCTTGGATGTAATATTTGCTATATTCTTCTAATTTCATTCTTCCACCTCATTATCATAAATATTTCCTATTACTTCTATATTTTCTTTTTTATAATAACAAACATCTAAATTCCAATTATTGTTATCATATTTTCCATTTTTTAAAAGTGGATAAAAAACAAATTTACACATTTCATCAACATATTTTACTTGATATTCTAATTCAACCTCTCCTGGATTTAAATATTCTGTTGCTCTAATAATATCTCCTTCATAAATAGGTGTATTATTTTTATCGTATAATTCTGTAAATTGTCCTATTGTATCTTTTATACAACTTTCAAATTCAATGTCACCATTTTCTAATCGGTACATTATAAAGCAATCTTCTATATCAGTGTATAAATTACCATATACCCATTTTTGATATTTTTTCTTTCTTGTTTTCTTTTTGGCTCTAAATTTAATCTCTCTCATTTTCCTCTTCCTCTTCTTCTACAAATTCTTCAAACCAAGTTTCCTTACAATAAGGACACATATAAATCATTTCTCCACAAGAATAATCAAATAGATCACTAACACCATAAAAATCTTCTGCTGATGTTTTATCTGGAATATCAAATATTTTGTTACACACATTACATTTATACATATCTAATCATCTACCTTTACTAAATATCTCCTATTTTTTCCGCTCCCCCTATTTTGATAAGTAGGCGTCCTATAAAAATCTAGTGTTCGTTTTTTTACATTCATTTTCTTTGCAATTTCTTCTTTTGTTCCAAATGCTAATTCAATATCACCTTTATATAACGAATAATAAACTTTTTTCATATTTTCCAAATTCCTAATTCTTTTAGTAATTTAATTTTTTCATTTTTAGTTAAGTTCCAATTTGACCAAATACTGTTTTGTAATTCGAATAATGTTTCTTTATCATTTAATAATTTTGCTTTAAAAATAGCTTTCTTGTAATTTGGCAAAAAGTATTTTTTAAAAGATTCTAGATATTTCATAATTCTTTCAGCTCACAATCTTGATATATATACTCAAACATCTTCTTTTTCAATAAATAATCTTTTGTTTTATATCCTTTTGTATCTTCGATTACCATTTTTTTCAATTTATTATCATAGTACATAAAATCTGCTATATATTCTATCTTTCGATATGATTTATTATTTTTCTTGAATTTTGGCTGTAGTTCGAATTTTGGTTGTAATGTTAAATCAGTTATTTCATTTGCTTTCAATAGTAAATTTAATTCGTGAAATCTTTTATGTTCTTTTTTACTATCGAAATATCTTTTGGAAGTTTTACAATAAATTTTTTGATTATGGTATTTATTCACTCATTTACCACCTCATTTATCATCTTATTTTTTTTTGTAAATATAACAATTATTAGTTAAATCTTCATATTGTATTATGTTATTTTCTATACACATTTCTTTTAAAATATCTGACGGAGTATATTGTAGTCCTTCCATATAAATATTTTTTAAAACATAATTGAATTTTGGTCTTATTTTACTTATCATATTTATTTCTGCAAGGCCTATTTTAACTTCGTTTATTTTATTATTAATTAAGTCTATAAATAAATCATATATTTCTTCATAAGTTCTCATTTTCTATATCTCCTTAACTATGAAAATCTATAACTGTTATGAATTTACCTTTCAAATCAATACTTTTTACTTTATCATCAAATTTATCATCAACAATAAAATTATATCTATATTTTTCTAATATTCTTGAAATTTGTTCATCAGTTGGTATTTTTTTTGTAATAATATGTCCTTTATAGTGCATTACCCCATCTCCTTAACTAATTTTTACTAAACAATATTAATTACCCCATTTCTTATAAACTAACTTTGATTTATTCCAATTTGGATAAAGACTCTTTAAATAATTTTCCATTATTGATAACATTTCTTTTCGTAAATTTTGATTACCATTGTCTAACAAATGATGATGATATCTACACCCCTCAACACCATTTTCTTCAATTCCTAAACCTAGTTTAGATTTTGGTATAAAGTGCATAATATCGTGGACTATAAAATCCATCTTATTAGGATCGAACTCTTCACAATAGTATCCAATTCTACAAAAAAGACACGAATAATTATCTCTTTGTTGTATGGTCCTTATTGTGTCTTTATTAAATTGTAATAATTTTGTATAATTTGGCATTTAAGCCACCCCCTGACATTTTATAATTTCTTCCAAATCTGCTAATTCTTGAGGACTTAATGTTTCAATTCCTTGCTGTCTACATTCTTCACATAATCCTTTTAAAAGAATAGCAAATTCAGCAGTATTTAATTCGTGGCTAGGAGTGTACACGTGATACACATAAAATTCCTTGCCATTTTTTACTATTTTTGATTTTTTTTCATAATATTCAATACCTCTAATATTACTTTCATTCGGCACTAAAATTTCATATCTAGGACTATAAGATTTAAGCATTTCAAAATGTAATTCTTCTGTTCCTATTTTTGTCTTTAATGATAATTCTCCTAATAATTTCCAATACTTTTTATTTTGATTTTTATTTCTTTTTTCTTTATATTCTTTTATTTCAAATAATTTATTTTTGTCTTGGTCATACAACCATTGAATTATTTTTAAAACATTGCCAATCATTAATCTAAAAAGTTATCATCAATAGACACACTTTCGCCAAAATCTGCAAATGGATCTTTTTCAATTTCTGGTACTTCTTCTTTTGTTTCTTCTTTCTTATTTCCACCAAGAAATTCAATTCTTTCGCAAACAACAACTGTTATATATTTTCTTTCACCATCTTTGTTTGTATAATTATCTGTTTGAATTCTACCTTCAATAGAAACCAATCTACCTTTATCTAAATATTTGCATACATTTTCAGCTTGTTTTTTCCAAACTCTAATTTGAATAAAATCTGCATCTTTTGTTCCATCTTCTTTTGGTGGTCTATCAACTGCTAAAGAAAAATTTGTAAAAGCAATATTTGAATTTGTATATTTTAATTCAGGTTTAGCAGTTAATCTTCCTATTAAAATTACTTTATTCATTATTTTCCTCCTTTTCTATTAAAATTAATGGTTCAAAATCGGAAACTGGATATGTTTCTTCTTTAGTAAGTGTTCCTTTATATCCATCAAATTCAAGTTCTTTTTGTAATGTAATTTTTACTTTCAATTCTGATTTTCCCTTTTCAAAATCAAAAAAATGTTCTTCAATTTCTTTTTTTAAATCACCCAAACGATAATCTTGTGTTTTATCATCATATCTCCACAATTTTTCAATTGCTTTTTTTAAACTTTTAGTTGCTCCAAACCACTCTGTTTCTGGAGTCCCACCACAAATATTCCAATTTCTAATTAAATAAATATCTTTATAAATTTTATGTCTATATAAAATTATTTCTGTTTTGTTCATTTATTTTTCCTCCTTTTTTTGTGTATTAATTTCATATAGTTGTAGCGAGAATATAAAATGTTTATACACAAACAAATTCTAGTTTTTATTCCAAAGTTCTCTATCTAAATAATTTTTTATTATAAAACTATAATCAATTTCATATTGCTTAATAATTAATTCGTTCATAATTACCCCTCCATTACATTTTTCAATTTATCTCGAAATTCTTCTTTTTTGTTTTTATAAACATAGTTTCCACACCAAGTGCATATTTTTTTATTAATAAAATTGGGAATAGTTATTGAGTGTCCGCATTTGCACTTATATGTGTTATCTGCATACATTTTAAATTTTTTAGTATCTGACTTAAAATCCATATTCCTCCTAATATTTACTTTGCCATTTATCTTTATAAATTGTTAATAAATCATATTTTTCTAACCATTTTATGAATTTATAAATTTCCTCTTTTAAATTCATTTTTAATTCTTCACGATAATATTCTTCTTTAAAAATTCGTAATTTTGTTTTGTCTTCTTCCCAATCGTTTACCATATTCTTTTTCTCAAAATTATTACAAATTATATATTGCATTTTATATGCCTCTGGTACTAATTCCATATAAACTGCTGTTTGATAACTTCCGTAAAATTTGCCAACATCATAATTGCTAGTGTGCTTATAATCAGAAATAACTCCAGCTTTTAAGCAATCAATTTTTCCGTAGACAATGAAATTATCAATGTTTTTATATACTTTAACTTGATAGCATCCATTTTTTGTTTCAGGATAATGAGCAACCATATACTCTTCAAACTCATTACCCTTAACAAATTTACTTACATCTTCAGCTTCTTCTTTTTTTAAAATTTTAATAAAATCTTCCAAATTACCATATTGATTCTCAACACAGTATTTCCAACTATTCAGTAGTGTCGGCGTTATTAGATATCTTTTCATATTCTTTTTTCTCACCATTCCATTGATAACCTAATTGTGCAACCTTTTCTTTAAATTTGTGTTTTAATTCTTTTTCACTCGTTAAAATATGATTAGTTTCCTTGATTAATTTTGTAATAGTTATTAAATCTTCTTTAGTTTCCATTTTTTCTATTTGTGGTACTATTTCATTCATTAACTTTTCATATTCTTGTTTTTGTTCTTCAAAGAACACAGCTTCTTTTTTTATATTGTTATTAGCTAATTGAAATAGTTTTGTTAAAAAATCATTTGGTTTAGTTCCATCTAATTCAGGGACTTCCATAACACCTTTAATTCCAAAACTTGCTTTAGCAAAATATCTTTCACAATTATCGAATCCAATAGTTTTCTTTTTACCGATAATTTCCATAAATCCACCAATTTCAACATTTTGCCATACAGTATTTTTGGTAGATCCTTCTACTAAAATTCTTAACTTTGTTTGTTCTTCGTCTTTTTCTTCAACTGCGTGGAAAACTATAACAATATTTTTTCTTAAATTGTAGTAGCAATTATCCATAAATCTTGAAAATTCTCTTGCCACAGCTCCATAACCTTGTAATGACAAACTGCCATCTTTTTTAGCATTTTTAACATCATTTTTAATAACATAATTTTTCATTAATTCTAATAATTTACCACCAGTATCAATTACTAAAGTTTCATAATCACTTAAATCGCCTTTTAAATCTTCAAGTAATTCTTCATAATTGTTTGGTTGTATAAAATCTTTTCTAGCACTAGCCATTACACGATTGATACCTAAATCTACATCTACCAATAATGGTTTTGGTGCAGATAAAGCTAATGTTGTTTTTCCTATTCCCGGATATCCAGCTATTAACATCCTTATTTTTTGATTTTCACTAATTAATTCATTTGGTTTTTTTATCATAAATTCATTCCTCCTATTTTACTTTTCCATTCCATAATTTTTGTAGTTCTAAACATTTGATTTGCTCTATGTTTAGTATTATTTATCGTTTCTTCTACCTCTTCTTTTGTAGCACAAATATAAAAGCCACCTAATTTACCTGATTCGCTTCCAACCAGTTTTTCATACTGCTTGTCCTCTCTAATGTTTTGAATAATTTTTCTCATTGATTTATCACTATTCACATTAAAGATTTTTCGTAAGTCTTTGTTTTTAATTAAATTAGCCTTGCCTAAATGATTCTTGCACAAATATTCGTAAACTAATTTTTCACGCATTTAATCAACCTCGCTTTTTTATGTTTGAATCGTTCTTGTAATTCTTTTGCTCTTTTTTGCGTAAATATCTTTGCCTCACTAATATCTCTAACAATGTGATACATTGGTATTCTAGGTTTAGCCCACTTTAAATACACTTTTTCGTTTAAAACTTCAATTTCTACAATCATCTTCCTAACTCCTTTTCAAGTTTAACTTTGCGTTCCATTTAGAATCCCTTTACTTATTTCTTGTATAAAAGCCACACCATCAACTTCTTGTCCATAGTGAGACAAAATAGCATTTCGTAATGATAATTTTTCTAAATTACTTAATTCTTGTACATCCACTAATTTTTTACAAAACTTCCAATACTTATCTTCAAACACTTCATCAGATAATTCCCATAGTTTCTGTTTGTTAAGAACTTGTCCGAAATATTTTTTACTGCTTCTACAAATGTAATCAATAGAACTGCATCTTGAAAAATGGTTATCGTAATTGCTTAAAGATTCTTTTCTACCACAAATTGTACAGTTAATGCTGTTGAAATCTTTTTCAATTCGAATAAATTCATTTATTAAATCAACAACTTTTGGTGGTTCATCGTGTTGCTCTTTTAGGTATCTATCAAAATTGTCAAAAACACCATTCGCTTTATAATCTTGTAATCTTCTACACCATTCATCGAATACATCTTGGTCTTTAGATTTGAAAGTATTGTAATGAACTTTTATTCTTTTAAATAAGGTTTTTACTTGTTCTCTGTTCATATCACACCAACTCATCTATCTCATCAAAGATAGATTTTTTTTCTTTCTTATTTTCGCTAATCGGATACAAGTCTTTCCATTTTCCATTTATTGCATTTCCTAACATTTGTTTTTTAACTTCATCATCATATGGTTTCAATTTATTCCATAAACGGTTTATAACAGTTTCACTTGTACTCATTTTCTCTTTTTGTCTTAACTCTACATATTCGTTAAACAAGCTATCTAATTCGTTTAAAAAAGGTTTTTCTTCCTCACACTCTATTTTTTCTAAAATATTATTAGAAATAGAATAAGAAGTAGAAGTAGAAGTAGAAGATGTTTGATTTTGTTTTGATTTTTTTTGTTTTGATTTTGATTTTGTTTTGATTTCATTTTGATTTTGTTTTGATTTCATTTTGTTTCTTTTGTTAAAACTTCTATTTTTGCTTGTATTTAAACTGTTTTCGATACCCATCCAAGCAAATTTTTTTTCTCCAACAAACGATGGACATTCATCTTTAAAAATATAATTTAATATTGCAAGTGCGAAATCTTTTTTATATTCTTCGTTTTCAAATTCATCAATAATTCTGAAATAATTATCAAAAAAACTAAATTTTTCTACTTTATATTTTTTCATATTATCTTTCATAACTCACCTCAAGCAAATAATAATAGCTGTTTAATATATCTTCAATTTGACATAATCTAATTTTTAAGATATACTTAAAGAGTAAATTTTTATTTACAACTTGATTGGAGCACCCCCGTGACCAATCTTTTTTTTGTACAATCATTTTTACATCACCTCCTTTATAAATTAACTAAACAATAATCATAATCGTGATTTTGTGTGCATTTTTCCATAGCTTTAGAATTTTGCAAATATCCTAAATAAAATATACCTACTAAAATTGCGCCTATTAAAAACATCCCTATAATTATTTCTTTTTCTTGTTTTTTCTTTTCTTTTAAATGTCTTTCCCACATTTTTTCTCGATTTTCATCTAATACTTCTTGTAATGTTTTTCCATCTTTATTTTTTTTCATATTCTCCTCCTAACTTGTCCTTTCTTTTTTTAACTATGATTTAGTTTTAATTTCATAGCTTATTTTTATATTTTCTTGTCTTTCATATAAATAAATTAAATATTCAATCATATCTTTTGGATCTATATTTTTAAAAATGTTTTCTTGTTTTGCAGACTTATTTTTTTCCATTTTTATCACCTACTAAATAATATTTTTTTAAGGTTTGTCCTTATTCTTTTAATTATTTTATTGACTTGTCTTATGTTCTCCTTTACAATGTTTTTGAAAGGAGGTATGCATTGTGAATGTATCTGATTGGATTCAACTTCTTGTTGGAATTATTACTGGATGTAGTGCATTAATATCAATCTATATATCTGTCAAAACTTTAAAACAAAACTCACAAATGATTGAAGATAATACTAGACCAAATATAATAATTTATAAAGATGTTATAGATATAAATTCTCCTATGGAATATTTAGTAATTAAAAATATAGGAAATTCTCTAGCACATATTATTTCAATTACTTTTGATAACAATAAATTAGATAAATTAAATAAAACTTATTCTCAAATACCAAATGCTTTAGAAAAATTAAGCAACGGAAATCTTGCACCACAGCAAGTTTTTAAAATTCCTATAAAAACTGCAAATATTGATTTTGATGAGATTAATTTTGAAATTTTTTATTGTAGTAATGTTAAAAATTATCGTGAAATATTTATAATAAACGCTAAACAAGATCACGGAATTAAATTTACAAAGCAACATATACAAAATAATGACTTACGAGTTATATCTAATGCACTACAAGAATTAATAAAAAGAATTACCTAATAATGTTATTATTTAAGCTATCTTTAATTTCATCAAGTATCATATATGCGATAGCATATGTGATATTTTTTTCTTTTAATATTTTAATAATTTCTTGAACAATCTCATTAACTTTATTTTTTTCAATTTCGAATCCATTAATATCAATTATTTCATTCATCTTATCTACTCCTGTTCTTCGTTTTCTACGGTTTTACCGTAATTGTTGGGTAAAAAAATAATATCATCATACTTCATTTTTGTTAGATTAAGTATTCGTTCTACAATCGGTATATCTGGATATGTTTTGTAAATCTCATAATTCCTTAAAGTATCAATACTTACGCCTATTTTTTTAGCCATTTCTTCTATTGTCCAACCATTATTAATTCTGATTGCACGAAGTGTTAATTTCATTTTATACCTCCTTACATCATATATGTTACTACGGTTTTACCGTAATGTCAATACTTTTTTACTTTTTTTTCGTAATTTTTTTATTTTTTTATTGATTTTTTTACGATTATGTCGTATCATATATATATGAAAGGAAGAATTTTATGAGTGATTTAGGAAATAAAGAAATTTTTGCAAAGAATTTAAAATATTATATGGATTACTATGGCAAAGATAGAAATAAAATTTGTGATGACTTAAATATACCATATACAACATTTACTGATTGGTATAATGCCACAACTTATCCAAGAATAGATAAAATTGAATTATTAGCAAATTATTTTAATATTAAAAAGTCTGATCTAATAGAGAATAAATATAAAAATTCTTTTGATGAATTAGAAATATTATTTGATAAACATAAAGACATACTAACTGATGATGATAAAGAATATATTAAATTTATTATAGAAAAAAGAAAAAAAGAAATTGATAAAGAATTAGGTAAAGAATAAGTATGCTAGTATAGGTACTTAATCACTAAAAGGAGTATTAAGTATGAATTTATATAATTTATTAAAAAATGAAATTACTTTACAAGAATTGCTAAATTATTATAATGCAAATATAACATTAATAGATTTACCAGATTATATTCATGGCTTTATTTTTCAATATGAAAATATATATAATATATTAATAAATAAAAATTTATCATATTACAAAAGAAAAAAGACAATTTTACACGAATTAGCACATATTGAATTAAATCAGTTATGTCAAATAAATAGAGATTTATTTGCTTTTTACATTGATAAATACGAAGACGAAGCAAATAGATATATTAATTTTTTAATTGAGAAGGTGGAATAATATGAAAAATGTTTTAGTAATTTTATCTGCAGTTATAATAGTTACTGGTTGTGCTAACAAAAACACTTATAAAGTCGAATTAACTAATCAAAAAATATCAATTTGTGGCAAAGAAAAATTTATAACAGATTATGCTTATAATAATGAAATTGATATTGAATCATTAATTAATGATATAAGAAATTGTAATGAAAAATTAGTAAATGATAAAGATTTTTACAAACAAAATTATATTGATTTAGCAGAAGATTATAATAATAGATTACAAGAGTTAGGTATAGATGAATATATCCTAACTGATACAAGTAGATAGGAGTTCTTTTATGAAAAGATTTATAATTGCTTTTGGATTATTACTAATATTATATGCAAGTGCCTGTGGTAGTTACATTAATTATGGTAATACAGATAATATATATTTTTTAGGATTAATAGATGTTTTAATTATAAGTTTAATAATGATGATAGCACCATTTATTTTAAAAATTTCGAATAAACTTAATAGTCAAAATTACAAAAAAATATGTAAATATAACAGTTTAATCGCATTTATTATTTCCGTTTTAATTACTGCAATTACAGATAGTTCAAATTTCGTAGGTATTGGTGGTTTAGGTGCTTTATTTTATTATTATATTAACATTAATATGTTTGGTAATTTTGACGTTAATACTACTGAACAGAAACAACAAAAAAAAGAACAGTACAACAAAAAAGAAAAACATCTTACACGCAAATTTAATTTTGAATTTCTTAACATAAACAAAATGTTTATTATTGTAATAATAATTTTAACAATCATAATTATTATTGAAAGCATATTTATAATAAAAGAGCAAAATTATGCTGATGAATTAAAAAAAGAAATTATTTCTTTAAAAGGAACAGTAGAATCTAGTAACAATAGTCGTATTGAATTACTGAAAGAAAATATTATATTAAGAAAAAAATCAAACTTTATGGATGAATACATTGTTTTTGTACTAAATGGATATGGAAATTATTATTACAGTTATGATTGCATGAAAGAAGTTACTGAAGGAAAAAAATATGCTTTTTGGGTTTATAGTATAAATAGTGCTGTTGCAAAAGGATACAAACCTTTTAATTGTTCTAATTAATATTTAAAAATGTTTATAAAAAAAACTACCGCGCCAACGGTAGAAATTGAAAACAAGTCTGCAAAACTTTTAAATACAATATAATTGTACGTGTTTTCACGTATAATTATAGCATAAAATTTAGTAAAAAGGAAGTGCTATAATGGAAACAATAAAAAAAATAATTAATGCTGCAATATATATTCGTGTTAGTACAGAAGAACAAGTTAGACACGGTTACTCTTTGAATTCTCAAAAAGAAAGATTAATTGATTATTGTAAGCAAAAAAGTTATAAAATAACTGAAATATACGCTGACGAAGGAAAGTCTGCTCGTTCAAAATTAAATAGTCGAAAAGAATTACTACGACTAATTAATGATGCAAAATTGAAAAAATTTGATAGAATAGTTTTTTGGAGATTAGATCGTTGGTTTAGAAACATTTCAGATTATTATAAAATTCAAGAAATACTTGAAAAAAATCACATTGACTGGGAATGTTCTGATGAAGAATATAATACCACTACATCTAACGGAAGATTACATTTAAATATAAAATTATCAATAGCTCAAAACGAATCAGATCAAACATCAGATAGAATAAAATTTAACTTTGATAATATGGTAAAAAATAAAAGAGCAATCCAAGGTTCACATTGTATGCCACTAGGATATAAGGTTGTGGGAGAGGAGAAAAACAAACACGTCGTTAAAGATGAAGATACAAAAGATATAGTAAATGATATGTTTGAACATTTTAAAATATTTAATTCTATGCGTCAAACCATGTTATATATAAATAACAAATATAATTTATCAATTAACTATTATAGTATATGTCATTACTTTAAAAATGAATTATATACAGGTATTTATAGAGGAATAGAAAATTATTGTGAACCATATATAACAAAAGATGAATTTTTAGAAAATCAAAAGCGAATTAAAAGAAATGCAAAATCTAATCACGCTAAATATGAATATATTTTTAGAGGTTTATTAAAATGTAGTGAATGTGGTCATAATTTAGCAGGATTTACTCACGCAACAACAAAACCTAAATATAATAAAAAATATAAAAATCCTGCCTATCGGTGCAACAAAGCATATACTTCTAAATTATGTAAAAATAGAAGCCCTATTCTTGAATCTTCTCTTGAAAAATATTTACTAGCAAACTTTAAAGAACATATTAAAGATATGATTATAAAATATTCAACAATAGAAAATAAGCAAGAATTAAAAAAAGTTGATATCAAAAAAATAGAATCGAAAATTAACCGTATAACAGATTTATATATTGAGGGAAAAATAAGTAAAGAAAAATTTGAAGAAAATTATAAACTTTTTTCACAAGAATTAGAAAATGCAAAAAAAATGGAAGATAATAAAAAAGATTTAAGTATTTATAATGAACTACTTAAAACTGATATAAATGAATTATACGAAAAATTAGATAATGAATCTAAAAGAGCTTTTTGGCTTAAATATATTGATTATATTGAAAGAAACAAGGATTTACAATACATAATACATTTCAAATAATGTTTGAGTACTATTTATATAGCACCATT
>CALVSO010000040.1 GCA_944359055.1 uncultured Bacilli bacterium | reverse complement strand
GTTAGTTTTTTTGTTATTTAAGAAAGGATAAGTGATGAGTTATGACAATAGAAACTAAAGAACTTGTAATAAGTGAAGAGTTAAAAAGAAAGGTAGAAATGATTTGTAGGTTTGCTTATGTTGACTACACTATCACAAATGGAAATATTAAAAGTATTAAAAATACAAATATTGCTATGGTTAAACCTCATATAGTAAAAATTAAAGGTATTGATTATTTAATATTTGATGAATGTGATGATATTTTTATAAATGGTTATAAAGAAAAAATTAAGTTTAAAGACCTAGAAGAATATATCAAAGCACACTAAAACCTTGACAAATCAAGTATAAATGTTTATAGTATAGAACTAATAAAAGCAAGCAGTATCGCTTTTTAAGGGGAAAGAGAGGTACTTCTATGTTTAAAAGCACATATAAAATATTTAAAATTTATACTTATTTATTTAAGAGGAGTCAAAGGTATTAGTTTGAACTAGTATTTTCGACTCCTCTTTTTTGATAGAAAGTGAGGTTGATAAAAGTATGAATGAAGAAAAGAAAATCGCAGGTATTTATAAAAGAGTTTCTACACTCGACCAAAAACGTGAGGGTTTTAGTTTACCCGAACAAGAAGAAAAATTAAAAGAGTTTTGTAAATTTAAAGGTTATGAAATTTATAAAATATATGAAGATGCAGGTATAAGTGCTAAAAATGATAAAAGACCAGCATATCAAGAAATGATGCAAGATGTTAAAGATAAAAAGATTAATGTTATAGTTGCTTTTAAATTAGATAGATTAACTCGTTCAGTTTATGATATTGAAAAACTTATGAAGTTTGTTAATGATTATGAGTGTGATATTGACTGTATGGCTGATGAATCAAACACTACTACTTCAAATGGTAGAATGGTTATGAGAATAATGACTAGTGTTTCTCAAAATGAAATTGAAAAATGTAGCGAAAGAACTAAATTTGGTATGGTAGGCGCTATTAAGTCAGGACATATTCCAAATCGTGCTCCATTAGGTTTTACAAGAGATAATAAAAAATTAGTACCAGACCCACTTACAAAAGATGTTATTATTAGAGTATTTGATTTATATTTAGAGGGTAAATCTCATCAAACTATTGCTAATATATTCAACAAAGAAAAAGTATTAGGTAAAACAAATTGGTATGACTCTACCATTCAAAAAATATTATCAAATGAACTTTATAAGGGCGATTTTGTAAATGGTAAAAGAACTAAACACCCTACATATTATGAAAATGTTGTTGAGCCAATAGTATCAAAAGAAAAATGGAATAATTGCCAAAGTCAAAAATTAAGAAATGCTAGACATTATGAAAGAACAGCAACATATTTATTCACAAACAAGCTAGTATGTTCTAAATGTGGTAGATTTCTAGGTGGTAGTGCTACAACTAAAAAGAATGGAAATAAATATTATTATTACAAATGCGAACATTGTAAAATCAACTTTAAAGAACAAGAAATAGAAGAAAATATGTTAGCAGCAGTTATTGAACTTACAAAAACTGATGAACTTATAAATGACTACTATACACCATTTATTAAATCTAAATTTGATAATAAACAAATAGACTATGACAAACAAATTAAAGATTTAGACAAACAATTAGATAGAATTAAAACGGCGTATATTAAAGGTGTTATGAAATTAGAAGATTTTGATAAAGAGATTAAACATATTGAATTTCAAAAGAAGACCATAGAAAAGAAATATCAAGAACAAAAACAATATGAAAATTTAAGTTTTACTGTTGATGATTTACTTATATTACAAGATAAACATAACATTGATACATTTGCTAAACCTGAAAAGTTTTTTGCTAATATCTATGGTTGGTTAAATAAATCAAGAGAAGAAAAACAAAGAATAATATCTACTTATATTGATAATTTAGTAGTAGAAAGAAAAGATGATAAGACAATAGTTAAAGAAACCCATTTTAGAACTAGTTTCTTACTAGATATGATTAACTATAATCAAGATTATGGACTACCTTTAAATTGGTTTCTATTTGAAGATAACTATGGTTATTCACTACCTATGAATAAAGAGTTAAAAACAACAGAACAAGCACAAAATTACTTTAATAAATTAGCAGAAACATTAGGCAGTGATTACAAATTAAATTATTACTTTGTAGAGCCAAATGATGATTTAAGTGATATAAGTTTTACTTCAAATGTAGATATTGAAAAAATAGTTAGAATTATTGCTATTAACGATAAGAAGAAATATAAAGATGATAAATTAAAACTTGGAATTATAACTATTGATTTAAGTGATATTAAAAATATAAATGGCGAGCAACTTTATAAAGGTTTCTTTGAAAAGTTTAAGGAGATGTGTGATAATGAGTTATGCGATATTTAGAGTTGAGCCAATATATAAAATGGCAGATTTAGCACAAATCGGATCACACAACAAACGAGAGAAAAAAGCATATAAATCTAACCCCGATATAGATATTACAAAAACTAAAAATAATATTGAACTAGTCCCTCTTTCTGAAAAATATATAAAAGGTTTTTATAACTTAACAAAAAAATATAAAAAAGAACACGATAAACGAATGGAAACAATGAGAGATGATAGAAAGAAAACATTTAAACAAATGGTAGATGATGCAAATAACGTAGTTGCAGATGAAATGATATTTACTAGTGATAGTGATTTCTTTAAAGATATGAATAAAAGACAAATTAAAAAATGGGCTGATACTTGTATGGAATTCGTTTATGAAGATTTAGGTTATACAAAAGAACAAGTATTACATGCTACACTACATTTAGATGAAAAAACACCACATATTCATTGTGTAGTTGTTCCCTTAATTAGAAAATATGATAAACGAAGTAATAGTGAAAAATATACCATATCTAAAAAGCAATATATCAAATCTAGCACCCATTTAAGCGAACTTCAAGACAAATATCATCAAAGACTAATAGACAAAGGTTTTGACCTTAAAAGAGGTATTAAAAACAGCGATAACGAGCACATTTCAATAAAAGAATTTAAGAAGATAACAAAGAAATTAGATACTCGTATGGAAAAACAAAATTATCTTATGATAAGAGATTATGAAGAACTAGAAGAAAAATTAAAAACTTCTAAACCTACGATAAGTGGTAAAGAAGTTAAAATTGATAAAGATACTTACGATACACTAAATAACTTCATGCATACATCAAAAAGAGTTATTAAAGATATGCCTAGAACTCAAGCACTATTTAAAGAACTAACTGATTACACAAAATCATATAAAGATTTAGAACAAGAAAGAGATAATATAAAAGTTGAAGTTAAATTATTAGAAAATAAAAATAAAGAATTACAAAATGATTATGATAACTTGTTTGACCTACTTAAAACCATTTTACAAGAACTAAAGAAATTCTTTAAACGATTATTAAAAATAGGAACTGAAAAAGACAAAGATGATGTAATTACTGAAATAAAAGAATATCACAAAAATAATCTTTATGATAATGAAGATTTACACGATATAGCAGATAACACACCTAGAGAAGAAGAAATAAATGATTATTTATACACAAAAAATTATGAATATGATGATAGAGATTTTGATATTTAAAAAACGAGCTACAGCTCGTCGTAAAAGACCATTTTGTCGAAATGGTAACACACTACGCTATTGGCAGAGCCAATAACGGTGTGAAAAAGGGAATTTCCCTTTTTAAACCCTTTTAAGCATAATTTTAGCAAGGCATAAAGCCAAGTAAAATTATGTTTTTATTTTCAAAACTTCGATGAAAATAAACGAGAAAGCCTATCGCCACTTTCACTCGCAAGCGAGCAAAATGTGCCACGGCTTTTTAATTAATCAATGTAATTAAATTGGATTTTATTATTTTATGCTCTAAAGTTATTTCCACAATCATGGCAATAATATATTTTCTTATTATTAGAAAACCATTTTTTACTTTGCCAAACATACCCTTTACCTTTTGATTTTGCTATCATTGACATCCACCAATCATAACACAATAAAATCATAAAACCGATACACCAACGTATCATTAACCACATAATATACCAAATTCCGAATAAAATAACAAATAAGCATCCATGTTTACTTCTTTCATTAGATAATTGAACTTTAGTACTACCACATTTTGGACATTTTCTGTTTATAGCCATAAAATTAACTCCTTTCAATCATAATAATATCATATTTTGTCAAAATTTAAAATACTTTTTTTTGGAAACTTCCACATAATATTTCCAAATAGTTTGCTAAACTGAAAATGAAAGGATGAGTGATAATTATATGCTTTTACCAAATGCAATTAGATTACGAATTACAACTTTACTAAAAGAAAATGATTTATCAGCATATAAATTAGCATACAAAAGTGGCATATCACCATCCAATATTAGTGATATATTAAGAGAAAAAGTATCAGAACCTACTTTATCCACTTTATTACATATTTGTGAAGGTTTAAATATAACTCTTAAAGATTTTTTCGATAGTGAAATATTTAAAAATGTAGAAGCCGTAGAAAGGAAAGATAAAAAAAATAAAAATTAATGTTAAAATATAAAAAATATATGATATACTTGTATCAGTTAGTAGTTATTACTACCTAGAAATCTATGCCTAGTGGTTATTATACTTCCACCAAAAGGGCACCAGATTGATTGATAATCGAACTTTTATAAATTCGAGATTAATAAATTACTAACAGAAATGTTAGTTTTTTTGTTATTATTAGATAAAATTATAAGTTTTAATTAAAAAAATTATTTAATACTTAAATAAAAAGATAAATTTTTATAAATAATTATTTTAGATGTATTAATTCAAAGATTTAGAGGTCAATAATTAAAAGTAATTACTAAAAAGTCACTAGTTAATTACTATAAACGAGTAAACAAATTTGAATCTTTAAAATAATCATTAAATATAATTTTTTAATTAAAAAGTCAAGTGCAACTTTTGAATAAGTATAATATTCTGCAGAAAACATGTTTATGCCGAGAAAA
>CALVSO010000039.1 GCA_944359055.1 uncultured Bacilli bacterium | reverse complement strand
CATTGGCACCAGTCCCACACGCACCACCGCTTGTCTGGAGTCTTTTCCACAGAAAATCATTCTGATTGCTGGCGGCTACGACAAGGGAGTGCCTTTTACCCAGTTGGGGGTGGAGATTGCTGACAAGGTGAAAGGGCTGGTACTCACCGGAAATACTGCCTCTGCCATCCGTCAGGCGGTGGAACAGGCTCCCAACTTTAAAAGCGAGGAACTGCCCATTCAGGAAACCAAGGATTTGGCTTCTGCGGTGCTGGCTGCTCAGGCGATGGCACAAAAGGGCGATGTAGTGGTGCTGTCCCCAGCCTGTGCCGCCTTTGACCAGTTCAAAAACTTCATGGAGCGTGGGCAGGTATTCAAAAAGCTGGTACAGGAACTGTAACTGGGGAGGATTTCATGGCACACGACAAGAAAATGTTATGGAGTGTGGGTAGCCAGACTAGACGTTGGTATGCCAACAGGAATAGGAGGGTTTTGGGGTGAACTACGAGAAAACTTTGAAAACCCTGTGTGAACTGGCAGCTCCCAGCGGCTATGAACAACAGGCTGCACAGGTGGCACTGGAGTTGCTCAAACCCTTGGTGGATGAGGCATTCATAGACAGAATGGGCAATGTGGTAGGGGTGCGCCGCTGTGGAAAGCCAGAGGCAAAAAAGCTGCTGCTGGATGCCCATTTGGATGAAATTGGATTTCTGGTCACAGGGCATGAGGAGGGATTTCTCCGCTTTACCACAGTGGGTGGAGTTGACCCCCGTATGCTGCCCGACCGGGAACTGCTTCTGATGACCCAGCCCCCTGTGGTTGGGGTTGTGACCTGTCTGCCGCCCCATGTGCAGAACAGTGAGGAATTTGACAGTGCCATTCCTGTGAAGGAGTTATATATTGATGTGGGACTGTCTCAGGAGGAGGCACAGAACAGAATTCCTATTGGAACCCCTGCGGTATATCACACCTCCTGTCAGGCGTTGGGGGAACAGTTACTGTGTGGAAAGGCAATGGACGACCGGGCTTCCTTTGCAGTGTTGCTGGATGTAGCGGAGCGGCTGCAAGGGAAAGAACTGGATGTGGATGTCTATTTTCTGGGCAGTACCCAGGAGGAAACCCACAGCACAGGGGCAATGACTGCCACCTATGGAATCATTCCAGATGCCTGTATTGCCATTGATGTGACCCACGGGGACTCCCCCGACGCCTCCAAAGACAAGACCTTTCCACTGGGCAAGGGGACCGTCATTGGCATGGGTCCCAACTGTGCAAAGTGGCTGGTGAACCGCCTGAAAGCCACAGCGGAGCAGGAGCAAATTCCCTATCAGCTGGAAGTTATGGCTGGTTCTTCTGGAACCAACGGCTGGGTGATGCAGGTGGTACGGGAAGGGGTTGCCACAGGGGTGCTGTCCATCCCCCTGCGGTATATGCACACTCCAGTGGAAACCGTTCACAGAGGAGATTTGGAGGAGACTGCAAAACTGCTCACCGCCTTTGTGCTTGGTGTGGGAAAGGAGCCGCTATGTTAGAACTGTTAAAAACCCTGTGTACCCTCAATGGGGTGTCAGGGGATGAGGACTGTGTGCGGAATTATATTGCACAGGTGGCAAAGCCCCACGCAACCACCATGAAAACCGATGCTCTTGGAAACCTGATTGTATTCAAAAAAGGAAAACTTGCAAGCGGAAATCACCTGATGCTCTGTGCCCACATGGATGAGGTGGGACTGATTGTCACAGGGGCAGACAAAGACGGCTTTTTGAAATTTGATTTTGTAGGTGGTGTAGACCGCCGGGTCACACTGGGAAAACCGGTGGTACTGGGGGAACAGAAGGTGGCTGGCATCATTGGCATGAAAGCCATCCACATGTTATCAAAAGACGATATGAAAAAAGTCCCCAAAACAGAGAATTTATATCTGGACATTGGAGCCACCAGCAAAGAGGAAGCTCTGGAAAAAGTGCCGCTGGGCAGCTATGGCGCATTTGTAGGAGAGGCGGCAGAGTTTGGAAATGGGCTGTTTCGCTCCAAAGCCATTGATGACCGGCTGGGCTGTGCGATTATGCTGACCCTGTTGCAGGAGGAACTGCCTCTGGATGTGACCTTTGCCTTTACCGCACAGGAGGAAGTGGGCACCAGAGGGGCATTTGGAGCGGCGTTTTCTGTGACCCCTGACGTGGCACTGGTACTGGAGACCACCACAGCAGCGGATTTGCCCTCGGTGGATGACCACAGAAGGGTGTGCAGCCCCGGGAAAGGTCCAGTGATTTCCTATATGGACGGCAGTACCATCTATGACCGGGGACTGTTTGAACAACTGCGGAATCTGGCAGAGGAACACCAGATTCCTTGGCAGACCAAGGAATACATTGCAGGGGGCAACGATGCCAGAACCATCCAGCGCACCAAAGCTGGGGTGCGTGTAGCTGCCCTGTCTGCTGCGGTTCGCTATCTCCACGCTCCCACCAGTGTGGGCAATGTGGCAGATTTTCAGCATATGTTACAGCTCACACGGCTGTTTCTTGAACAGACAGCCAGAGGGCTGGAAAAGGGAGAGGAGAACGCCCAATGATACAACTGGAGCAACTGGAACAACTGACCCATGCCCACGGACCATCTGGGGATGAGGGTGCCATCTGTGAGGTGATTCGCCGTCTGGCTCTGCCCTATGCCGATGAAGTGACCGTGGATGTAATGGGCAATTTGATGGTACACAAACAGGGCACAGGGGCAAAGGTGATGCTCAGTGCCCATATGGACAGCATTGGTTTCATTGTCACCCACATTGAGAAAGAGGGATTTCTGAGAGTGGGACGGCTGGGGGGCGTGGCTCCGTCGGAAGCCCTGTACACCCCCGTTAAATTCAAAAATGGAACCTGTGGTGTGGTGGCAAAAGAGGAAAAAGCCAAGCTGTCCAGTTTAAAACTGGATGAGTGCTATCTGGACATTGGCGCAGGCAGCGAAGCAGCAGCCAAAAAACAGGTGCAGGTGGGAGATACTGCGGTATATGACATGCCAACGGTGGCACAGGGGGACTGTGTACGCTCTCCCTATCTGGATAACCGGATTTCCTGTGCCATTTTGCTGGAAGTGCTGTCCCAGCTAAAAGATTGCCCCAATGATGTGTATTTTGTCTTTTCTGCTCAGGAGGAAGTGGGGCTGAGAGGGGCAAAAACTGCCGCATGGGGGATTGCGCCGGACTATGCTCTGGCGGTGGATGTGACCGATGTGGATGATACCCCAGGTTCTGAACAGTGCGGAACGGTGCAGCTTGGAAAGGGTGCAGCCATTAAGGTCATGGACCGCTCTGTCATCTGTCACCCCAAACTGGTGCATCTGCTGGAGCAGGCGGCACAGGAGCACCAGATTCCTGTCCAGAAAGATATTTTGAAGGCAGGGGGCACCGATGCAGGGGCAATTCACACCACAAAACTGGGAGTGGTCACAGGAGGGGTGTCTGTACCCTGTCGGTATATCCACACCCCAACCGAGATGGTACACCAGAAGGATGTACAGAACTGTGTGGACTTGCTGTTGGCAGTTCTGCGTAAAAATTTGAATGAAGTTTGATTGGGAAGGTAACAGGAACAAATATCATGAGTTTGCAAATCAGTAAACAGGTCTATGCACTGGCACGCCAGGCACAGGAGGACTTAAAGGAGCAGTTTGCCCGCATTGATGCCATTGCAGAGGAAAACGCAGCCCGGGTGTTGGAGGCATTCCAGACCCATCGAGTGGCAGAGGCATATTTTGCAGGGACAACCGGTTATGGCTATGACGACCTTGGACGGGATAAGCTGGATGAAATTTATGCACAGCTCTTTGGCACAGAGGCGGCTCTGGTGCGGATTCAGTTTGTCAACGGCACCCACGCCATCGCCTCCGCGCTGTTTGGGGCGTTGAAGGCTGGGGATGTGCTGGTGTCCGCAGTAGGGGCACCTTATGACACCCTGTTGGGGGTGATTGGTGCAGTGGACAAGGGGCACGGCTCTCTGAAAGATTATGGGGTGGAATATCGGCAAGTAGAACTGCGTGACAATCAGCCCGACTTGGAGGGGATGGCAAAGGCAGCCGCTGACCCCCGTGTGAAAGTGGTGCTCATTCAGCGTTCCAAAGGGTATTCCACCCGTGCTTCTCTGTCTGTGGCAGAAATTGGGGAGATGTGCAAGGTTATCAAGGCAGCCAATCCCAATGTTGCCATTGTGGTGGACAACTGTTACGGGGAGTTTGTGGAGACACTGGAACCCACCCATGTGGGGGCTGACCTGGTGGTGGGCTCCCTGATCAAAAATCCCGGTGGTGGGCTTGCCCCCACAGGTGGCTATATAGCAGGTCGGCGTGATTTGGTGGAGGGGGCTGCCATGCGTTTGACCGTGCCTGGCATTGGGGCAGAGTGTGGTTCTACCCTTGGCAACAACCGCCTTCTGTATCAGGGGCTTTTTCTGGCTCCCCATACCGTGGCGCAGGCAGTGAAAACCGCTGTGTTTGCTGCCCGTGTGATGGAGTTGCTGGGCTATGAGACACAGCCAGCCTCCCATGAGGTGCGCCATGATATTATTCAGATGATTCACATGAAGGAGCCGGAGGCACTGAAAAAGTTCTGTCGAGGGATTCAGTTTGGCGCGCCTGTGGACTCCTATGTGACACCGGAGCCGTGGGACATGCCCGGCTACGACTGCCCTGTGATTATGGCAGCCGGGGCATTTATACAGGGGGCATCCATTGAACTGTCAGCGGATGCACCCATGCGCCCACCTTACACCGTATATTTACAGGGTGGGCTTACCTATGAATCAGGAAAATTAGGGGTGTTGCTGGCGGTTCAGCAGTTAACACAGTAATTCTTTTTGGATTTTTGTCATAGGCTACTCTGAGGGGGTATCCTATGAGACGGGGCATATCAATACTGCGGAGAAAGCTGAGGCGCAGCATGGGAGGCGGTGCCTCGTTGACAGGTGGTACAGGGGTGCTGGTGACACTGCTCATTGCACTGGGAACAGCGTGGCTGTGCATTTCGATTTTGGAAAGTCGGCTGCGCCCTATGGTGGTCATGGTGGCACAGGCACAGACCCAGACCATTGTGACAAAAACCATAGAAGATTGTGTAGTCAGGGAGCTGGAAGGGGTGTCCTATGGGCAGCTGGTACACATGGAACAGGATGCACAGGGAAATGTGATTGCCCTGACCACCGACATGGCAGCTATGAACACACTGAGAGCCAGACTGCTGGAGGCAGTTCTCGAGGAACTGGAGGGACTGGACGTAAGCCAGATTCACATTCCTCTGGGCAGTCTGGTGGATTTGGATATTCTGTGGGGACTGGGACCGGAACTGAAGGTACACGCCATGACGGTGGGAACGGTAGAAGGGGAGTTTGAAAGCAGCTTTTCTTCTGCCGGTGTGAATCAGACCCTGCACCGGATTGAGCTGGTGTTCCATATCCCGTTGACCCTGATGCTGCCTGCCGGAGCGGTGGAGACCAGCTGTGATACCCGTCTGTGCGTGGCAGAAACTGTGATTGTGGGGCAGGTTCCCCAGTTCTATCTGGCTTCCTGACCTGCTGACACCAAGGAGGAATGTGCAATGGAAGAATTGCTTGCCCTGCGTAAAGAGCTGGAACGGGCAAATTACGAATACTATGTGTTGGACAATCCAACCATGTCCGATTTTGACTACGACAAGAAGTTGAGAAAACTGGAGGAGCTGGAACAGGCACATCCAGAACTGGTGACACCGGATTCCCCCACCCAGAGAGTAGGGGGAAAGGCGTTGGAGCGGTTTGAACAGGTGGTACATCCTGTGCCGTTGGAGTCTTTGCAGGACGTGTTTGATTTTCAGGAACTGGAACAGTTCGACCAGCGTGTGAAAGGGGTGGTCCCCGAGGCGGTGTACGATGTAGAGCCAAAGGTAGACGGGCTTTCTGTGGCGTTGGAATATGAAAATGGGCTGTTTGTCCGGGGGGCAACCCGTGGAGATGGGCAGATTGGGGAGGATGTGACAGAAAATCTGAAAACCATTCGCTCCATTCCCCTGAGAATTGAGGATGCACCCCCACGGCTCATTGTCCGTGGAGAGGTGTACATGCCTAAAACGGTGTTTGAGCAGCTCAACGAGCAGCGGGACAAGCTGGGGGAAACTCCATTTGCCAACCCCAGAAACGCCGCCGCCGGCTCTCTGCGACAGCTTGACCCCAAAATTGCCGCCTCCCGTCGGCTGGACATTGCGGTATTCAATGTGC
>CALVSO010000038.1 GCA_944359055.1 uncultured Bacilli bacterium | reverse complement strand
TCTTTGACCACGTAACTTATAATAATCTTGAATTAAATTAGGATTTAGTATTTGTAAATCTTCAATTTTTTTATCTATGATTGGTTCTAAAATAGCTATTAAAAATTCTTTTTTAACAGCAGCATACATGAAAACGGGTTCATGTCTTGCAGTGTAAAATTTTTTTATATAAATCACCTCCTATTAGTTTTATTAGCCAAAAGTGTGGTGATTTCCTGCATGATTTTAAAAAAAATTGCTTTTTTAGAGCAATTTAATTATTTATTTTTATACCTAATTCTTTTAATTGTTTTTCATCAACAACATTAGGGCATTCACTCATTAAATCAGATGCACTAGCTGTTTTAGGGAAGGCTATAACATCTCTTATATTTTCCGTATTAGTAAGTAACATTGTTAATCTATCTAAACCTAACGCTAAACCGCCATGTGGAGGTGTTCCATATTTTAATGCATCAACAAAGAAACCAAATTTTTCTTTAATTTGTTCATCAGTTAATTCTAGCGCTTCAAACATTTTCTTTTGAACTTCTTTATCATGAATTCTAATACTTCCCCCACCTGCTTCATAACCATTAATTACAATATCGTAAGCTTTAGAATAACAGTTTGCTTTATCAGTTAATAATTTATCAATATCACTATCTTTTGGAGCAGTAAAAGGATGATGACAAGCTACATATCTATTTTCTTCTTCACTATATTCAAATGATGGAAAATCAACAACCCATAATAATTCATAATTATCACTTATTAAATTTAATTGTTTACCTAAATTTAATCTTAAAGCTCCTAATGCTTGTTTAACTATTTGTTTTTTATCAGATATAATTAAAACTAAATCATTATTTTCTAAATTTAATTTAGATTTTAAGTTATTTAACTCTTCAGTAGTTATAACCTTAGCAATACTTCCTGTTACTTCATTATCTATTTTTAAATAAGCTAAACCTTTTGCTTTATATGTTTTAACAAATTCTGTTAATTTATCAATATCTTTTCTTGAAAATTTATCTGCACTATTTTTAACAACTAAGCAATTAATAATACCATTATTATTTAATACATCTTTAAAAATTGTAAATTCTGTATCTTTAAAAATATTTGTTATATCATTAATTTTCATATCAAATCTTAAATCAGGTTTATCAGATCCATAATATTCTATAGCATCATCATATTTCATTCTTCTTAAAGGTAATTTAATATCAATATTTTTTACTTGTTTAAAAATATAAGCAATTAAACCTTCAGTTAAATCCATAACATCATCTTCAGTTACAAAACTCATTTCCATATCAACTTGCGTAAATTCAGGTTGTCTATCAGCTCTTAAATCTTCATCTCTAAAACATTTAGCAATTTGAAAATATCTTTCCATACCACCAACCATTAATAATTGTTTAAATATTTGTGGTGATTGAGGTAAAGCATAAAATCTACCATTAAATATACGAGATGGAACTAAATAATCTCTTGCTCCTTCAGGTGTACTTTTACATAAAATTGGTGTTTCAATTTCTAAGAAATTCAATTTATTTAAATATTCTCTTATCGCAAAAGTAATTTTATGTCTAGCTTCTAATTTTTCTTTTATTTCACTTCTTCTTAAATCTAAATAACGATATTTTAATCTTGTATCTTCTAAAGCTGTAGTATCATTTAAATTAAAAGGTAAATCAATACTAGTATTTAATACTTCTAATTCATTAATTATAACTTCAATATCGCCAGTTAATAAATTTTTATTTTTACTTTCCCTTTCAGTTATATTTCCTACTACTTTAATAACGTATTCATTCTTTAAAGATTCTGCTAAATCATAATATTTATTATCAGGCTTAACAACTAATTGAATAATACCACTTCTATCTCTTAAATCAATAAAAATTAAACCACCTAAATTCCTTTTTTTAGCAACCCAACCATATAATGTTACTAATTCACCTACATTTTTAATATTAAAATCTGTATTGTTATTTACTTTCATAAAAATCCTCCTCACAATTAAAAAAATCCTATAAATATAAGGACGAATTATTTCGCGGTGCCACCTTATTTCATAGAATTCTATGCTCTTAAATCTTTAACGGGATTAACCGATTATTTTTTAGTTTGCTGTCTTTCTATATATTTCTTAACTGATTTTCACCTTCCACCAGCTCTCTTGATAATCAATATATATACTCTTTCAAACAAATATTAAATATATTGTATCATATTTTTAAAACTTGTCAATACTAGAAATATGTGCTATAATTTTATATTAGAAATGAGGCGATATTATCAAAAATTTAAGTATTGTTGCAATTGGTTTAACTATTTCTACTGTTTTATTTCTTGTTTTATCACCTATTATAATTCTTTTAATATTATTAAGATTATGCACTAAAAAACTAATGGAAACCCATTAGTTTTATTTATATATATACTAGTTTTTAAATTACCCTAGGGAATAAGAACTGTTTCCTAATTCTTGTTTTATACAATCTTGATCATATAAATTAAGTTTAGAAGAAATCTGCACAAAAATCAAACATACCATTGTTGTCCACTTTTTAAACATTAGGAATACGCATATTCTTATACCCAAATATTAAGCATTACTTTACCTATTTCATCGGCAAAATATATATTGCTTCATTTGAACTTACTTTTACAATTTCAAATTTTGTATTATCATAGAACTCTGATAATACAAGTTATCATAGAACTTTAATTATCATAGAAAAAAAAGAAACTCTTATAAATAAAGGGTTTCTTTTTGACTTTTCTCTGA
>CALVSO010000037.1 GCA_944359055.1 uncultured Bacilli bacterium | reverse complement strand
TAGATAATATTATATAGTAAATTAAATAAGTTTCAAACTTACTCATTTACTAATCTACATTATACGTGATATAATATACACTAGTACAGGAAAAAAATGGCAATATTGTGAGTACATATATAACGATAATTATGCACACTTTTTTGAAAATTATTTTTTGGAGGTGAATAGTAAATGTATTTGTTAGAAGTATTAAAGCAAATTGTTAGTGATAAGAAAATTGATTCATTAGCTATTTTTGTTGATATGGATGGTGTTATTGCAGATTATAGATTTGGTGAAGGAGAAAATATAAGAAATAATGTTCCGGGAACTTATTTAAAAAAACGACCTATATATACAACAATTAATAATTTAAAAGAAATAAATGCTGAAGAAAAATTTGAAATTTATATTTTAAGTTCCTGCTTTTTTAGGGAACAAGCAGAAGAAAAAAATGAGTGGCTTGATAAATATGCTAATTTTATAAAACAAGAAAATAGAATTTTTACTTATAATGAAAGTTTTGAATCACGAAAAGATGCAAAAATTCGAGTTATTAAGGAAAAATTGAAATCAAATAAATATGAATATGCAGTATTAATAGATGATACTCATGATATTTTGTTTAAAGGAATTAAAGAAATTGGAGATAAATTTTTACCATTTCATGTTAGTACATTAATTGATTAGGAGGAATTTTATGAGTTATGATGTTATTATTGATGGATATACAGATGAACCCTCAGGGTTGGGTGTTCCACCATTTTTAAGTGTTCATTCAAGATATATTGCAGGGGCATTGGCACAGCAGAAAAGGAATTATTATTATTTAACAATAGATGATTTAAGATATTTTGATGGAGAAAAACATTTTGAAAAATCATTTAATAAGAGAATTTTAAATACAACTAAGAATAAAGATAATATAAAACAAATATTATATGGTGCAAACAATATATATGTAGTTATGGGATGTTTTGTAAAATATGAATATGTTTCAGCAGAACCACCAACTTTTTTAGAAATGGAAAAACTATTAAATAAATATAGCTTAAAAGAAACTAACAAGGTTTTATTTTATTCACTTGGTGGTAATGAATTGACAAGAAGACATATTAGAAAAACTGTTCCAGAAAATTTATTTAATGATATTATTTTTGGTAATACGTATAATTATTTTATTGATAATTTAGGAAATAAATTTAATCCAAATTATGAAAAACTAAAAGATATAGCAATTGCTTCTAGTGACGTTTTAAAGCAATTGGAAAGACCGTTAGTTATTGAAATAGAAACTGCTACTGGATGTAATAGAAAACCTGGATGTACTTTTTGTATAGAAGGAATGAGAGGATTACCATTACAATTTAGAGAAAGAGAAGATATTGTAAAAGAAATCCAAAGTTTGTATGAAGCAGGAGCTTTATATTTCAGACTAGGAAGACAACCAAATTTTTATGCTTATAAGGAATGTAATGCTAAAGAAATTGAATTACTTTTTAAAGAAATATGGGAAAAATGTCCAAACATTAAAACACTTCATATAGATAATGTTAGTCCTCACAATGTCAACACAAAAGAAGGTGAAGAGATTACTAAAGTGGTTGCTAAATATACAACTGACGGGAATATTACACCTTTTGGAGTTGAATCTTTTGATCTGAATGTTAGAAAAAAATGTAATTTAAATGGGACTATAGATGATATTCATAAGTCAATAGCTATTATTAATAAATACGGTAAAGAACGTGGGAAGACAGGTTTACCTAAATTATTACCTGGCATAAATATTATTTATGGGTTAGATGGTCAAACGGAAAAAACTTTACAATATAATTTAGATAATTTTAAGAAAATATTAAATTCTGGAAATTTTGTTCGAAGAGTTTTTGTTCGGAAATTAACTTCGCCTTATGGAGAACAATTTGATCATTATAATGAAGAAATGTTAAAAGAATTTAATGTATGGAGTGATACTATTGAAAAAGAATTTATTGTTCCAATGTTAAAACAAGTTTTTCCTATTGGCTTAGTTATTTCAGAATTAAGAATGGAAATGTATAAAGATGGTAATTCAATTTTAAGACAAATGGCAACTTGTCCAGTTAGGGTTGTTATTAAAAATAAAAAATTAGAATTAGATCATTTTTATAAAATTAAAGTAATTGGATATGTCGGGAATAGAACAATTTTAGGTGAAGTTTTATGAAAAAAATAGGATTACTAATTCCAAAAACTAATTTAACTGTAGAATATGAATTACAGTATTTATTTAATGAGCGTATTTTAAATTGTAATGATTATGTTTTTTATGTTGCAAAGTTAGATTATAAGACTAGTTATAAGGAAAATAAGGAACAATATTTGAAAGATTTGGCAGAAGATAGTAAAAGTAAAATAGAAGATTTAAAATATTTGGGTGTTGATTATGTAGGATATTTTTGTACATCATCTGCTATTATTAGTAATAATTTAAATATTTTAAATAATCCAGCTCAGGCATTAATTGAAGAATCAAAGTTAAAAAACATAAAGAAATGTTTATTGATTACACCATATAATGATGAACTTGGTGGGAAGGTTAAAGATGAACTTGAAAATAATTATATTCAAGTAAATAGAATGATTAATTTAAATTTAATTAATACTAAAGACTATTTTGATTTTGGAAAAAATAAACTTGAAAAATTTATTATTGATAATTATCAAAGTGATGATGGAGATATTGTTATTTCCTGCACAAATCTTCCAACTTTGCAATTGATTAGTGATATTGAAAAAAAACTAAATGTAAAAGTAATTTCTAGTAATTCAAGTTTATTTTCTAAAATAATTAGAGAAAATTCGTTAGGAGGAGTATATGGAAAAGACAGAATATAAAAATATACTTGACATATGTAGTC
>CALVSO010000036.1 GCA_944359055.1 uncultured Bacilli bacterium | reverse complement strand
TTATCATAGAACTTTAATTATCATAGAAAAAAAAGAAACTCTTATAAATAAAGGGTTTCTTTTTGACTTTTCTCTGATAACAATTATAATATTTTCTGCTGGCATAGAGTCAGCTAGAAAAGGAGCGTGTATATATGAATACACAAGATTTTAAAACATATATTAAAAACATTAGAAAGGAGGCACTTGAAATTGGATATTCTATAAAAACTATGGATGGTTATCTAAAGATATGGAAGAAGTTTATAATTTGGAAAAATGAGAATTATTTTATTTATAATGAACAAGACTATTGTAATTTTTTGTTTGATTATTATAATTTTGATGTAAATAAATATACAAATAAATCAAAGTCGAGATATCAACAATTAATGAGATCTAAAAGGATTCTTGATGATTTTAATGCATATAAAAATTTTATTTTGAAGAGAAGTTTACCTAATGCTTTGTATTCTAATTATCCTAATAATTGGAACATTATTTTAGATAATTATTTAGATTATGCAAAAAATATAAAACAAAATTCTGATAGTAGTTTATTTATTAAAAAAAGTTATCTAATTAATCTATTGTCTTATTTTTATCAAAATGGTATTAATAAAATAGAAAATTTGTCTAGATTAGATATAACAAAATTTATAAATAAAATTGTAGAAAAAGGTAATACATCTAAAAGAAGAAATTTTTATGTTTTAAGAGATTTTCTAAAATATTTATTTATAGAAAACATATTATTAGAAGATTTATCAGTTTATATTCCTGTAATACATGGGAAAAACAAAAGAAAATTACCTACATATTTAAAAGTTGATGAAGTTCAAAAATTACTCGAAAGTATCCCTAAAGAAAAAAATATAGACATTAGAAGTTATACCATTATTTTAATTGCTGCTAGACTTGGACTTAGAATAAGTGACATTTTAAGTATCAAATTAAAAGACATTGATTGGAAAAATTATAAAATAAATGTTATTCAGCCCAAAACAAATAATCTAAATACATTACCTTTGTCAAAAGAAGTTGGATGGGCAATTATTAATTATATAAGAAAAGCTAGACCTAAATGTAAAAATGAATATTTATTTGTTAAGATGAAATATCCATTTGAAAAATTAAATTATTTTACTGATTTTAATAAATATTTTGATAAATGTGATTTTGAAGTTAAAAATACAAAAAAAGGAATACATAATCTAAGACATTCATTGGCTACAAATATGTTAGATAATAATATTCCCATACCCATTATATCGTCTACCTTAGGTCACTCAAACATAAATACAACAGTTTCTACTTATTTAAAAATTGATATAAAAAATTTAAAAAAAGTTTGTTTGGAGGTAGAACAATAATGTATAATTATAATACCATATTTGATGAATTTATTCAATTTAAACAATTTTTAGGTTATAAATATAAGACAGAACAAACAATTATTAAAGCAATTAAACAATATTTAATAAAAAATAATGTAACCAAAATAACAAAAGATGTTACTGAAAATTATGCACGATTAAATCCTAATTTATCTTCAAATGCTATATCTAGAAACATGATAGTATTTAGAGAATTTTGTAAATATTTAAAATATCAAAAAAATATAGATTGTTATCAAATACCTAATAAAGTATATCCACAAAATCATAACAATTTTTTACCTTATATATTTTCATATAAAGAAATAAAATTAATTTATTTAAATTTAAGAATTCCTTTGAATAGTTATCATTACGACTATTATAAACAAATAGCTTATCCTTTAGTAATTAAAATTCTTTACCAGACAGGTATGCGTATAGGTGAGGTTTTAAATCTTAAAATTAAAGATTATTATTTTAATTTATCTTTCTTTAAAATTAGAAATTCAAAAAATAATGAAGAAAGATATGTTGCTATTTCAGATAGTTTAAACAAAGAAATAAATAATTTCATCATTAAATTTTTTCGTAACAATAAATCAAATGAAAATATTTTTAAAACATCTAAAAATAGTATTATAAAGTATTTTAAAAAAGTATTAATTTTATCAAATATAAAAATAACTGATAAAGGGCCAAGATTACACGATTTGAGGCACACTTTTGTCGTTCATAATATTGATAAGTATATAAAATTGGATAAAGATATTAATATAATTATGCCTATACTAGAGGTTCAATTAGGTCATAAAAGTATAGATTCTGTTTCTTATTATTTTCATATTAACAAAGATATTCTAAAAACAGTTAATAATATATCTGAAAAGGAACTAGGATATTTAATTCCAGATGTTGGTGAAACAAATGAATAAAAACTTTCCATATTATTTATCAAAATTTTTAAAAGATTATTTAATTATAGAAAGAAATATGTCATTACACACTATTCGTTCCTATAAAAAAACTTTTCAAATATTAATAGAATATTTAGTCAATGTTAAAGGATTCGAAATAAAAAATATCACATTTGAAAATGTAACTAGAGAAATAATTTTGGAATTTTTAAGTTATTTAGAAAATAATAAAAAAAACAGTATTAGAACTAGAAATCAAAGATTGGCAAGTATAAAATCTTTTTACCAATATTGTGCAGTAGATGAAATAGATAATATTGATAATATAAGAAAGATATTATCAATTAAAGCAAAAAGAGAAGTAAAGAAAGTAATTCTTTATCTAAGAGAAGATGAATTAAAAAATCTTTTTGATAATATTGATACGTCTACTAATAAAGGTAGAAGAAATTTAACATTACTTACAATTCTTTATGACACAGCTGCAAGAGCTAGTGAAATTATTAATTTAAAAATAGATGATATTCATTTAGAAAACAAGTATATTATTTTAACAGGAAAATGTAACAAACAAAGAGTTGTATCTATAATGGAACAAACTAAAACTTTATTAATTAAATATATTAAAGAAAATAAAATTGAAAATGGTTATTTATTTAATAAAAATGGAAAACGAATGAATAATGATTTTATAAGAGATGTTATAAAAAGTACTAATAATTTAAATAAAAAAATATCTCCACATACATTTAGACATACAAGAGCAGTGCATTTATTAGATAAAGGTGTCAATATAGTATATATACAAGAGCTTCTTGGTCATTCTTCTATTATTACGACAATGGAATATGCCAAAGTGATTGAAAAATCAAAATTTGAAGCTATTGAAAAAGTTAATCCAAAATTTAATGATAAATTACCAGATTGGAATGAAGATCAAAATTTACTAAACCAACTATTAAATTTATAATTGTTATCAGAGAAAAGTCAAAAAGAAACCCTTTATTTATAAGAGTTTCTTTTTTTTTCTATGATAATTAAATTTCTATGATAATTTATA
>CALVSO010000035.1 GCA_944359055.1 uncultured Bacilli bacterium | reverse complement strand
CTACATTTTGTTGTAGAATTTTAGGAATTATTCATAAATAAACTTATAATAGGAATTTATCACAAATTTAAGACATTGTTACAAAAGAGTCCTATTTACAAAATGATATTTAAGTTGTATAATAAGACGCATAATGATTATTTACTGCATATTATTAATAAAAAAATATTAAAATTGAACTTTAAAATACCTATATTAAAAATGAATAGTTATTATTTAAAAAAGGATATTTATAAACGCTTTAATTATATTGAACTTAACTTTGAAGAATTGTAGGTGTTGTTTATGATAGAAATAGCTTTATCGAATGTAGACAAAAATTTTGGTTTTAAAAAAATTTTCGATTCATTTGATTTAGAAATTATGAGTGGTGAAAAAGTTGGGTTAATTGGTCCAAATGGATGTGGTAAGTCAACTTTATTTACACTTATAACAAAAGAAGAGGTACCGAGTTCTGGAATAGTTACCACTAGGAAAGGCGCAAAGGTTGGATTTCTTCCTCAAATGCCAATGCTTCCAAATGAAAATATTTCTGTAAGTGAATTTTTGAGTTCTAGTTTTGAAGAAATTTATAGAATTTCAAAAGAAATGCGTTTACTCGAATATGAGATGACTAATCCCCAAAATGAGGATATGGAAAAAAATATTGAATATGTATGGGGTTTTGCAACAAAGATTTGATGATTTAGGTGGTTATTTAATAGACTCAAAAATTAATGAAATATGTAATAAATTTGGAATTGATTCTGAACTTTTAGAAAGAGACTTTTCAAAACTATCTGGTGGGGAAAAAACAATTGTATGTTTTGCTAAAATTATGCTATCGGATCCTGACATCCTTCTTCTTGATGAACCCACAAATAATTTAGATATAGATACTTTAGAATGGCTAGAAAAATTTTTACAAAATTATACTGGAACTATTCTCATGAGTTCTCATGACAGATATTTTTTAGATAAAGTTGCTACGAAAATAGTATTGATTGAAAGAGGAAAATCAGAAATTTTCCATGGAAATTATTCATATTATTTAAAAGAGAATGAAAGAAGAATTTTATCTGAATTTGAACAATATAAAGATCAACAAAAAATGATTGATGCAATGAAAAAGAAGATAAAACAATTACAAGAATTTGGTAGGATGGCATCTCCTAGTGGAGAATCATTCTTTAAAAGAGCCGCCAGTATTCAAAAACGATTGGATAAAATAGAACTTTTGAATAAACCAGAAACTGCTAAAGAGATACCGTTGAATTTTCAAATGACTAATAGATCTGGAAAACAAGTATTGGCTGTACATGACTTAAATTTGTCCATTGATGATAAAACTTTATTAGAACAAGTGTCATTTGATGTTTTATTTAAAGATAGAACTTGTTTGATGGGTAAAAATGGATGTGGCAAATCAACATTAATAAAACATATAATTGATTTGTATAATGGAAAAAGTCATGATGGAAACGATATTAAGATTGGTAGTAATGTTTTAATAGGATATATTCCACAAGTTATCGAATTTGATGATGATACTAAAACATTGTTAGAAGTTGCCAGAAAAACATTTAATGGGACAGAAACTCAATTAAGATCCTCATTAGCAAAATTCCTTTTTTATGGTAATGATGTGTTTAAAAGAGTAAATATGCTTTCTGGTGGTGAAAAGGTTCGTTTAAAATTATTTGAATTAATGCAGCAAAATATAAATTTTTTAATTATGGATGAGCCAACTAATCATATTGATATAACAACAAGAGAGGTATTGGAATCAGCATTGAGTGAATTTCAAGGAACTATTTTATTTATTTCTCATGACAGATATTTTATAAATGAAATTGCTAAAAAGGTATTGTACGTTGAAGATAAAAATATAACAGAGTATTTGGGTAATTATGATGACTATCGTAATACAAAAGAAAAACAATTATCATTAAGTAAAGGTAAAGTTAGATAGAAACTCAATGATAGATAATATCGAAACACTAATTATCTTAAATATTAAGTTATGATATACAATATTCGTTTATTAAAAAAGAATTTGAAAAATTGATGTGAACCCCAATCGGTAGACATCATATAAAAAGAACCTTATCAGAAAAAAATTAAGGGCGAACGAAGTGAGTTCATCTAGACCCTTGATTTTTGTTATGTAATTATAATATTTATTCAAATAAAGCTTGTCTTTATTTGTTATCTATAATACTAATTAATTCATTAACAATATCTAAAACATCTTCTGCATATTCTACAATATGTGAATCCGGATTACCATAACCTGAACATAAATGATTATATAATTTATAATTATATCCATTATTATTTTTAAATATTCTATTATTGCTTCCATTTTATATATTAATTCATCTTTATTTATCATGTGATCCATTTAAAAATAGAGCAAATAGATTATTAGAAATTGTATATGAAATATATAAAAAGGATGGTCTAGAATCTTTAATAAAAAATATAGATGAAATAAAGGAGAATAAATAATATGAGAAAACCAAAACAAGTATTAGTATTTTTATATAGGAAAAATAAAAACAATAAGTATGAATACTGCATATTTTACAGAAAAAGATTGCAAATATGGCAGGCAATATCAGGCGGAGTTGAAGATGATGAAACATTAATTGAAACAGTAAAAAGAGAGGTTTTAGAAGAAACAGGTATAGAGGCAAATAATATTCTTGAATTATCATCTATTACTTCAATCCCAGTTGTTAATGTGACAGGAAATTTTTCTTGGGGAAATGATGTATATGTTGTTACAGAATATTCGTTTGGGGTGCTTACGGATAATAATGATATTAAATTATCTAGTGAACATAAACAATATAAGTGGTTTACATATGATGAGGCACATAAAAAATTAGAATATGATAGTAATAAAACAGCTCTTTGGGAATTAAATCAAAGGCTGATTATGAATATGAGATAGTGATAATAATATTATTGAATAACAAATAAAATGAATTATTATAAAATACTTAAAGATAGGATTAAGTAATAATTAAAACTAATGTAGCAAACATCGATATAAAAATATATAAATTATTTAATAGATATTTTATTATTAATAACAAAATTAACTAAAACATTTTATGATGATTTACATCTTGAATTAAAAATTATTAGTCAACAAATTGATGAAATTGGCAGAAATGATAAGACACTAATTAAATCTCTAAAAACAAAATAATACAATAATAATACATGTAAAAATTACTTGCTTAAGCAAGTTTTTTATTATATAATTATAAAGGTGTTAGTTATGATAAAATTAGAAAAAATTATATATAAATTTATTATGTTATTAATGATATTAATTCCTTCATTTAAATTAATATCATATATTTTATATTTAAGTGGAATAATTGAAAATTCGTATGATTTTAATCATGTTTATGTTTTATGGTTTTCATTACCAATTTTAATAATTTTATATTTAGTTAATCTAATTTATAAAAAAATAACTTATGCTGATATTATAATTTATTTTTTGATTATATTAGCAATTATCTCAACTATTTTTGCACAAGATGTAAAAATATCAATATTTGGTGAATTAAATAGAAATGAAGGATTACTTACACTTTTAAATTATTATTTCTTATTTTTAAATGTAAAAAATATAAATGAAAAAAAATATAAAGAAAAAATAATTAATTTATTTATAATATTAGGAGTATTTCAAGTTATATATTCTATATTACAAGTATATACTGATTTCAATTTTATAAAACATTTTTCAAAATCTCATATGGCTATGGGGTTATGTGGTAATCCAAATTTTTTAGGTAGTTATATGGTTATGTTAGTTTTAATAACTAGTACCTTATATTTGTTAAAAAATAAAAATATATATTTAATATTATCATGCTTATTTGTTTTAGGTTTATATCTAGCAAATTCAACCGGTCCATTTATAGGGTTTATTCTTGCTTTAATATTTTTAATAATATTTAAATTTAAAAAAATTAAATTGATAAATTTATTTAAACTTATTATTTTATTTATACTAATATTTTTTATTAATGATTATTTAGTAAATAAAAAATATATAGAAGTTAGTACTGATTATAGAAATTACAATATCAAATATGATATTGTAGATACAACAACTAACATAAAAGAAAATAATAAAGAATATAATTATGGTAGTAGTAGATTTAAGTTATGGAAAGATTTAATACCAATAGCTAAAGAGTATTATTTATTTGGGGCAGGATTAGATAATTTAAGGGTAGTTTACCCTAAGGATAAAGGTTTAGTTTATGATAAGGCACATAATGTTTACTATCAAATACTAATAACAAATGGTATATTTGCTTTATCTTTATATTGTATGTTATGTCTAATTATATTTATTAAGGGATTTAAATTAAAAGATACCTTTTATATTGCTTTATATATTTCGTTTATAGGATATTGTATTCAAGCTTTTGGAAATATAAGTGTAATTGATGTAGCGCCTTATTTCTTTGTAATATTAGGGTTATTATATTCCAAAGATAATGAAATTGTGATATAATTTCATTATGCCGATATAGTTTAGTGGTAAAACAGGTCCTTGGTAAGGATCAGCGGACAGTTCAATTCTGTCTTTCGGCACCAGTGATTAATTAGTTCGAATTATACGAACTTTATATATTTATCATCTTAAATCAAGATGATTTTTTTGATTTATGAAATAATTAAAATTTATTATATATTTTTAATAAATAATTTTAAAATTAAATGTGTATAACACAAAAAAAGTAATTGAAGTTATCAATCACTTTTTTATATTACTGGATATTTTATCATAATAATTTGTTTCTACGATATTAAATCCAATTGCTTTTGCTTGTTCAATACAATTATCATTATTAAAATGCATACAATAAACACGATTTTTTAATTCATTGGGAATTATCTCTTGTAAAATTCCTATGTACAAGTGAACATTACCAGGAAAGTCAGCAGTTGTAGTATCTACGTATAATTTATCAATTTGTTGTCCACTATTAATCAAAGACTTTATAGTATTTATTTCTCTTGTATCACCAGAATAGTAAATTATTCCATATTGTGTAGTAAATAATAAACTATAACAATTTAAATCATCACAATGGCTTGTTTCAATGTATCTGATTTTTTGGAAAGTTTCAAATTTTTCATCAAAACATTTTTCATTTATATAATTATACATTGTTTTATTACAACCAAAACAATTCAAAATTTTTTCAATACTATGTAAATGTTTTGCATTTTCTGGCATAATAATATTTAATGGTTTATGTAAGTTATAAAAAGAATACATTATTAAACTTCCTAAACTACCAATATGGTCAGAATGCGTGTGCGTTATCATTAAATTAATAGCTTCAATATTTTCTAAGAGTTCACTTTCAATAAGTCTTTCAAATATATTTTCTCCACAATCAATTAAAAATAATTGATTATTTTCAATAAAGTATGCTGAATTATTGCCTTCTTTTGGATTAAAAGCAGCTCCTCTTCCTAAAAAAATTAATTCCATAATCAACCTCTCTAAAATCTAAATTTATATTTATTATATCACAATAATTAATTTTTATTAAAAAACATTTTATTAAAATTATTTTAAGTTTAATTATTTAGAATGATAAGTTATAATCAAATAAGAATAACAAAATCTTGTCTAATATACATAAAGTTAGGAACAAAAAATTCAATTCATGTAGAACCAATTTCATGGTATCAAAAGAGTTTTTATAAGTGAATATAAAAAAACAAATCAAGAAGAGATAGATTTATTAAATAAAATACTAAATAACAATAATTTAATAAACAAAGCAATTGAAAGATTTGTTTTAAAAGGTAATAATGATATATGCGAAATTGATGCATTAATATATGGAATCTCTAATGATTTTATTTTTATAACAAAAAATAAAATAAAGGAGATAATAAACAAAAAAATTAATTTATATTCAATAAGAATTTATTTTGGGCCATTATCTTGTCAACCAATGAATAGATGTTTGAATTACAATCCTAAATATGAAAAAAATAGATTTTGTGTTCAAATTAAATGGTATAGTTTATTTGATGATATATTAGAGTATAAAAATGATTTGTTAATAAAAAAATGTCAGAACTCTAATCCTTCCGCTAAGAACGTGGCACAAAAAAACTCGTGAATAATCACAAGTTATTATTATACAAAATATGGAGCGATAACAAAGGTTATTTGAAACTCCTAGTAGTAAAAGTTGATAAACAACTAATCACTAAAATAATAATAA
>CALVSO010000034.1 GCA_944359055.1 uncultured Bacilli bacterium | reverse complement strand
AGAAATAATATTTAGTGTACTTTTATTATTTGAAAATAAGAAAATAGGAAATAATAGTTAGATAAATAGTAATTTATGGAGGGAGGTATTGTATGTTAATTACAGGAATTTTAATTACAATAGTTGCAATTTTTATGTTATTAGTTCCTCAATTTTTTATGAAACTTAAAAGCCCTAGAATTCCAGATAAATTATTAAAAAATCCTAAAATGAAAATTATTCTTAGAATATGGGGTGGAATTTTTGTGATAGTTGGAATTTTATTGATTGTTTTCTCAATTATTTAATAACAAATTATAATATATAGGGGAGATATGAAAGTTATGAATAAAGAAAAATTAAAGGTGAAAATATTTTTGATTTTAAGTTTTGTATTTGCAATTTTGACTTTAATTAGTGGATACCTGGTAATCACTCATAAATTAGATAATGCTGGTTATTCAGTTATACCAATGTTATTTACACTAACATTTAGTATATTATATAGAAATAACAAAAAAGATAAAGAGTAATACAAATTACAATTTGGCGATTTGTTATTATGGAGGAGATATTTGTTATGGTAGAAAAAAATGAAATAATGATACGACCTATGAAAGACGGGGAACAAAAAGAAATTGTAAGAGTTGGTAAAAGAGCTTTTAAACTAATGGAAGCTTGGTTTGTCGGGACACCTAAATTAGCAATGGTTGCTGATTATAATGGAAAAATTGTAGGAAGTATAATGTATAAATATTAATTTATCATAAAAGAATATATGTTTTAAAAGAATATAATATAAAAGACAAAAGTAATCTTATTTTCAGTAAGGAGAATTATGATTTGTAGTAAAAGATTGGTAGGGGATATATTATGAGTATATCCCTTATTTTACTATTAGTATTTTTAATTGTTTTCTTAATAGGTTTTATATATATTGAGTCAATTATATCCGTAGCAAGATCTAGAGGGTTAAGATATCATTTGTTTATTCAAAGTTTATCACAATTAGATAATGTCTATGGTAAAGAAGTAGCACAAATTATTTTAGATAACTCAGGACTTGCTTATTTAAAAACTAATACAATGGATACAGCAGAAGCAATTTCAAAAAGGTTAGGTAAAAAGACAATAGAATCTTCTTCAATTAGTCAATCTGTAAGTTTAACAAATTATAATGGTAATAAGTCAACATCTTTAATAGCAAGAGATTTGCTAACGCCGGATGAAGTTAAAAATTTTCATTATAAAACGATAATATTCCCTAATATAGGTTATCCAATTTTTAGAGATACTGTTATTTATAAAAAATTGTCATGTTATACAAGTGGTGAAATAAAGAGGAAAATTTGTCCTTTATTAGATTTAAGTAATACTTATTTTACTGTAGAAAATATCAAAACAAAATTTGATAGAGAATATAGAAATAGAGTTGATAAATCAAAAGAACATGAAGAATTACCTGAATATGAAGACTTTAGACAAGAAAAAATAAAAAAATTAGAAAAAGTAGTAGATATTATAAATGAACTTTTAAAAGATAAAATTCGTTTATTTGAATATAAGGAAAGAAATACTAGAACTTATTCTAGTTTTGAACTTGATAAACCATTATCAAATAAAGAATTATCATTCGTAAAAGGTAAAGTTAATAAGGAAGTTTTTCATATAAATATTGATAATGGTAATAATAGCAGTTCTGTAATAGAAATTCATTTAAAAAATCCGTTAGAAAATAATTTAATTCTTGAAAAAGGAAATAAAAACAATGTCTAAGAAACTGATATTGTTATTTTATTTTATCTTCTTTCATACAATTAAAAGAAAATGGGGGATATTAAATGTATAACGACGATATAGAAGTTAGATTTAGTACCAAACATTTACCATTTGAATACAAATGGTTAGAATTTCGTTTAATTGTAAATAAAGAATTATATGATGAACAAGCTATTGATTTAAAAACATATAGTAAAATGCAAGAATCTATTCTAGCGAGAATGAAAAAAATAAAAAATGAATATAAAAATTTTGAAAATGAATTGACAACAAATCAAATGAGAGGTACCATGCAATCAACCTAAATTGTGCTTTCGTTTTAAGAACACATTGTGAATGGAGTGAGTAATATGGATATAAAAAAAGCAAGAGAAGAATTAAGAAAAGGAAAAACAATTTATGATATGAATTTATCCGTAGGATATTATGCTCGTGTATCTACAGATAAAGACGATCAATTAAATTCACTAGAAAATCAGCAAAAATATTTTGAAGAAATGATTAGTGAAAATAAGAATTGGAATTTATATCGTGGATATATTGATGAGGGTATTTCTGGTACAGCAGTTAATAAAAGAGAATCATTCTTACAAATGATAGAAGATGCTACTATGGGAAGAATTGATTTAATACTTACTAAAGAAATATCAAGATTTTCAAGAAATACAGTTGATAGTATTAAATATACAGAATATTTGTTAAAGCAAGGTGTTATTGTTTATTTCTTATCAGATAATTTAAATACGATTCAAGAAGATGCTGAATTTAGATTAACAATAATGTCTAGTTTAGCCCAAGATGAAGTTAGGAAACTATCTGAAAGAGTAAAATTTGGAATTAATCGTATGATTAAAGATGGTAAATTAATAGGAGGTAATTTAACCGGATATTATAAGAAAAATGGTAAATATGAAATTAATCCAAATGAAGCACCAATAATAACTTATTTATTTGAAACATACGCAGGTGGATCTATGGGATTAAAACAAATAGGAATCGAACTTGCCAAAATGGGTTATTACAATTCTAAAGGTAAACCATTTTCTCAAACAACTTTAGCCAAATTTTTAGCTAATCCTAGATATAAAGGTTATTACACAGCTAAACTTACAGAGGTTGAAGATTATAAAACTCATAAAAAAAAGAAATTACCTAAAGAACAACAAATTATATATAAGGATGATAAAATACCTGCGATAGTATCAGAAGAACTTTGGGAAAAAGCTAATTTACTTCATGAAAAAAGAAAAAAACTTCCATCTAGACATGTCTTAAATTCTGATGAACATATTAAAAGATATAAGTATTCTTGTAAGTTATATTGTAAGGATTGTGGAGCACTATTTATTAGAAATGGTGGATCTAACCGTTCTAATGATCCGGTATGGACTTGTAAAACTTGCAAAAATGAAGGTGTAAAAACTTGTGCTTCACCAAATATAAAAGAATCTTATTTAGATAAAATATTCATAGATTTATTTACTGATTTTATAAAGAATAAAAAAGAATATATAAAACTTGTTAATGAAGAATACAAAAATATTATGGAAAAATCCATATCATCACTTAACTTAGAAGAAATGGAAAACAAAATAAAACAAATAGAAATGCAAAAAGATAAATTACTAGATTTAAGCATCAAGGGTATGATTGATGATTTTGAATTCAAAAAAAGAAATGATAAATTTAATGTAGAAATATTTAATATTCAAAAAGAGATAGATAATCAAAATAATAGAGAAGGAGAAAATGAAAGGTTAAATAAGAAACTTGAAATGATTGAAAGTTGTTTGAACACGAAATTAGATATTAGAGAGAAATTGCCATATTTAATTAATCTTTTAATTCAAAAAGTTGAAGTCGAAAAGATAAATGGAGATAGAAAAAATATCAGATTAAAAATCTTTTATGACTTTAACGCACCCGATATTGATATTGAAATGGACCTAAATAATAAGAGTTATGAGAAAAACATACAAGAAATTGGGAATAAAAATATGGCTTGTTCTCGCTATTCTTTAGTCAAAAAATGTTCGTGTGTCGACACAAAGCAATCCAGGGTTTGTAGATTTAGGTTTAAAATTAGGTAAAGATGTTTTGTTTGATTATATTGATAAATTTGGATTTGGAAGTGTTACAGGAGTTGATTTAAATGGTGAGGCAAATGGTATTTTATTTGATAAAGATAAAATAGGAGATTTAGAATTGGCTACAACTGCTTTTGGTCAAGGTGTATCAGTAACTCCAATACACCTTACTGTCTAATAAATGATACTCTTACTATTACTAGAGGAATAACAAGTAAATATACGAAAAAGTATGATGTTTTATTTAATTATAATTTATACCTAAAATTTTAACTTTTTTATTGTATTTACTTGGTAAAAACTGAAATTTATGCTATAATTTAGTTGTTGTTAGATGGATAAAGTGTATACATGTATATGTTTTATCTTGAAAATGACGAAAATTAGGAGGTGATGTCGTGTTAAAAGCGATTTTACCTTTGGTGGTACACCCTTAGTATTAAATGATTAGTTAACAACCATTAAATGTAATTTTAGCGCTATGTAACGATTGTTGTTACAAAACTTAAGATAGAATTATGGGGAATGGGATATTGTTGAGTATTAAGCTCATTTTGCCACTAAATATTATTCAAGCAGTAAATGGTGAGTGTAAGCATGTCAACGCTTACAAAGGTGTAAACATTTATTTATAAATGATGCATCATTTATAAATAGGTGCATGTTTGACAGAAAAGCTGACAAGACAAGTTGGCTTTTTTGTTTATATAAAATGTTACTTTTGAAATTAAAACGTTAAAAAAATGATTAAAAAAGTAGCATAAATATAACAAATTTACATTTTTTAGGAATATTAATTATTTTTCCTAAAAAATCAAAATAATTTTACTTAAAATATATTTTAAAATATGATTTGTTCTAATTGTTAAAGAAAAATGTAAACGTAATTTACAAAACTATTAAAGTATGATATATTATAATTGTAAATTATTCAAAGAAAGGAGTGTGATTAAGATGAAAAATTTACAAGTTATTAATAATGCAGAATTAATCACTACTCCTAATTTATTAAACTTTTAGGAATATTCTTTTAGATTATAAAATTAATTCTGCATTGTGCAGAATTTTTTTGTTAGGAGGATATTAAAATGATAATGAAATTAAATATCAATGATAGAGCAGCTCTAGCTATCAAAAATAATACTAAAAGAGTAGAAATTAGATCAAATAAAGAAAATAGTGAACATGATTATAGTAAATTAAAAGAAAATGATATTATAGAATTTACTAGTAATGATTTAGGTGTATTTTATGTTAAAGTTAAAGAAGTAAATCATTATAATTCTTTAGAAGAATTATTTACTCTAGAAGGAACAAGATATACGACATCGTCTACTAATGATAAAGAAGAAGCAATTATAAATGTAACTAAATTAGATGGATATCAAGAAGCTATTAAGAAAAATGGTGTATACGCTATTCATATAGAATATTTATATAGTGAAAATACTGTTTGAGAAGAATTACATGAAAAGGCAAAGAGTGTTAGAAATCCAAGAGATGTATCAGGTATGATTAGTGCAGGACAGGTTGGTGCAGCAATATTAACTAAAAATAATAATATTTATACTGGAGTATGTATTGATACAGCATCAACACTTGGTATGTGTGGAGAGCGAAATGCTATTGCGAATATGATTACGAATGGAGAAAATGAAATTATAAAATTAGTATGTGTTGATTCTAAAGGTAATGTTGGTTCACCTTGTGGAGCATGTAGAGAATATATGATGCAGCTTTCTAAAAATAGCAAGGATATTGAAATCCTAAAAGATATTGATAATAAAGAAATAGTAAAACTAGAAGAATTAATACCTGATTGGTGGGGTAAGACACGTGTATAAAAATAGAAAGGAATATGTTAAATGAATTTAATCGGTAGTAGAACTATAGAAACTGAAAGATTAATATTAAGAAGTTCTAAGATGGAAGAACAAAAAAGATTGTGGAAGATATTAATGATACCAGAAGTAAATAAATGGTATTTAGTAGGTGCGAAAAAACATGCAAATAATCCTAGTCACTGGACTTGGGAAAATCAAGAAAAGTTTTATAAGTCTAAAGTTCTTAAATCAGATAATAATGATGTATTTGTATGGAGTGTATTCTTAAAACCTGAATACACAAATAGTGGTCATGAAGAAATAATAGGACAAGTATCTGCTCAAGAAAACGGAGAAGATATAACTATTCGTGATGTGGGTTGGTACATGAATCCGGCTTATCAAGGAAAAGGCTATGCAACAGAAGCTGCTAAAGCAATGATAGATTATATGTTTAAAGAAGTAGAAATAGTTGAAATTTCTTCTGGTGCAGTAAAAGATAATACAGCATCTTGTAGAATATTTGAAAAATTAGGATTTAATAAAGTTGGAGAAGTAATAGAAGAATCACCTTATACCTTTTATGATGGATTATTAACTTTTTATAAATATGAATTAACAAGAGAGGATTATTTTAATAATGAAAATAATAGAATATGAAGATAAATATCTAGAAGATGTAAAAGATTTATTAGTTGAACTAGAAGAATATATTGTATCAATTGATAAAGATAATTTAGATCAAGTTCATCCAGAATATAGAGAAAAAATGGCAATTTTAGATTTAGAAGAAGTTAAAAATAATAATGGTAAATGCTATATAGCAGTTGATAATGATAAGGCAATAGGATTAATTATGGGATGTATTTTCCCATATGATGAATATGATTATTTAGATTATAAGCGTCCCAAAAGAGGAAAAATAACTGAATTAATAGTTTCTAAAAATGTACGAAGTAAAGGTATAGGAAATATGCTTATCTCTAAAATGGAAGATTATTTTAAATCATTAGGTTGTGAATATATTTTAGTAGATGTATTTGCTTATAATGATAATGCTATTAAGTTTTATGATAAGAATGGATATCATTCAAGAATGTATACAAATATAAAGAAAATTTGATAATAAACGTGAATTGAAAAAATAAATTCCAGTTTCATAATATGAAATTAAAATGTAAGAGAAACGTCTATAATAAAGGCGTTTTTTGATATTAATAATTTGAAATTTTACAAAAAATA
>CALVSO010000033.1 GCA_944359055.1 uncultured Bacilli bacterium | reverse complement strand
ATTTATAACTGGAATTTGATGTAAGATTAAATTCAGTTTTCAAATATTGAAACTGGAATTTACTTTTTCAATTCACACTATGAATTAACATAGTTTTTTATATTTTTAATTATTGTCAAAAATATAAAAATAATGTATAATTAATTATAGAAAGTAGGAACGATAAAGTGAAACGATTCAATAAAATAGAAAGTGGTTTTACGCTAATAGAGTTACTAGCAGTAATAATAATACTAGCAATCGTAGCTTTAATATCAACCCCAATAATAATGGATGTAATAGAAGATGCAAGGGAATCATCATTAGAACGAACATATGAAAGTATAGAAAGAGCAGCACAATTGTATTTATATGATGAATATGATGGATATGTTGGTGAAACTGGCTCTATGACAATACCAATGAGTGAATTAAAGTCAATGATAAATAATTATAGTAGTGAAATGGATAATGAGAGTGTAGTAGTAAGAAAAGAAAGTAATGGGTTAAGATATTATTATACAGGAAGAGATAAGAATCCATATAAAACAATAGGAACATTAAAAGAAAAAATAGAAGAGGATACATCACATATAAAGATGAATGTAGTAGTAAATGGAGAGACAGTAAATAAAGTATATGGTTTAAAAAGTGAAAAAGATAATGTAATGAAAAACTATGTGTGGTATAGTGGAAATTTATGGCAAGTATTAGAAACAAGTGATAACTATATCAAAATGGTACTAGCGCATTCAATAACAAGTATAACATATGGTTCAACAAGTGATTGGGAAACATCATGGGTAAGAAAATGGTTAAATGATACAGGAGAAGAATATAGCGGAGTATTTTATAATGGATTAGAAAGAACAGATATAATATTAGACGGAAATTTTTGTTTAGATGAAGTAAGTGTTACAACAAGTTTAAAAGTAAATGAAGATAGTTCAAGAGTAGTAACAGTGCCAACAAGTTCAACGAAAATAAGTAGTTGTCAAAATATATCAACAGATAAAGTAGGATTATTAACATTTGAAGATTATGTATATGCGAATACAGGAAATAGTGCAACATATACAGGTGGAAGTTTTTTAGATGAAGATGAATTAATGTGGACAATGACACCATATACAAAAGCAACAAGCAATAATACTAAATATGTATGGACACAATGGTATAATAATATAGATGGAAAAAGTGGTACATTAGCAATTGACACCGGTGGAACGGTAGATAGTGTCACAAAAGGTTCAACGTTTAGAACAGATACATATGGTTTAGGAGTAAGACCAGTAATATATATTAAAAGTGATGCAGAAGTAAAAGAAGGAACAGGAAGTAAAAAGGATCCATTTATAATAAGTGCGAATAATGAATATGAAGAAGGCAGCAAATTAAGTGATGTAACAATAGGAGAATATATATATTTAGATGAAGGAAATGCGCCAAGTGGAAATCATAGTTCAGTAATAGTAAATGGGTATAGCATAACATATGATAAAAACAAAGTAGCATATCGAGTAATAGATATATTAGAAGATGGAAGTATCAAAGTAGAAAGAGCGGATGTATTAAGAGGCTTAGATAGTACAATATCAATAAGAAGTAATTTGTATATACCATATTATTATAAATGGGATAGTAATAGTACAAGTAATACATGCGGATGTGAAAATGGAACAGGAAGCGCGTGCTACTGGAATTGTAGTGGAAAGAATTATTATCAACCAACATTAGGAAGTGGAGAATATAATTGGCAAGAGAGTGAAAATATCGGATATTATTTAAATAATGCAAGTAATAGTTATTATAATTGGTTTACGGATGAAATAAAGAATTATATATCAGAAAGTGAATGGAATTTAGCAGTAACACCACATGGAAAAGATTATAGTGAAATAAAAAGTTATACAACAGAAGGAAGTTATCCAAATAGAAAAAGTGATGGAGTAATAACTGCAAAAGTAGGGTTACCAACATATGGAGAAAGATATAGTGGAAATGATTTAAACATAACATATTGGTATATCAATAGAATGAACGGCTCGTCTTCTTCTGTGGGCGTTGTCCACAACATCGGGCGTGCGCCCGCTGACAGCGCCGGCTACTATTGGCATGCGGCCCGCCCGGTTATAATTCTAAAATCTAATATCGTCATAGAATCAGGAAATGGGACAATGACCAACCCATATAGCATAAAAGGATAGATTTTTCTATCTTTTTTTTGATTATATTGCGTAGAATTTAACATATAAACAAAAAAGTATTATATGTTAATTTTGTAGTTTTTTTACATATTAATTACATGATAAATCAAAAACAATAGATAAAATTTAAGACTTATGATATAATGTTGCTAGGGTGTAATTATGAATATATATGACTATACAATTAAACAATTAGAAGACTATTTCATAAGTAAAGGTGAAAAAAAATTTAAAGCTGTTCAAGTATTTGAATGGTTATATCAAAAAAGAGTAAAATCGTTTGATGAAATGACTAATATAAAAAAAGAAGTTATTAGTTATTTAAAAGAAGATTTTAAAATAAATGATTTAGAAATATTAACAAAGCAAGAAGATGTTGATGTAATTAAATATTTATTTAAATTAGAAGATAATAATAAAATTGAAGCTGTATTAATGAAACATGATTATGGTAATTCTTTATGTGTATCTAGTCAAGTTGGTTGTAATATGGGTTGTAAATTTTGTGAAAGTGGTAGACTTAAAAAAGTAAGAAATTTAAATACTAGTGAAATGGTTTTGCAATTACTTAAAATAGAAGAAGATTTAAATATTAGAATATCTCATTTAGTTTTAATGGGGATTGGTGAACCTTTTGATAATTATGAAAATGTTATAAAATTTATAGATATCATTAATACACCTAAAGGAATTGCTTTAGGAAGTAGACATATAACAGTATCTACTTGTGGGATAATTCCTAAAATAAAAGAATTTATTAAAGATGGAAAACAAGTTAATTTGGCTATATCTTTACATGCATCTAATGATAAATTAAGAAATCAATTAATGCCAATAAGTAAAGTTTATAAATTAGATGATTTAATGGAAACAATAAAAGAATATATTAAACAAACTAATAGAAGAGTAACTTTCGAATATATTTTATTGAAAGGCGTTAATGACAAATATGAAAATGCAGTTGAACTTTCTAAATTATTAAAAGGTATGAATTGTTATGTTAATTTAATACCTTATAACGAAACAAGTCATATTGAATTTAAAAAAAGTGATCAAAATACTATTTTAAAATTTTATGACACTTTAAAAAAGAATAATATTGGTGTTACAATTAGAAGAGAGTTTGGTAAGAAAGTAAGTGCTGCATGTGGACAATTAAGAGCCAATTACAAGGAGGAATAATATGGAATATGCTTATATAACTGATACAGGAAAAGTAAGAGACCATAATGAAGATAGTGTTATTATAAATAAAAATAAGATGGGTGAAGTATTATTAGCCGTTGCTGATGGTATGGGAGGACACTGTGGTGGTGAAATTGCTTCTAGTATTGCTATATCACATATTGGTGATAGATTTAGAAAAATAAGTTCAGTTGGAACTAAAGAAGATGCTATTAGTTTTATTAAAGAGATAGTAAGTGAAGCTAATGTATTATTATATAAATATACAAGTGAACATAAGGAAAGTTCTGGTATGGGAACAACTATTGTTTTAGCTATCGTAACTAAAGATTTCTTATTATTTGGAAATATTGGAGATTCATCAGGTTATGTTTTAAAGAAAGGTAAATTACATAAAATAACAACTGATCACACTTTAGTTAATTTATTAGTTAAATCAGGTGAATTATCTTTAGAAAAAGCTAAAGAACATCCTAAAAAAAATGTTTTAATGAGAGCTTTAGGAGCTACTAGTACTGTTGAAATGGATATCTTTGATGTTGAAAGAGATGTCGATGGAATTATGTTATGTAGTGATGGTTTAACTAATATGTTAGACGAAGAACAAATTGCTAAAGTATTAGTTGATAATGATTTGTCAATTGATGATAGACTAAAAAAATTAGTTGTTAAATGCAATAATAGAGGGGGAACAGATAATATTTCGGTTGCATTTTTAAAGGATGGTGTAAATAAATGATTGTAAAAGGGGATAAAATAAACGATAGATATCAGATTATTAAAACTATTGGTGAAGGTGGTATGGCTAATGTTTATTTAGCTAAAGATACAATTTTAGATAGAAATGTTGCTGTTAAGGTTTTACGTGGTGATTTAGCAGATGATGAAAAATTTGTAAGGAGATTTCAAAGAGAAGCTTTATCTGCAAGTAAATTAAATCATCCTAATATTGTTGAAATGTATGATGTTGGAGAAGACAATGGCAGATATTATATTGTAATGGAATATGTACAAGGTAAAACTTTAAAAAGTTTAGTAAAAAAAAGAGGAGCTTTAACATTACCAGAAGTAATTGATATCATGACTCAATTATCTAGCGCAATTATGTGTGCTCATGATAGTTATATAATTCATAGAGATATCAAACCACAAAATGTTATGATATTAGATGATGGTAGAGTTAAAATAATGGATTTTGGTATAGCTATGGCTTTAAATAGCAATGAATTAACGCAAACTAATTCGGTTATGGGATCTGTTCATTATCTACCACCAGAACAAGCTAATGGTAGTGGATCAACTATTAAATCTGATATTTATTCATTAGGAATTTTAATGTATGAACTATTAACTGGTAAAGTTCCTTTTAAAGGAGATAATGCAGTTGAAATTGCTATTAAACAAATGAAAGAACCAATACCTTCTATTTGTAAACAAAATCCTGATATACCACAATCAGTTGAAAATATAGTTTTAAGAGCATGTGCTAAAAATCCTAAAAATAGATATGATTCAGTAAAAGAAATGTATGATGATATTAAATCATGTTTAACCGAGGATAATTTAAATCAAAAAAGATTAGTTTATAAGTATCCAGAACATGAATTAGAGGAAACGAAAGAAATGCCTAATTTAAGTAGACTAGAAAAACATGAGGAGGTTAAAGAAGTGGCTAAACCAAAAAAGAAATCAAAAAAGGATATCGCATTATGGATAACTGGTGGAATATTCGCATTATTAGTAGCTTTAATATGTTTATTTATAATTATTTATCCTAAATTAGTAAGAGTTCCAGATGTAACAATACCTGACGTTAGTAATTTAACTGTTGTTGAAGCTGAAAGTAAATTAAAAGAATTAGGATTATTGGTTGCTAGTGATGTTGAGGAAAAAGAAAGTGATGAAGTTGAGCCTGGTAAAGTAATTGGTACTAATCCACAAGTTGGAAGAACAGTCAAAGAAGGGACTGAAGTAACAATTATAGTAGCCAAAGAAAGTGGCAATATAACATTAGAAGATTATACCGGTCAAAATTATAAAACAGTTGAAGCAAATTTAAAAAATGCTGGTTTAAATGTTATACCTGAACCAAGAAAAATTGAAAAAGAAGAACAAGATAAATACAAAGAAGGAACTATCGTAGATCAAAGCGCTAAGGCAGGTGAAAAATTAGAACCAGGTGATACAATAGTTATATATTATGCTGTATTTACTGTTGAATATCCAGATTTTGTAAATGAAAATTATACTGTTGATATGGTTCAAGAATTTTGTGATAAGAATAATGTTACATTGAATATAGAATATCAAACAGATGATACTTATCCAGAAGGAACAATTATTAAACAAAATAGAACAGGTGAAGTTATAAGTGGTTCAACACTTACTATAACAGTTACTCAAAAAACAGCTATAGAAACACCAGAGGTACCAGAAGGAACAGAATAATGGAAGGAAAAATAATCAAAATCATTAGTAATTCATTTACTGTTTTAAGTGATAAAGAATATGTTTGTAATGCTAGAGGAAAATTTAGAAATTTAAAAATTACTCCTTTAGTTGGAGATAATGTAGTATTTGATAGTAATAAAAAAATAATTTTAAGCATTAAAGAAAGAAAAAACAGTTTAATAAGGCCACCGATTGCTAATATCGATCAAGCCATTATAGTAGCAAGTGTAAAAGAACCTAATCTAGATTTATATTTATTAGATAAATTGTTATGCCTAATTGAATTTAATAATATAAAACCAATTATTTGTTTTACTAAATTAGATTTATTGAATGATAAGACAAATATAGATGAGTTAAAAAAATATTATCAAAGTATTGGATATCAAGTTTATTATAATAAAGAAGAAAGTATTAAAAAAATATTTAAAGATAAAATAACAGTAATAGCTGGTCAATCTGGTGCTGGTAAATCTACTCTATTAAATATTTTAGATAGTAATTTGAATTTACAAACTAATAATATTTCTAAAGCTTTAGGTAGAGGAAAGCATACCACTCGTCATGTAAGTTTAATTAATTTATTAGATGGGTGGTGTGCTGATACACCAGGATTTTCTAGTTTAGACTTAAGAGAAATGAGTTTGTCTGATATAAGAGATAATTTTATAGAATTTAATTTATATCGTGATAAATGTGCTTATAAAGATTGTATGCATGATAAAGAAGATGATTGTGAAATAAAAAGAAGATTAAATAAAGATATATTAGAATCTAGATATAATAATTATATTAAATTAATAAGGAAGGAAAGAGTATGAAAATATCTGCTTCATTTTTAACAATAGATAATATAGACAATGTAAATAAATTGGTTGATTGTGATATTGATTATCTTCACTTAGATATAATGGATGGAATATTTGTTAACAATAAAAATGAAGTGATTAATATTACTAATAAAAAACCATTAGACGTTCATTTAATGGTAAATGATGTTTATAAATATATTGATACATATAAAAATTTAAATCCAACATTTATAACATTTCATTATGAAGCAGTCGTTGATGTGTTAGAAGTTATTAATTATATTAAAAAATTTAATATTAAAGTTGGATTATCAATAAAACCATCTACAAAAGTAGAAGAGATAATACCATACTTACCATATTTAGATTTAGTATTAGTTATGAGTGTTGAACCAGGTCAAGGTGGGCAATCATTTATTATGGATACAGTTGATAAAATAAAAAAATTAAAAGAATTAAAAGGAAATTATTTGATTGAAGTTGATGGCGGAATTAATGATAATACTATAAATTTAGTTAATGATGCTGACATAATAGTGGTTGGTAGTTATATTACTAGTGGAGATTATGAAGAAAGAATTAAAAATTTGAAGGAGAAAATTTATGGATGATATTTTATTAGAAACAGAAACAAGAATGGAAAGTGCAATTGAATCTTTAGAAAAAAGATTAACTAATATTAGAGCAGGAAGAGCTAACCCTAGTATGTTAGATGGTGTAGTAGTTAATTATTATGGTGTAGAAACACCATTAAAACAACTAGCGAATATTTCAATTCCTGAAGCAAGACAATTATGTATTAAACCTTTTGATAGAGGTTGTTTAAATGCTATTGAAAAAGGAATATATGAAGCAAATATTGGATTAACACCTAATAATAATGGTGAAATTATTATTTTAAATATTCCAGCTTTAACAGAAGAAACAAGAAGAGAATATGTAAAACAAGCTAAAAATGTTGCAGAAGAAGCTAAAATAGCTTTAAGGAATATTAGACAAGATGCTAATAATGAAGCTAAAAAATTAGAAGTTCCAGAAGACGATATTAAATATTGTACAGAAGAAATTCAAGAATTAATTAATAAATACAATAAAATAGTTGATGAAAAATTAAGTATTAAAGAAAAAGAATTGTTAAGTGTATAGGGTGATTATATGAAAAAAGAAATTAATTATTCAAAATTAAATGATTTAATTTCATTATCTCATAATATATTAAAAATATTATTTGTTCTATTAATTATAGTTGGAACATACTCAATTATTATGTTGATAAAAGAAGTACATATATTACCTTTTATTTTTTCAATAATAAAAATTTTAGCACCACTTTTTATAGGAGTATTTATAGCTTGGTTATTTGATCCAATTGTTACAAAATTAAATAAAAAAGGTATTAGAAGAATAATAGGTACAATTTTATGCTATGTTGTATTTTTGGGAATATTGTTTTTGGTTATTTATGCCATAATTCCACTTTTATCAGAACAAATAAATGATTTTGTTTCAACTACAATCCCTTCTTTATATGATACATCTAAACAATGGATAGATAGTATTTTTAGCAATGTTAATAGTATTGAGGGAATTGATGCCATTGCAATGCGTAATGAAATATTTAAAAAATTAGAATTAATGGCTACTAATTTAGCTAATTCTTTACCAGATATATTAGTTGTTTCATTAAAAACAATATTTTCTTGGATAGGTGTATTTGGTATTGGATTAATTATTGGATTTTATCTATTATTAGATTTTGATAAAAATATTGATACTATTTATACTTTGATACCAAAAAGATATCGTAAAGAAACTAAAAGATGTTTAACAGCTGTTAATAAACCATTAAAAAGATTTGTTAATGGAGCATTATTAGATTGTACCGTTGTATTTGTTATAACAGCAATAGGTTTTTCATTTATAGGATTAAAATCACCTTTATTGTTTGCTCTATTTTGTGCGTTGACTAATGTAATTCCTTATGCTGGGCCTTATATTGGTGGCGCTCCTGCTGTATTTGTAGGACTTACTCAATCTACACCTACTGGTATTGCAATCTTGATATTTATTATAATAGTTCAAGCTGTAGAAGGAAATTTCTTTCAACCTTTAATTATGAGTAAAACGACTAAATTAAGTCCTGTTACTATTATTTTAGGATTACTAGTATTTGGTCATTTCTTTGGAATCCTAGGAATGATTATTTCAACTCCTTTAATAGGCGCTGTTAAAGAATTAGTTAATTTCTTTGATGATAAATATGATTTTTTAAACTTTAGCTAGAATATTTTATTCTAGTTTTTTTCTTGACTTTTAAAAACTTTGTATTGTATAATTTGACCGTGTAAGAATAACTGTGTAAGTTGAAAACTTATGCAGTTATTTTTTGTGGTAAAAAAAATGAAATTAGAAGA
>CALVSO010000032.1 GCA_944359055.1 uncultured Bacilli bacterium | reverse complement strand
TCACCACCGTGATTAAATTTTATCATACGTACATATGTTTGTCAATATACTTATTTAAAATTTTTCAAAGCACTTTCATAGTATATAAAAAGAAGGCAATGATAAATGTTTTTCTATTTTGTATAGGTATGTTAATAACTTATTATTTAACAGCACACATTACTCATTCTGTATATGGTTGGACATTTATTAAAGGGTGGACTTTGTTTGCTTGTGTTTCACCCATATTTGCATATTTCACTTGGATGACAAAAGAAAGAGGGTTTTTGCCTTTAATAATTCGTATAGGAATAATGGGAATATCAATATTTTCTAGTATGTTTTTATTTACTTTTGATATATTTGATTTAATAATAAATTTAATATTAATATATTTTTTGTTCTTTAAAAAAATTAAAAGAGATAATTAAATTATTTTTTGTAGTATTTTATTAATATATTAAGTATTTAATTTTAATATAATTCTTGAATGTTAATAAGCATTGCTTGTAGCAACGGACTATTCTTTATATAATAGTTTTGTAAAGAAAGGAGTTGTTCTAAAATGTTAAAAGATAATATTAAATCAATAAGAAAATCAAAAGGACTTTCTCAAGAAGAACTTGCTATAAAGTTACATGTGGTTAGACAAACAATTTCAAAATGGGAACAAGGATTATCGGTACCTGATTCGGAAATGTTGATTTCAATATCAGAGGTTCTTGAAACACCAGTAAGTAGTTTACTTGGAGAAAATATTATTGAATCTAAAGCTGATGATTTAAAAGTAATTTCTGAAAAATTAGAGATAATAAACTTACAATTATCTCAAAGGAAGAATACAAGAAGAAAAATAATTCGTTGGTCGTTAATTTCTTTATGTATAATTATAATATTAGCTTTTATATTTTTGTTTCTATTAAATAGTTCTTATTTAAATTGGGATTATAATAATCCTGAAAAGGCTGTTTTAGGGGTTACTTTACATTCAATTGAATGGCTGTTTATGAGGATAGCGCCAATTATTCTTATTGGATTACTTATTGTAATTATTTTAACTCGAAAGAAAGTTTGAAATATTTCTAAAACTGAAAGAATGTAATTTATAGAGTAGATATTAAAATCTACTTTTTATTATGGTATAATATAAGCAACCAATATATTGTGAGGGATAATATTATGATAGAAAAAAACAAAGTAATAATACGACCTATGAAAGATGGTGAGCAAAAAGAAATTGTAAAAGTTGGGAAAAGAGCTTTTAAATTAATGGAAGCCTTGTTTGTTGGGGCACCTAAATTAGCAATGGTTGCTGATTATAACGAAAAAATTGTAGGAAGTATAATGTATAAATATATTAATACTAAAAAGAAAAAAGTTGTATATATAGACGAAGCATTTGTTGATCCAAATTATTCTGGATTGGGAGTTGGAAAACTATTGTATAATAAAACTTTTGATTATCTTTGGGAACAAGGGTGTGATGTTATGACAGCACTTGTAAAAGATGATAATGTTGGTTCGTGGAAATTACTTATGAATAATAATTTTAAAAGAGTTAGTTGTTATGAAATTATTAAACAATTAGGTTTTGCAGGATTTATAAAACATTATTTTAAAACACCATTTCCTTTTACAATAGGAATGGACTTTTATATGACAAATAAAGAAAATAATGTAAAAGAAAAAACTAATACCGCTATTGAAATTATATCATTTTTTCTTACAAATATAATATTACTTCTTCCTTTATGGATTGGATTTTTTAATAAAAATTATAATATGTTTATATGGGTATTGTTGGCATATGTAACAGTATTATCAATATTTATAGGAAGTAGATATATAGGTAACATAATAAGTAAAACTAAAGGAAAATTTAGAGTTAATAATGGTGGAAGTTTTTTAACTTTACTTGTGAGTTTTTGGGGAAATGCATTTTTAATGAATGCAAATTGGTATCCAGAAAAGTATGAAAAAACAAAAATATTTAAGAAAAAGTTAGCAATACCTGAATTAATAAAATGGGCAATTTTTATAATCTTACCATTTATATCATTAAATTGGATTAGCAGTTCATATTGGAATGCAATAGGACAATTATCAACCTCTTATTTATTTTTTATGGTTATTCCAATATATCCATTTGAATCATTGGGTGGTGGCAGAATTTATAACTATAATAAATGGTTATGGTTATTGATATTTATAGTAACAATATTAGAATTAGTATTAGTTTTTAACTTAACCAGTTAATATCAAAAAAGAGTAATCTGAAAGAGAGGATTATGATGTAATTGTTATTTTATGCGATTATTGAAATTTGTCAAGTTACAGGCTATTGATTAGGATATAAAATTATAAAAAATATTAAAAATAAAAAGAAAAAATAGAGAGTTATATTACAATTTAGTAGTTTTGTAAGCTGTAATAGTATGGAAGTAATCATATGAATTTTATAATCGGATTAGTATTAGAGTTATTATATTATTTAATTAGTATTAAATAAATATAAAAAGGAGGAAGAAAATGTTAGAATTAAAAAATATTACTAAAAATTATATTATTGGAGAAACAAAACAACAAGTATTAAAAGGAATAAATATTAAATTTAGAAGAAATGAATTTGCTTCTATTTTAGGAGCATCTGGCTCAGGTAAAACAACTTTATTAAATATAATTGGTGGTTTAGATAAATATGATAGCGGAGACTTAATTATTGAAAGTGTTTCTACAAAAAAATATAATGATAGAAATTGGGATAGTTATAGGAATCATCGAGTAGGTTTTATATTCCAAAGTTATAATTTGATTTCTCATCAATCAGTTTTAGCAAATGTTGAAATTGCACTAGCTTTATCTAGTGTATCTAAAAAAGAAAGAAGAAAAAGAAGTATTGACGCTTTAACAAAAGTTGGATTGAAAGAACACATTAATAAAAGACCTAACCAATTATCAGGCGGTCAAATGCAAAGGGTTGCAATTGCTCGTGCATTAGTTAATAATCCAGAAATAATATTAGCAGATGAGCCAACAGGGGCATTAGATTCTGAAACAAGTATTCAAATTATGGAATTATTAAAAGAAATCGCAAAAGATAAATTGGTGATTATGGTTACACATAATCCTGAAATAGCTCAAAAATATTCGACTAGAATTATTGAGTTAAAAGATGGCTTAATTATCAAAGATAGTAATCCTTGTAATTTTTTAGAAGAAAAAAACACAAATAAAACAATATCTAAAACTTCCATGTCTTTATTAACATCATTAGGATTATCATTTAATAATCTACGAACTAAAAAGGGGAGAACTATTTTAACAGCATTCGCTGGATCAATAGGCATTATAGGAATAGCACTAATTTTATCATTGACAACTGGAGTTAACAATTACATATCTAATATGGAAAAAAATTCACTATCTAATTTTCCTATTTCTTTAAATGAAAATAATTATGATTTTACAAAATTATTTGAATTAAATGAAACAAAAAAAATTGAATGTAATGGAAATCAATTATGTTCTAATGATGATATAACAGAACAAGTTGATTTGGTAAAAAATGATATAACTAAAAAGAATAATTTAAAAGAATTTAAAAAATATATTGAAAATAATAATGAAATTAAAGATTATGTTACAGAAATTCAATATGGATATAATCTAGATTTACAAATATATTCAACAAAAAATTCGGATTATATTAGAATAAACCCTAATAGTTTTAATCCATTAGGAAACACAGATATAAAAGAAGAGTCAAATAATATATCAGCATCATTAAATACAAATAGTACACCTGTATTTCAAGTGTTATTAGATAATAAAGAAGTATTAGATAGTAAATATGAAGTTGTAGCTGGAACTTTTCCAAAAGAATACAATGAATTGGTATTAGTAATTAATAAAGATAATGTTATTCCAGATTCTGTTCTTTATGCATTAGATATTAAAGATAGAAAAGAAATATCAGAATTATTAACTAATAAAAGCAAAGATGACAAAGTAGAAGTTAAAAGCACAACTTATTCTTATGATGAAATATTGAATTTATCATACAAATTAATTTTAAATACTGATTATTATAAATATGAGAATGGTATTTATAAAGATTATTCTACTGATAGCGAATATATGAAAAATATAGTTAACAATGGATTAGATGTTAAGATAGTTGGTATTTTAAGGACAAAGGATGATAGTACTGAAGCAAATTTTGTTGGTTATAAAAGTTCATTAACAGAATATGTAATAAATAATATTTCTAAAACAGATATTTATAAGGATCAAACAACTAATAAAGATATTAATGTACTAACTGGAGAAAAATTTGATGGAATGGATAGTTCTTATGAAAGTAATTGTCAGTTATTAGGAATTGCTGATATTAATGATCCAGATTCAATTAATATTTATCCAAAAGATTTTGATTCAAAACAACAAGTAATCAATTTAATTGAAAATTATAATAAAATGCAAAATGAAAATGGAAAAACAGATTTAGTTTTATCTTATACTGATTTAATAAAAACTGTTGTTAAGGGAGTTACATCGGTAGTTAATATAGTATCGTATGTTTTAATTGGATTTGTAGCCATTAGTTTAATTGTATCAAGTATTATGATATCAATTATTACTTATATTAGTGTGCTTGAAAGAACTAAAGAAATTGGTATTTTAAGAGCAATGGGGGCTAGTAAAAAAGATGTATCTCGTGTCTTTAAAGCTGAAACAATTATTGAGGGACTTATAGCAGGATTAATTGGTGTTGGAATTGCTTTATTAATATCATTGCCTATTAATTTAATTGTATCAGCACTAGTACATATAGAAAAAATTGCAAGTCTACCATTTGTAAGTGCGATATTTTTAATATTACTTAGTGTTGTACTTAATGTATTAGCAGGACATATACCATCAAAGATGGCTAGTAAAAAAGATCCTGTAATAGCACTTAGAAGTGAATAATAGTAATTTATAAAAGGAGTATATATGAAGTTAATAATTGAAGGATTAAAGAAAAATTTTGAAAAAAAAGAAGTTTTAAAAGACATAAATTTTGAATTTGAAAAAGGCAAAATTTATGGTTTATTAGGTAGAAATGGGGCCGGTAAGACAACTTTATTTAATTGTTTAAATGAAGATATACCTGTTGATGCTGGTAAATTCTTTTTAAAAGATAAAGAGTTGAGAAAAATAGAATCAGATGATATTGGTTATGTTTTATCAACTCCTAATGTACCAGAGTTTTTAACTGGAAGAGAATTTTTAAAATTTTTTATTGAAATAAATAAAAATAGAATAAAAAACGAAAAAACTATTGACGAATATTTTGACTTTATGAAAATAGATAATGACGATAGAGATAAGTTATTAAAAGATTATTCACACGGTATGAAAAATAAAATGCAAATGTTAGTTAATATAATTGCTAATCCTAGTATTTTATTATTTGATGAACCATTAACATCTTTGGATATTGTTGTACAAGAAGAAATGAAACAAATGCTTAAAAGTATTAAAAAAGATCATATTATAATTTTTTCAACTCATATTATGGAACTAGCTTTGGATTTATGTGATGAAATAGTAATTTTGAACAAAGGTGTTTTAGAAAAAATAGATAAAAATGATTTAGATAATACTAAATTTAAAGATAAAATTATAGAAGCGTTGAAGGAGGAATAATATGTTAAAAACTTTTATTACATCCTTTAAATTAAAAAATACATATCGTGTTAATAGTATTATATATTCTTTAAAAGGACTTCCAGTAATTAATAAAATTCTTTCTAATAGTTTATATAAAAATAAATTTTTAAAAATATTTGGTAATATAATTAGTATTTTATTCGAAATAATAGGTACATTTTTATGGAAGGGCTTATATGTTTGGCTAGTACTTGGTTCCATGACTTTTGCATATAAAACTAATCCAGTAGATACATTTTTACATTTATTTGTATTTGCAACTTTAATAGGTGGAATATTAAACACATATATGCTAAATCCTACTAAAGATAAATATTATGCAATTGTTTTAATGAATATGGATGCAAATACTTTTGCAATAACAAATTATTTTTATTCAATGTTAAAACTTATAATAGGATTAATGCCATTTACAATTATTTTTGGATTAATGTTAAATGTTCCATTATTAATTTGTATATCAATGCCATTTTTTGTAGCTACGATTAAAATTATTGTAATAGGTATATTTTCTATATCTGATTTTAAAAAAAATAGAGTTGTTAAAAATGAAAATTTACCAACTAAAAAAGTTTGGATATTACTAGCTTCACTATTATTATTAGGATTTGGGCTACCATATTTAGGTGTTGTAATTAATCAAATTATTTATATTATTTTATTTTTAATAAGCATTGTTTTTGCAATTATTGCATTAAAAGAAATAATAACATTTAAAGATTATAAAAAAATGTATAAATTACTTTTAACGAATGAAAATGTTTATGCTGTACAAAATGCAAATAGTACAAAAATGATAAAAGATAATATTGCTAAAAAAATTGAGTATAACGGGGATATTACAAGCAATAAAACTGGTTTTGCATATTTTCACGAATTGTTTGTAAAAAGACATAGTAAATTATTAACCAAAGCTATAAAAAAACAAACAATAATTATAATAGGAATTTTTATTATATTGTTTATAGTAATATTTTTAAATCCTACTTTAAAAGAAAAATTAAATAGTTTACCACTTATATATTTACCATATTTTGTGTTTATAATGTATATGTTAAATAGAGGAACAACAATAACCCAAGCGATGTTTATGAATTGTGATCATAGTATGTTGACATATCGTATTTATAGAACACCTAATGTGATTTTGGGAGTATTTAAAGAAAGATTAAAAACTTTAATTTTACTTAATTTAGTACCTGCTTTAGCTATTGCAATAGGTCTTGTACTTCTTTTATATTTTACTGGTGGTACAAGTAATTATTTAAATTATTTAATAATATTTATATCTATTATTGCTATGTCAATATTTTTCTCTGTTCATTATTTAGTTATGTACTATCTTTTACAACCATATAATGTAAATACTGAAATTAAAAGTAGTACTTATATTGTTGTTCAATGGATAACTTATTTTGTTGCATATTATCTTATAGGTAAAAAGATACCAACTTTATATTTTGGTATATTAATGATTGTTTTTTGTATCATTTATTCATTAATTTCATTATTTATTGTTTATAAATATGCACCTAAAACTTTTAAAATTAGACAATAATATTGGAGGAAAGCATGAAAGTAAAAAATTTAATAGCACCTTGTGGTATGAATTGTGCATTATGTCAAGCTTATCAAGGAAAAGGATTAAAGTGTTTTGGTTGCAGCAATATGAACAAAAGAAAATCTTGTCAAAATTGTTTTATATTTAATTGTAAAAATAAAATAAATTTTTGTTTTGAATGTAAGAATTATCCTTGCACTAGATTAAAAAAATTAGATAAAAGATATACAACAAAATATAATATGAGCATGTTAGAAAATCTTGATTTTATAAAAAATAATGGCTTACGAGATTTTTTACAATATCAAAATAAAAAATATAAATGTGATAAATGTGGATATTTAAAAACAGTTCATCAAAAATATTGTCTACATTGTTTCAATGATATAAATAAAGAGGTATAATTATGAAAAATAATATTTCAATAAATATAAATTATATTGAAGAATATAAAAATATAATAGAAAATACAAATTTACAAAAAGATTATCAAGATATTATTAAGTTGTTTAGATATTTAAAAATATATTTTGAAAAGGAAATGCCAGAATTTAAATTTACATCTAATATAGTTGAAAATAATATGGATTATTCTTATTTTCAATTTACAAATGATAAGTTAAGAGAAAATAAATTAAAAATTGTTTTTGTATTTATTCATAAAGATTTTAAATTTCAAATATGGTTATCAGGGATAAATAGAAATATACAAGAAAAATATTTTAATATCTACAAAAACACAAAATACAATTTATCAATTGATCCAAATAAAACAGATTATATTTTATATAAAGATTTAAATTTTAATTATAATAACTTAGAACAATCATTAATTTGTTTAAAAAAAAAGTATATTCATTTATAAATGATATAATTAATAATGAATGAAAGGATTATTATGAAAAAAAACAATATTATAGAAATTAAAAATTTAACTAAATATTATGGAAAAATAAAAGGTGTAGAAAATTTAAATTTAGAATTAAAAGAAGGAGAAATATTTGGCTTTATTGGGCCAAATGGTGCTGGAAAATCAACTACTATTCGTTCAATAATGAATTTAATTAATAAAACAGAAGGTTGTGTATTAATCGACGGGATGGAATTTAACAAAGATGACGTATCAATAAAAGAAAAAATAGGATATTTACCAAGTGAAATTAATTTATATGATGATTTTACGGTAAAAGAGATGTTAGATTACCATGAAAGTTTTTATAAAAAAGATATTCATAAAAAAAGAACTGAATTAGTAGAAAAACTTAACTTAGATGAAAAAAAGAAAATAGAGGATTTATCATTAGGAAATTTAAAAAAACTTGGAATAGTTTTAGCGCTTATGCATCAACCTAAAATATTAATACTAGATGAACCTACAAGTGGCTTAGATCCTATAATGCAAAATGTTTTTTATGATATCTTAAAAGAAGAAAAGAAAAAAGGAACTACAATTTTGTATTCAACACATATTTTAAGTGAAATATCAAAAATATGTGATAGAGTTGGGATTATTAAAGATGGCAATTTAATTAAAATTGAAAAAATTGATGAAATAATTAAAAATAATCTAGTTTTTGTAACAATTACTTCAAATGAGGTTAATAAAATTATTGATGATTTAAAAGTTGAGATTATATCTAAAGAAAATAACACTATAAAATTTAAAAATAAAAGTTCCCATTGTGAATTAATTAAACAATTAGCTAGTTATGAAATTGAAAAAATATTAATAGAGGAACCTACTTTAGAAGATATTTTTCTTCATTATTATGAAGGAGAGGAGTAATTTATGTTTAAAAGAGAAATGAAAATAAATTTTAAAAGTTTTTTGATATGGACACTTATTCTCATAATATTGTTTTTAGTAGTTTTTCTAATGTACCCGTCAATTATGAATAGTGAAAATATTCAAATGATGAATGAAATGTTAAAAGTTTTTCCCGAAGAAATGTTAAAAGCTTTTAATATGGATATATCAAATATTGATACAGCTTTTGGCTGGCTTAAAACAGAAGGATTTGTTTTTGTTTTGTTAATCACAGGTATTTATAGTGGTATATTAGGATCAAGTATTTTATTAAAAGAAGAAAATGATAAAACTATAGAATATTTAAATAGTTTACCAGTCACAAGAAAAAATATTGTAATTAGTAAAATTTTATCATCAGTTATAAATATAATATTAATGATATTTATATTAGGATTGTTTAATTTTATAGGTTTATCTATAATTGAAGAATTTGATAAAAAATTATTTGTTCTTTTAAGCATAACTCCATTATTTTCATCTCTTGTTATTTTTGCTTTATGTTTATTAATATCAACTTTTACACATAAAACTAGAAAAACTTTAGGAATCAGTTTAGCAATTGTTTTTGTAAGTTATTTTTTACAAATAATTTCAGAAATGAGTGAAACAACAGAATTTTTAAAATATATATCTATATTTACATTAGCAGACATTAGAAATGTAATTAAAAATATAACTATTAACCCGTTGATGATTTTGTTAACAATTACATTATTTATGCTATTTACTATTATAACAATAATTCATTATAACAAAAAAGAGTTAATTTAAAATTTTGAGCTAATAAGTTAGTTCTTTTTTTATATACTAGGAAAGTGCTTTGAAAAATTTTAAATAAGTATATTGACAAACATATGTGCGTGTGATAAAATTTAATCACGGTGGTGATAAAATGAAAATATATAAAGCATATAAATTTAGATTATATCCAAACAAAATT
>CALVSO010000031.1 GCA_944359055.1 uncultured Bacilli bacterium | reverse complement strand
ACATCATCCTCCTAGATTAATTTTATCAAATTTTGTATAAGTTGACTTATCTAGTTTTTATTATAAGAGTCTTTCAAAATACTCATTTTGCAACTTTGCAATTATCATTATACTTATTTTGCTATCTCTTGTCAACTCATTTTACAACCTGTTAAGGATATTTTTTAACCTTTATCGAGAAAAGGGTTGCAAAATGAGTTTTGATATGCTATACTTGGTTTCGATAGGAGGTGGAAACCTTGAAAAAAGAAATTACATTCACCGCAAAACAGGTCGGTGAACGAGTAAAAGAACGTCGAACAGAATTGAATCTCACAATGCCGGAGCTTGGCAAACGTATCGGAGTGAACAAGTCAACGATACAGAGATACGAAGCAGACGGCGTAGACCCAAAGAGAACAATGATTATCAATGGACTGGCAGAAGCACTGTTTACCACTCCCGAATGGCTCACAGGTCTTTCAGAGGATAAGGAATATGACAGTAGAACGCTCTGTGAAAAGGACTTGGAAGAACATATCAGAAAGTACATTGATACTGTGTCTACGGTTGTGAATGGAGAACCACACCAACAGCTCCTTACCACATTCCTCGGAAAGATGATTGATTTGTATTCCGTTCTCTGCCACCACTTCTCCGATGCTATGACAGAGGTTGACCGTGTTGCAGAAGATGAAGGACTGAAACAGTCTCTTATGAGATATGCGATTGAGTCGGGAGCGATTAAGGAACGAGTTTACCATAAAGAAATGGAAGCACCGATTGAGGATATGAAACGATTCTTAGACGGAATTTTACATATCTACGATGAAGGTCGTACCGCTGTGAAGATGGGAGACCTTTTCGGGATAGTAGCGGAAGCCGAAGCAAGGCTTGCCGAAAAAGAATAATTCCGTGGCTCTTTGACAACAAAAAAGCCGATTAAACAATCGGCGGATGTGACACTATTTACTTTACGCACACCATACGTCACAGTTCCGATTGCCACGGATAGAAAGGAGACTATTTATCAATGGCAAAAGGATCTGTAAGAAAAAAGGGCAAGAAATGGTACTACCGCTTCTATGTAGAAGATGAAAGCGGAAAGATGGTACAGCGTGAGTTTGCAGGCACAGAAAGCAAATCCGAAACGGAAGCATTGCTCCGCAAGGCAATGGAGGACTACGAAGCGAAGAAATTCGTGGCAAAGCCTGAAAACACCACTGTGGGTATGCTGCTTGATATGTGGGTGGAGGAAGAACTGAAACCCGGCAATCTGAGCAACGGTACAGTGATGGCGTATATGGGAACAGTGAACAGGATAAAGCAATATCCTATCGGCGACAGAAAGCTGAAAACGGTCACTGCGGAACATTTACAGGCATTTATGGATTTCCTTACTTTCGGAGGACAAAACCCCGACGGGACAACAGCAAAGGCACTCAGCAAAGGGTATCTGAGGTTGTTCTCGGCGGTATTGCAGGGGGCGTTCCGATTTGCGGTATTCCCGAAGAAACTGATTTCCTTTAACCCTATGCAGTATGTGGTATGGAGGGGAAAGAAAGAGGAATACGAACTGTTTGCAGACGAAGGCGGAGAAGTTGACAGCACTCCTACCATTGACCACCAGCAGTTTGTGATGTTGGAGGACTTTCTGAAAAAGAAAGACAATCCGGCATTGCTCCCGATGCAGATAGCCTATTACACAGGACTTCGTATCGGAGAAGTGTGTGGTCTGACTTGGCAGGACATCAACCTTGACGGACAGCACCTCACAGTACGACGCAGTATGCGATATAACGGGCAAAGGCACAAGACAGAGATAGGTGCTACCAAACGCAAGAAAGTCCGCACCGTGGACTTCTGCGACACTCTGGCTGACATTCTCAGAAAGACAAAGACGGAACAGCACAAGAACCGCTTCAAGTATGGCGAACTCTACCACCTCAACTACTACAAAGAGGTCAAAGAGAAAGAACGTACTTACTATGAAGTCTACAGCCTGCCGAGAACGGAGGAAGTTCCCGACGGATACAAGGAAATATCCTTTGTCTGCCTGAGACCTGACGGAGCATACGAGTCACCGAGTACGGTTAGTGTTATGACAAGGTCGGCAAAAAAGAAACTGGAAGGATTTGAAGATTTCCATTTTCATATACTGAGACACACATTCACCAGCAATCTGCTCTCCAACGGTGCAGCACCGAAGGATGTGCAGGAACTACTCGGACACGCTGACGTAAGTACCACAATGAACATCTACGCTCACTCTAAGAGGGAAGCGAAACGAACTTCCGCAAGACTGCTTGATAAGGTGGTCGGGGAAGCCTAAACAAAAAGTTTCCCTTGTTTCGGCTCATAAGGGCAAAAACAAGGGAAAACACATAAGGAACGAGTATTAAAATGCCGATTTTCCTTGAAAATACAAGGGTTTCGGAGGATTGATTAGATAAATCCTAATTTATATTATTATACTGGAACAAATGAAGAAGTAGCAAATAACTTCTTATGGTATGGAGGCCATCAATGGAGGGTATTAGAATTTGATATAAGTGCTAATACTTTAACACTAGTTACTCAACAACCATTAACAGCAATTCAATCATCCATTGCAGTATGGACAACAAAAGAAGAATATGAAGCAAGTTATATCAATACATGGTTAAATGATTATTTTTGGAATAGTTTGGATAGTAGTATACAAAATAATATATTAAATAGTACATTTAATGTTGGAATATATACTGATGTAGATGAAATAATAACAACACAAAAAGTAGGATTATTAGATGAAGCACAATATAAAAGAGCAGGAGAAGTTGATTCATATTTAGACACAAAAGATTATTTTTGCTTGGGAAATGGAGATGGTTTTTCTAACGTTCGTTGTGTCTATATTAATGGGCAAATTAACGACTTTAGTCCGTCTAATGCTGGTGGTGTCCGTGCAGTTATAAAAATCTCTGATATAACCATTAGCGAAGGGGATGGTACTCTTGCAAACAATTATCAAGTAGCAAACAAAGCAACAAATACAAGTGAAGTGCAAGTAGGCGAATATATCAATGTGCCATATAGTGGAAGTGATAATGTATGTGGAAGCGATAATATGTGTACATTTAGAATAATAAGTAAAAATAATAATAGTATTAAGGTAGTACTAAATGGATTACTTTCAACGACAAGTAAATGGGCAGATGATGCAAGCGATAATATAACAACAAGTGATTTAATATATGCAAATGTATTAAATGGATTTATTGAAAATATTGATGATAAATATATAACAACAGGAACATATGGAGTAGGAATGTATGAACCTGGTAATGGTTATACAAATCTACAAAATATAACAATAATTGCAAATGTTGGATTGCCGATTGTGGAAGAAATGTTTGCTGGCAATGATATAGACTTAAGTTCATCAAGTACAAAAGTATTTGTTGACGAAAACATAATAGAAAATCCAATTTTGTCAAGTTATTATTGGACTATGAATAGATATAATTTGTCTGATGTTCGCATTGTAAGCCCAAGTGGTGGTCTTAATTACAATAATCCATCTAGTACACTCGGCGTCCGTCCAGTTATATATCTGAAGTCAGGAACTTCAACAATAACCTTCACAGGAGGTGAAGGTACTCCAAACTCACCATATGTATTACAATAATTAATCAAAATAGTAATGCATAATATAATCTAAGACATATTTTATAAATTATATGGTAAGATATAAGTTATATAAGTGTAAGAATGTATATAGTTCTAACATATACTTAAATATAAATCATTAAAAGTGGTAATAAATATCACTTTTTTTAAAAGAAATAAAAAAACACTTTGATTTTTAGGAATAATTTGGTATAATTATGTAAGTATTTCAAAAGGAGGGATTAATATATGGCTAAAAAAGGAGAAGCAAGAGAAAGAATTACTCTTCAATGTACAGAATGTAAAAGTGAAAACTATCGTACAGAAAAAAATAAACGTAATACTACTGATCGTTTAGAATTAAAAAAACATTGTCCAAAATGTAAAACTACAACAACTCATAAAGAAAAAAAATAAGGTGATTAAATGGTAAAAAATTTTAATTTAACTAATTTGAAAATATTTTTAGATTCTAAAAAATTAGTTTTAAATCCTTTTACTGGTAAAAGTTTATTATTGAAAGAACAAAAGACAGATAAAACAAAAGGATGTCATGTAAAGAAAAATAAATATAAACATTTTAAAGGGGGACAATTATGATAAATGTAAATGATATTAAAAATGGTATTACATTTGTATTAGATGGTGATATTTATCAAGTATTAGAATTTTCTCATGTTAAACCTGGTAAAGGTGCAGCATTTGTAAAAATGAAAATAAGAAATTTAAGAACAGGTTCTACTACTGAAAAATCATTTAATAGTGGTACAAAATTAGAAAAAGCAATGATTGAAAAAAGACCTATGCAATTTTTATATGCATCAGGTGATTCTTATAATTTTATGAATATGGAATCATATGAACAAATTGAATTAACTAAAGATCAATTAGGTGATGATGTTAATTACTTAAAAGAAGGATTAAGTGTTGATTTAAGTTTTTATGAAGGTGAATTATTAGGTGTTATGTTACCTGATAAAGTAGAGTTAGAAGTTACACATACTGAACCTGCTGTTAAAGGTAATACTACAAATAATGCTACTAAAGATGCTACATTAGAAACAGGTTTAGTAGTGAGAGTACCTTTATTTGTTGAACAAGGTGAAAAAATTATTGTATCAACTAGTACAGGTAAATATGATTCAAGAGCTTAAGATAGATTATTCTATCTTTTTTTTGCAATTACTTATATTTCATGATATAATTTTAAGTATGAAATATGTAATTGATGGTATAGAATATGATGTTATAATAAGTAAAAAAAACAACAAAAATACTTATATTAGAATAAAAGATAATAGTATATATATAACTACTAATTATTTTGTTAGTAAACATTATATTAAAGGTTTATTGGATAATAATTATGAAGTAATTAAAAAAATGTTACAAAAACAAAGTAAAAAGTTAGAAAGGAACGAAAATTTTTATTTTTTAAATAAAAAGTATGATGTTATTATTGTTAATACTTTAGATATTGAAATAACTGATGATAAGATATTTGTAAAAAGTATTGATTATTTAAATAAATGGTTAAAGAAAAAAACAAGTGAAATATTTAAAACTAGATTGGATTATATTTATAATAATTATAAAGAAAAAATACCTTATCCTACTTTAAGAATAAGAAGCATGAAAACTAGATGGGGTGTTTGTAATAGAAAAAATAATACTGTTACTTTAAATAGTGAATTAATTAAATATGGTTATGACCAAATTGATTATGTAATTATTCATGAATTGAGTCATTTTATTCATTTTGATCATTCTAAAAATTTTTGGTTGCAAGTTTCTAAATATTGTCCAAATTATAAGGAAATAAGGAAATCATTAAAAGAAGGTTAAGTTTATGAAAAAGTTATTAGTTTTGTTATGTTTTTTATTAGTAGGATGTAGTAATAGTGTTTATGATGATTATGTTAAAGAATTAAAAAATAGTGAACCATCTAGTGAAATTCCTTTTGATATTGAATTTAATATTGATAATGTTAATGAAAATAGAATAATTTATCAAATTATAATCGATAATCCTAAAGTAGATGCTAGTAGTGTTAAAGCATTAGTTATTCATGATGCTAAAACAGAAGATATTTTTCCAAGTGTGGGAATAGTAGATGAAACAATTAATTTAAATGAACAAAAAGGAATTATTTTAATGGGATATATTAATAAAACAGAAGATATTAATTTTAAGGTTTTAATAGAGACTGATCAAAAATATGTATATACTTACAATTATTGACATTATTAATAATTTATTTATTATAAAATATAATTGGTGAATAATATGCAAGTAAAAATATTTGATGAAGGTCATGAAAAAGATTTAGAAGAAAGTGTTAATAATTTTATTAAAGATAAAGAAATATTAGATATTAAATATCAAGTAGCAATTAGCATAGTAGGTGAAGAACAATTATATTGTTTTTCAGCAATGATAGTTTATAGAAAATAGAGGTATGATTATGAATTTTGATAAAATAGAGCCTAAATTTTATATAAGTGAAGATAATAAAAAAGATATAAAAAAAATAGAAAAGGAATTATCTTTAATTAATTTAAATAATAAAATAGAAATAAAATCAAGAGTTAGGTCAATATATTCTTCATTGGCTATTGAAGATAATTCATTACCATTAGAAAGTGTTGAAAGAATTATAGAAAATAAGTTGGTATTAGGAGATAGAAATGATATTCAAGAAGTAAAAAATGCTAATGAGTTATATAAACATATGAATGAATATAATTGGAAGAATGAAAAAGATTTTTTAAAGGCTCATACATTACTTATGAAGTATTTTGAAGATGATGATGGTTATTATCGTAAACATGGAGAAGGTGTTAAAAAAGGTGATGAAGTTATTTATATGGCACCTAATTCATTATTAGTTCCATCACTTATGAAAAGTTTATTCAAATTTATAAATGAAGAAGAAATTCATCCTTTAATTTTATCTTCTATTTTTCATTATTATTTTGTAGCTATTCATCCATTTAGTGATGGTAATGGAAGAATAGCAAGATTTTGGGTAAGTTTAATTTTAACTGATTGGAATGATAAATTTAAATATATACCAATTGAGGAAGAAATATATTTAAATCAAGAAGAATATTATAATTCAATTGCTCAATGTCATATTAATGGAAATGTTAATGTTTTTATTAGTTTTATGTTAAAAGTAATATTTTCTTCTATTAAAAAAATTAATAAAACTACCCAGAAAACTACCCAGAAATTAAATGATAATCAAATAAAAATTTTAGAATATATAAAAGAAAATCCTAAAATTACAAGAAATGAATTAGCAAATAAATTAAGTATTTCGCCTGATGGTGTTAAATATAATTTAAAACAATTAGTTGATAAAAAAATAATTGAAAGAATTGGTGCGGATAATGGTGGATACTGGAATATAAGGAAGTGATTAGTTTGAAAAAAAATAGTTTTGTTGAGGGTGCAGTAATTTCAACAATAGGAATAGTTTTATGTAAAATTTTAGGAATAATTTATGTTATTCCTTTTAGGGCAATAATAGGAACACAAGGAGCTATATTGTATAGTTATGCTTATACGATATATGCAGTTTTTGCTTCATTATCATCAACGGGTATTCCTAGTGCAATGGCTAAAGCTGTAAGTGAATATAATACTTTAGGTTATTATAATGCTCAAGAACGAGCATATAAAATTGGTAAATATATTATAGTTATTTTAGGAATAATTTGTTTTTTAGTTTTATTTATATTTGCACCTCAAATATCATATTTGATAATAGGTGATATTGAAGGTGGTAATAGTATAGAAGATATAACATTTGTTATAAGAGTTATATCAACTGCTTTATTATTTATTCCTATTTTAAGTGTTAGTAAGGGATATGTGCAAGGCCATAGAATGATGGCTGTTCCTGCTATAGCCAATGTAATAGAACAATTAGTAAGAGTTATTGTAATAGTTGGTGGAAGTTATTTAACTTTAAAAGTATTTAATCTATCAATAACAACTGCAGTAGGAGTAGCTACATTTGGAGCAACAGCTGGAGCTTTAGTGGCTTATTTATATATAATTAATAAAATAAATAAAAGTAGAGAAGAATTAAAAAGAAATGAAAAGCCAAAAAAAGAGGAAGCAAAATTAACTAATAAAGTAATTTTTAAAAGGATAGTTATTTATTCTTTACCTTTTATTTTAATTGAATTTATTAGATCAATTTATAATACTGTTGATGTTTTTACAGTTGTTAAAGGATTAGTTAATTTGGGATATGATGTTAATACAGCTGAAAATGTTTTAAGTATCGTAACTACTTGGGGATCTAAATTAAATATGATTATTTTAGCGATAACATTTGGTCTTACGATGAGTATTATTCCTAATATCGTAAGGAGCGCTACTTTAAAAGATTATAAAGATGTATCAATCAAAATAAATCAATCATTAAAAATAATATTATATACAGCTTTACCGATGACTTTAGGTATTTGGTTTTTATCTAGTAGTGTTTGGACAATATTTTATGGCTATGATAAATTAAGTGTCGATGTATTTAGTTTTTATATATTACAATCAATTATTAATTCCTTTTTCTATGTATTAGTTGATACTACTAATGCATTAGATAAACCTAAAATAGCTTTAGGTACATTATTAGGAAGTTTTATTTTAAAAGCAATATTAAACGTTCCAATGATGTATTTTGTAAAATTTATTGGATTTGAGGCTTATTATGGAACAATCGTAACAACTATGTTAGTTCAATTTTTAGCAGTAATTTATTTATTATATAAATTAAATAAAGTTTATAAAGTTAATTATAAAAGTAGTGTTGTTCCAGCTATAAAAATAATACTTATGAATGGAATAATGTTATTAAGTATAATGATTGTAAGATTATTCTTAGGTACTTTTGAACCAACTAGATTATGGGCTTTATTAGAAATAATAATTTATGCTTTAATAGGTGGAATAATATATTTAATTTTATCAATTAAAAATAATATGTTAGAAGAAGTATTTGGTAAACAATTTATAAATAAAATTTTTAGGAGGTAAGAATGAAAATATTAGTAACTGGTGGTTGTGGATTTATTGGAAGTCACACGTGTTGTGAATTATTAGATAATAATTATGAGGTGGTTGTTATTGATAATTTATCTAATTCTAAAGAAGATGTAATAGATAAAATAAAAAAAATAACAAATAAAGATTTAAAATTTTATAAAGGTGATTTATGCGATAAAGAATTGGTTGATAATATATTTAAAAATGAAAATATCGATGCTGTAATTCATTTTGCAGGATTAAAAGCCGTTGGCGAAAGTGTTAAAAAACCTTTATTATATTATCGCAATAATCTTGATTCAACTTTAACTTTATTAGAAGTTATGTGTAAGTATAATTGTAAAAAATTAGTTTTTTCTTCAAGTGCTACTGTTTATGGTAATCCTAAAACATTACCGATTAAAGAAGATTTTCCATTACAAACAACTAATCCTTATGGTTCAACTAAATTATATATTGAAGGTATTTTAAAAGATTTATATAATTCAGATAACGAATGGAGTATTGCTGTATTAAGATATTTTAATCCAATAGGAGCTCACAAAAGTTATTTGATTGGAGAAAATCCTAATGATATACCAAATAATTTAATGCCTTATATTGTTAAAGTGGCAACTGGTAAATTAGAACAATTAAGTATATTTGGGAATGATTATAATACTGTTGATGGCACTGGTGTTAGAGATTATATTCATGTTGTTGATTTAGCAATTGGTCATATAAAAGCGATTGAATTAATTAATAAAGAAAAAGGAATTGATTTTTATAATTTAGGTACAGGTCATGGATATAGTGTTTTAGAAATAGTTAAAACATTTGAAAGAGTTAATAATATTAAAGTAAATTATAAAATTACTGATCGTAGGCCTGGTGATATAGATGCATGTTATGCTGATTGTTCATATGCATTAAAAAAGTTAAATTTTAAGGCAACTAAAACAATAGAAGAAATGGTGAAAGATTCATATGAATACGCTAAAAGAAATTCCTAAAGTAGAATTACACGTTCATTTAGATGGATCAGTTAGATATGAAACTTTAAAAGAATTTAAAAATATAACAAAAGAAGATGTGATGTGTAATAATTGTAAAAATTTATCTGAATATTTAACTAAATTTGATTTACCAATAGAAATAATGCAAACAAAAGAAATGTTAACAAGAGTTGCTAAAGAATTAGTTGAAGATTTAAAAAAAGATAATGTTATATATGCAGAAGTCAGATTCGCCCCTATTTTACACACTAAATATTTATCTTTAGAAGAAGTGGTTGAAGCGGTATTGTTAGGATTAAAAGATAAAGATTTAAAAGTTAATTTGATATTGTGTATGATGCGAAATAATAGTTTTTTAGAAAATAAAAAAATAATTGATTTAACCTATAAATATTTAAATAAAGGTGTAGTAGCTATTGACTTAGCAGGTGATGAGAGAACTTATAAAACAAATAATTTTAAAGATTTATTTAAAATAATTAATGATTTAAATATTCCTTTTACTATCCATGCTGGTGAAGGTGATGGAATTGATAGTATTTTAAGTGCTATTAATTTTAATGCTAAAAGAATAGGCCATGGAGTTAGATGTATTGAAGATGAAAAAGTTATAAATTTAATTAAAGAAAAAAATATAACTTTAGAAGTATGTCCTACTAGTAATGTTGATACCAATATATGTGAATATTTTGATCATCCAATAAAACAATTATATGATCAAAATGTTTTAGTAACTATCAACACCGATAATAGAACTGTATCGAATATAACATTAACCAAAGAATATGAAAAATTAAATAAATATTTTGAATTTAAAATAGAAGATTTTAGAAAAATGAATATCAATTCTATTAATTCTTCATTTTTAAGTGAAGAAGAAAAAAATAAATATATAAATAAATTATATGAAACTATGAATTAACACGTGAATTGAAAAAGTAAATTCCAGTTTCATAATGTGAAATTAAAATGTAAGAGAAACGTCTATAATAAAGGCGTTT
>CALVSO010000030.1 GCA_944359055.1 uncultured Bacilli bacterium | reverse complement strand
ACATCATCCTCCTAGATTAATTTTATCAAATTTTGTATAAGTTGACTTATCTAGTTTTTATTATAAGAGTCTTTCAATAAAAAAACAATTCATCCCAAAGGACGAATTGCTCGTGGTACCACCTTAATTTATACTCTTTTGACTATAACGCGTCACCATATAAACTCCAAAGGTGAATTCTTAAAAGATTATTAAATGTTTTCACCAACCACATTCTCTCTATTAATAATTACTTTTAATACTACTTCTTTTTCATCGTTTATCTTGTTTTTGTTTCAAAATTTTGTGTTACTTGTAAACTATTTAATTCAGCAATAAACTCATCTAAACCTGGACTTGGATTTTTAAACGCTGAAGCAGGAGGTAACTCGCTTAAATATTCTTTTACCTCTTCTAATTTACCATATTTTTCAGCTAGTGAAACCCCCATTGCACAAACACGGGCTAAATTTCCTCTTCTTCCTAAATTATAATTAGTTGCATCTATAAACTTTTGCATAATTATACTCCTTTAATTTCCAAATATTAAACTAGCATCATTAGTAAAATAAGCATTAAACATTTTGTCTTCGCCAATTATCTTTTCTAATAAATTACTTGCGACAATTTCATCTTCATATTCAGATTCATTTTCATTTCCAACTAAGAAATTAGTCAATCTTTCAGTATAACCAATATTTAATGCTTCATAAGCATTGTCCTTATTAAATCCAGTAAAATTATCTTTAGCAGTAATAATATTTAATAATTCTCTCATCAGAATATGTTTACAATCACTATCACTTATTTTAGATAAATTAATCAATAATTCATTACTAATTGGATTATAATGAGCTGTATTTTTAACTAAATATTTACTTCCTTTAATTATTTTCAAAGTTTTTAATCTTTCATTTAAATTATTTAAGTTTACATTAGGAAACTTACTATTAAATAAATATATTAATTCCAATAAACAATCTTGGATGTCAGTCAAATTAGGATTGGAATTTAATGAATTTTTAATTTCATTTAAGTCCATCTTTAAATCACCTATTTGTTATTTTAACACAAATTTCACATAATTACAATTTTTTTTATAATTTTTTCTAAATTTTCTTAAATGTTAATATTTTTAACATTCTGAGATCTTGTTTTTGATAATCAAAGCATTTTCCTAAAAGTTCCAATGCCTTAATAACATTAGCTGATGAATTTTCAATCACTTTATTAAATTGTTCTTTAAATTCTCCGATTTCTTTATCTTCGATAAAAATTAAAAGCGCTCTTAAAAGAAATATTCTTTTTATTAAATCGTTTTTCACTTTTAAATTTTGTAATTCTAAATTATAACAATTTCTAAATATTTTGATTTGCTCAACAAAATTAATTACAAATAATTTTAATCTAGTTTCGTTCATAATATAATCATCTTCATAAAGAATATCATTATACATTCTAGTTATAGAATAAGGATTTTTATCTATTTCAAATTCATTATTTATAAATTCTTGTTCAATTTCGGAAAATAAATAGCTTACTTTATACTTCATATATATTGTTAAATCATCAATATTTTCTTGATTTAAAATTGCCAAAAAACTTTTTATATTATCTGTTCTCATATTATGTAATAATAAAATATATTTAATACTACTATCAATTATTCTTCCGTTTTTCTTATTTAATTCATTTGTAATTTTTTGATCGATCATATAATAATTTAAATTAATAATAATTCTTGATATTTCTATATCATATGAATCATTTAATAACAAATCATAACTATCTAAAGTTGTGTTATATTTACCTAAGTTTGTTAGATATTTAATAACTGAGTGACATTTTATAGAACTTGTGTTAATTCGATTATATATATTTTTTTCTATATTAATATTTTTTTTCAATTCTTCAATACAATTTTTATATTCAATAGAACTTTTTCCAAATTCTTTTTCTATTTTATACAATTGCTCATAATTTTCTTTAATAACTCTTGATATATTTATTAAAAAATCTATATCTTCATAATCATGTTTTTTTAATATTTCTTCATCCATAAAATCACTTCCTAAATTAGTAATATATGATAACACATAATCTTTATTTTAACAATATTATAATCCTTTGAATTGTTTTTGATTATTTTTTAAACTTGCTTTTGTTATTATTTTATTACCATATTTTTGCTTTAAATTATCAATTACATTATCTACTTTAGAATCTTTAATATTATCACTTTCAAATAATGAACCTTGATAATTAACATTGTCAACTAATTTATCCAATCTAACTCCAATTAATCTTATTCTATCATCATTCCACATTTCATCTAATATTTCTTTAGCAAACTTATATATTTCATTAGTAACATTAGTTGCATTATTTAATTTTTTTTGATGAGATTTTCTTTTAAAATAATTATCTTTCAAAATTACGCAAATAACAGTTGTATATTTATTTTGTTTTCTCAATCTTATACTTACTGTTTCACATAAATTTAATAAATATGGATACAACTCTTCTTTTCTTAAAATATCCCTATCTAAAGTAATTTCATTACTTATTCCTTTAGGAATAGAAATAGAACTATCAACAATACTATTATCTATTCCTTTAGCTTGATTTATTAAAAAACTAGCTTGATTTTTAAAATAAATATATAACTTTTCATAAGAAAAATTAGCTAAATCACCAATTGTATTTATGCCTAAATTAATTAATTTTTCACTAGTTTTTTTACCAATCATAAATAATTCGTTAATCGGTAGTGGATACATTTTAGATTCTATTTCAAAATCATATAATGTATGAATTTTATTTGGTTTACTAAAATCACTAGCCATCTTAGCACATAATTTGTTATTGGCTATTCCAATATTAACAGTAAAACCTAAAATATCATATATTTCTTTTTGTAATTTTTGTGCAAATAAATATTGATCTCCATAGATATTTTTAACTTTACCATAATCTAAATAACATTCATCAATACTGGCTATTTCAATATCAGGAGTATATTTATTTAACAAATTAAATAATTTATTACTCATTTCACTATAAAATTTATAATTAGGTGGATATACTTTCAAAACACTACACTTCTTTTTAGCTTCATATAAATTCATTGAAGTATAGATTCCTAATTTTTTACAAGGAGTAGATTTAGCTAAAACTATTCCTTTTCGCATTTTAGGATCTCCTCCTATTACAGCATAAGAATTTCTAATATCATACTTATAACCATTATTTAATAATTCAATTGCTGTCCATGACAAAAAAGCATTATTAACATCAATATGAAAAATAATTTTTTCCATAATACCACCTATAAAAATTCTATCATTAATTAAAATTAAAGTAAATAAAAAAGCGAATATTTTTTCGCTTAATCACTTATACTATATGGATTAGTCATCGTTCCGGTTCCCGATGTTATATATAAATTTGATTTTAAAACAATTACTGGACGGACAGATACCAATCTTCCAGCAATTTGACTATTAGCAAAACCACTACCATAACAAACTCCTACAAGATTATTATTAGAACCCCATCTATTTATATACCAATAGCCTACTTTTAAATCATTTCCACTATACCTTTCACCATAACTTGGTAATCCTATTTTAGCTACAACTACTCCATCATTTTTTCTACTTGGATAACTTCCTTCAGTTGTATAACTATATATTTCACTATAATCTTTTCCATGAGGTGTCACTGCTAAATTCCACTCAGCGTCTACTATGTAACTTTTTATCTCATCAGTAAACCAATTGTAATAACTATTACTTGCATTGTTTAAATAATACCCAATATTTTCACTCTCTTGCCAATTATATGTTCCACTTCCTAGTGTAGGTTGATAATAATTTTTTCCACTACAATTATAGTAACATGTACTTCCTGTTCCATTTTCACACCCACAGGAATTACTTGGATTACTGCTATCCCATTTATAATAATATGGTACTCCAGTTCCACTATTAATAGAAATATTATCATCTAACTCCCTTAATACATCAGCTCGTTCTACTTTTATACTTCCATCTTCTAATATATCTATTATTCTATATGCTACTTTATTTTTATCATATGTTATATTATATCCATTTACTATTTTACTGCTATGATTTCCAATTGGTGCATTTCCTTCATCTAAATAGATATATTCTCCTATTGTTACATCGCTTAATTTGGTTCCTTCTTCATATTCATTATTCGCATTTATTATAAATGGAGCTTTTTTTGTCCCTGTTCCTTCTTTTACTTGAACATCACTTTTAATATATATTACAGGGCGCACTCCTTCTCCATAAGTATCAACTCTAAATGTTGAACTTTTTGTTATAGAGTCTATCGTTCCTCCAGTATCAACAGCTAACGAACCACTTTTGTCATCGATATTATTATACCACTGAGTCCATACATATTTATTACTATTATTTGTTGCTTTTGTATAAGAAGTCATAAGCCAAATTGCTTCTTCTTCATCTAAAAAGCTTCCCCCTGTATATGTTGCACTGTTTCCAGTGTTCGCATACACATAATCTTCAAATGTTAACAATCCTACTTTATCTGTTGATACCTTTTGACAACTACTTATCTTTGTTGCATTTATTGGTACTGTTACAACAGATGAACTATCATCATTTACTTTTAAAGATGTTGTAACATCAACTTCATCCAAGCAAAAATTTCCATCTAGTATAATATCTGTTCTTTCCAATCCATTATAAAATATTCCACTATATTCTTCTCCTGTATCATTTAACCACTTTCTTACCCATGATGTCTCCCAATCACTTGTACTTCCATATGATATACTTGTTATTGAATGCGCTAATACCATTTTTATATAATTATCACTTGTCTCTAATACTTGCCATAAATTCCCACTATACCATACATAATTCTTCATTACACTATCTTTTTCACTTTTTAAACCATATACTTTATTTACTGTTTCTCCATTTACCACTACATTCATCTTTATATGTGCTGTATCTTCTTCTATTTTTTCTTTTAATAAAATTACATTTTTTTCTAATTCATTTCCATATATTTTATTTAATACTTCTAATTTAAATTTATCTATTATTAATTTTCGACTTCCTAAGATTGCTAATATGCTAAATATCAATAACAAAAATAAGATCAATATTGAATATATTATTCCTGATATAGCAAAGCCTTTATTTTTTAAATGCCCCCCCCCTATTTTGCTATTTGCTATTTTTTTCATATTTTCATCTACCCTTCTATTAGAATTATACAATATTTTTTTATTTAAAGCAATTAAAAAAATAAAATTTTTTAAATCAAATTTTATTTTAAGATTCAACCATATATTTACTAATATATTTAAACATTCCATCAACACCATTTTTAACTATATCAGCAACAGAATTAGAAATATTTAAACCAATTTGAGAAAACTTTGTTTGATAATTTTTATTAGTTTTTTCTAAATAATTTTCTAAATCAATATTAACACCATTTTTAACATCTTCTTCAAATTGTTTTATTTGTTCTTGAGTTAAAGTAACTTGTTCAGTTTTTTTATATTCATAATATCCATATTTATTACTTATAAACATTGTTAAAAATATAGCAAATAAAATTATAAATGTAATTCTAAATATTTTAGTTCTTAATTTAATTTCCTTCATATAGTAGCTCCTTTATTGATAAAGCTAATGCATCAATCGTATTTAATACTTCGTCAATTGTATTATAATTACCTCCCAATTCTAACAATAAAACATTTTTATTTAAATCTTGATTAAAATTATCAACATATTTATTATAAATTCCTCTTGATAATGATTCAAATTTATTATTAATTATATCGTTTAATTTGTTAGCTAATGCTATATTATCTTTATAATTAACATTAGCAACAAACATAACTTTTGCATAATCTTTGCCATCAATAGTAGTTGTAGTTTTATCTTTTGATACAGCATCTCTATGTAAATCAATAATTAAATCAAACTCATATTCATTTAATTTATCTTTTAAAAATGAACGGGTCGCTAAATAACTTTTTTCATAAGACAAATTGTTTTCTTTGATATATTCACTAGCGCTTCTTTCTTCTACTAAAGTTTCTATTCCTAAAGAATTTAATTTTTCTTGTAAAATAACTGAAGCTAAAACAACAGTATTATCTATTTCATATTGCTCTAATTTGTCACCTAAATATTTTTCCGTAGGATGTGTACTATAAATATATACTCTAGGATTATCAACCACATTATTTTGAATATAAGCAAATGCTTGAACATTATTTTGTTTTTCATAAGCAAAAACTTGATCTAATATAGTAATTGGTTCTTTTATTTTAATTTTATCCATAAAACTAAATAAACTATATTTTTCATCAGTTAAATGACTATTAGATTGATATAAAATTTTATTAATAAAATCTTCATTACTATTTAATTTTATATCATTAAATATAATCTTAATGATAACTATTAAAATAATTATAAACAACGGGTATTTTAAAAATGTTAAATTTTTTTTCTTCTTTAATTTCATTTTTGACATATTTATTCACCCACTTTAATATATTAATGATTATAACACTTTAGAACTAAATAAAATGTCAAAAAAACTATACAATTAAGTATAGTTTATGACATTTTTTCTAATGTTTCTAAAATAGGTGGTATCATTTGTTTTTTTCTTGATACAACATCTTTTAAATAATGTCCTTGTTTAATTCTTTCCAAATTATAACTTTCCATTACAATATCACTTGCAGTATCATTATATAAAACATAAGAACCATTTTTAATAATATCAGTTATAAATAATAAAACTATTTTATATTCTTTATCTTTAGCTATTTTGTTAATTAAATCAATATATTCATCTTTATTATTTAAAATATAATCAACATCAGTTGTAAATACTTGTCCTACTCCTATTTTATCATTATTATAATTAAAGTTTTTAAAATCTTGATATATTATATCTTCTTTATCTATTCCTTCTAATGAAGAACCAGCTTTAAACATTTCATAACCATATTCTTGATAATTAATGTTAGCTAATAAAGATAATTCATTAACTGCCTCAATATCTAATTTTGTTGTTGTTGGTGATTTTAAAATTAAAGTATCAGATAAAATACCAGACAACATAATTCCAGCTATATTAGATGGAATTATTACTTTATTTTCTTTAAATAAATTATAAATTATTGTATTAGAACTACCTACTGCCATATTTCTAAAGTTAATAGGTTGATTAGTTGCAACTGTACCTAATTTATGATGATCTACTACTTCAACTATTGTTGCTTCATCTAAACCATCAACACTTTGTTCCTTTTCGTTATGATCAACTAAAATAACTTTTTTAGGATTTTTTAAACTGGATAAAGTTAAAGGAAATAACCCTAAACACTCACCTTTTTTATTAATTACAGGGTAATTAGTATGTTTTGTTTTAGCACTTATTTCTTTAAAATAAGAATAATAATCTGTATCTTCTATATAAGTTGGAGATGAAAAAGCAACATTTTTAATATAATTACTTAAACTAATTAACTTAGTTGTATTATAAGTATCATGATATGTTTGAATTACATTAATTTTATTTTTTTTAGCCAATTCATAATTATGCTCAGATAACTCGCCATCACCAACTAAGATAATTAACTTAACTTTACATTCAATCGCATATTCCAAAATATTATTACGATCACCAATTATTAAAATATCTTCATTCGTAATTTTTATATTTTGAATGAATGTCGTACTTCTAAAAGCACCAGCCATTATATTACCATTTATTTCTTCATCAAATCTTAATATTTCTTTACCTTCCAACGTTTCTAATAAATTATCATATGAAGTGTTTAATTTATTAAAATCACCTTTTATTAATTCTTTAGCCATTTCTTTTAAAGTAACTAATCCACATAATTTTTTATCATCATCAACAATAGGTAATCCAGTTAATTCATGTTCATTCATGTAATTAAAAGCTTTACTAATTGATGATTTATTATTAATATAACAATTTTTTTTATATTCAATATCTTTAATTTGTAATTTAACATCATTTAAATACTTAGGTTGTTTTATTTTGAAATAATCTAAAACAAATTTTGTTTCCTTATTTATTTCACCTAAAGTCATTGGTTCACATTTTAATCCTAATTTGTTTTTTAAATATGATAAACTGATACTTGCACATATTGAATCAGTATCTGGTCTTTTATGGCCAAATATATAAGTTGTTTGCATACTACTCCTCCAATTCACTATATAGTTATATAATTTTTTCTAAAATTTGTCAAGAATAAAAAAATATTAACTTTAAAAATTAATATTTTTTATTAAAAACAATATAAATACTAAGAAAATAATAGTCATAATAAATCCATTTATTTTCTCCATTTTTCTATCTTTATTTATACCACAAGTCATTGCTAAAAATATACCACTAATTAATCCACCAACATGACAAGCATTATCAATACCAGGTGTAATAAAACCTAAAAATAAATTTAATATGATAATTGGAATTATTTGTGATTGCAACACGTTACCTAAATATAATCTGTAATGATATCCAAAATATAACATAGCTCCTAATAATCCGAATATTGCTCCACTTGCTCCTGCTGATATACCATCATGGAAACAAATTGATAATAAACTACCAAATATTGCACTTCCTAAATAAATTATTAGATATTTAAATTTACCATAAAAATTTTCAATTTGAGCTCCAATAATATATAAAGCATACATATTAAATAATAAATGTAATATTCCAATGTGTAAAAAACTAGATGTAATTAAACGATAATATTGATTAAATTCTAATATTAAAGGTCTATAATTTGCTCCAAATGTTAATAAAGTTAAACTGTCTTCACTTCCATTACCAAATAAATACATTGCCATAAAAACTAAAATATTTATAAATATTAAAGTATAAGTAACAATTGGTTTTTTAGGACCAAATATTTTTTCAGCTTCTTTAGCATCTTTTTCTGTTTTTTTATTAATTTCAGAAGTTAATTTTAAAAATAAATTCATTCCTTCTTCTTTATAATCTAATGTTTTATTGATATCAGGAAAAAACTCTAAAATAGTATTATTTTTAACAACATCATCTAAATTAGTTACTTTTAAACATGTAATGTTATCAACACTTTTTTCTTTATCTAAATGAACATTTTCTCCTAAATTAACAAAAATACTTAAAGTAGGAACTTTTAAAGATAAAGTTTTTTTCTTAATTGATTTCATTATTTGTTTAGTTCTTAAAACATCATATTCTAACTGTTCATCATTATGAATATAATTAGAAACTATTCTTATTATTTTATATTCACTATCTAAATTTTCTAACCATATTTCATTTTTAGCACCATGTAATATGACAGGATTATAATTTTTATCAGTTATAAAATAATGTAATAATTTTACTATTATCTCTTCATTTTGCTCTAGATAATTCATAATTCCTCCTCAAATTTATTTAATATATTAATAAAACACTCTGGTAATTCACAGCTAAATTCCATATATTTTTTTGTTTTAGGATGAATAAAACCTAACTCTTTAGCATGTAGGCACTGTCCTGTGTTATCAATTAATTTTCTCTTTCCATAAACCGGATCATTTACTACAGGATGACCAATATAATTCATATGAACTCTTATTTGATGAGTTCTTCCTGTTTCCAATTTTAATTCAATCAAAGTAGCATCTTTATATCTTTTTAAAACTTTAAAATGCGTAATTGCTTCTTTACCATTAGCTGTAATACTCATTTTTTTTCTATCATTTATATCTCTTCCAATTGGAGCATCAATAGTACCTGTATCATTATTAATAACTCCCCAAACTAAAGCAATATATTTTCGATGAGTAGTTTTCTCACTTAATTGTTTAGCTAAAAAATCATGTGCTTTATCATTTTTAGCTACCATTAATAAACCGGTAGTATAAGCATCTATTCGATGAACAATGCCAGGTCTAAATTCACCATTGTTTTTACTTAATTCTTTTGAATGATATAATAAACCATTAACTAAAGTATGTTTAGTATTACCTATAGCAGGGTGAACAACCATACCATTTTCTTTATTAACTACTATAACATCATCATCTTCATAAACAATATCTAAATCCATTTTTTCTGGTTCAGCTTTAATCTCTTCTTCTATTAACTCAGGTATTTCAATTATATCATTTTCTTTTACTATATAACTACTTTTAACTTCTTTACTATTTACAATTATGTTTGATTTACTTATCTTACTTCTACTTACATCTAATAATTTAGATAAATAAATATCAATTCTAACATTACCATTTTCTACTTTGTGTTCCATTTTTTCACCCCCAGCAATAATAATATAACCGAAATTACAATAAATGAATCAGCAAAATTAAATATAGCAAAGTCAAATACTGTAACATCTATAAAATCAATTACATATCCATATAAAATTCTATCAATTAAATTACCTATTATTCCACTTAATAATAAAGCATAAGCAACTATTTCAAAATTATTTAAATCTTTATTCTTTATAAAATATATATAAATTATGTTTAAAGCAATTATACCTAATATTATAAATAACCATCTAGCACCACTTAACATACTAAAAGCTGCTCCAATATTATGAACATATGTTAAAGATAAAAAATCAAATATTTTTATACTTTCATTTACATTCATATATATGTTAATTAATCCTTTTGATATTTGATCAATCAATAAAAATATTATACCAAAAATAAATAGTTTTTTATACATTAAAACCACCTATTTAATTATACTATATTTTATAATATAAGTAAAATACAAAAATCTGTGTTAATTTAAATTTGAAGTGCAACAAAAGGTATTGAAAAAGACATATGAATAACCTATAATATTTTCTGCAACA
>CALVSO010000029.1 GCA_944359055.1 uncultured Bacilli bacterium | reverse complement strand
AAAAACAAAACAGCTAATTGGCAAACAGTATTAAATGAATTATGTATAATTTATGAAGAAAGAGTTGAAAAATATATAAATATGTAAAATGATGTAAAAATTTTATTTATTTATTTATTTATTTATTTATTTATTTATTTATTTATTTATTTATGCTACAATATATGTAGACAGTAAAAAAATTAGAAAGGTAAAAATAACAAAATATTCAAACTTACACAGTTAAATTTTTACGGTCAGAAATAGTTAGGGTGATTACATGAAAAAAGTATTGAAAAATAATAAAAAAAGTCTTAAGTTGACAACATTGGGTTTTACGTTGATAGAATTGTTGGCAGTAATAATAATATTAGCAATCGTGGCATTAATATCAACCCCAATAATAATGGATGTAATAGAAGATGCAAGGGAATCATCATTAGAACGAACATATGAAAGTATAGAAAGAGCAGCACAATTGTATTTATATGATGAATATGATGGATATGTTGGTGAAACTGGCTCTATGACAATACCAATGAGTGAATTAAAGTCAATGATAAATAATTATAGTAGTGAAATGGATAATGAGAGTGTAGTAGTAAGAAAAGAAAGTAATGGAATATCATATTACTATACAGGAAGAGATAAAAATCCATATGAAACAATAGGAAGCTTAAAAGAGAAAATAGAAGAAGATACTGCCCATATAAAAATGAATGTAGTAGTAAATGGAAAGACAGTAAATAAAGTATATGGCTTAAAAAGTGAAAAAGATAGTGTAATGAAAAACTATGTATGGTATAGTGGAAACTTATGGCAAGTATTAGAGACAAGCGATAACTATATTAAAATGGTATTAGCGCATTCAATAACAAGTATAGCGTATGGTGCAACAAGTGACTGGGAGACATCATGGGTAAGAAAATGGTTAAATGATATTGATGAAGAATATAGTGGAGTCTTTTATAATGGATTAGAAAGAACAGATATAATATTAGATGGTAATTTTTGTTTAGATGAAGTAGATGTTACAACAAGTTTAAAAGTGAATGATGGTAGTTCATATGTAGTAACAGTGCCAACAAGTTCAACGAAAATAAGTAGTTGTCAAAATATATCAACAGATAAAGTAGGATTATTAACATTTGAAGATTATGTATATGCGAATACAGGAAATAGTGCAACATATACAGGTGGAAGTTTTTTAGATGAAGATGAATTAATGTGGACAATGACACCATATACAAAAGCAACAAGCAATAATACTAAATATGTATGGACACAATGGTATAATAATATAGATGGAAAAAGTGGTACATTAGCAATTGACACCGGTGGAACGGTAGATAGTGTCACAAAAGGTTCAACGTTTAGAACAGATACATATGGTTTAGGAGTAAGACCAGTAATATATATTAAAAGTGATGCAGAAGTAAAAGAAGGAACAGGAAGTAAAAAGGATCCATTTATAATAAGTGCGAATAATGAATATGAAGAAGGCAGCAAATTAAGTGATGTAACAATAGGAGAATATATATATTTAGATGAAGGAAATGCGCCAAGTGGAAATCATAGTTCAGTAATAGTAAATGGGTATAGCATAACATATGATAAAAACAAAGTAGCATATCGAGTAATAGATATATTAGAAGATGGAAGTATCAAAGTAGAAAGAGCGGATGTATTAAGAGGCTTAGATAGTACAATATCAATAAGAAGTAATTTGTATATACCATATTATTATAAATGGGATAGTAATAGTACAAGTAATACATGCGGATGTGAAAATGGAACAGGAAGCGCGTGCTACTGGAATTGTAGTGGAAAGAATTATTATCAACCAACATTAGGAAGTGGAGAATATAATTGGCAAGAGAGTGAAAATATCGGATATTATTTAAATAATGCAAGTAATAGTTATTATAATTGGTTTACGGATGAAATAAAGAATTATATATCAGAAAGTGAATGGAATTTAGCAGTAACACCACATGGAAAAGATTATAGTGAAATAAAAAGTTATACAACAGAAGGAAGTTATCCAAATAGAAAAAGTGATGGAGTAATAACTGCAAAAGTAGGGTTACCAACATATGGAGAAAGATATAGTGGAAATGATTTAAACATAACATATTGGTATATCAATAGAATGAACGGCTCGTCTTCTTCTGTGGGCGATGTCAGCAACAACGGGAGTGCGAGCGCTAACAGCGCCGGCCACTATTGGAATGCGGCCCGCCCGGTTATAATTCTAAAATCTAATATCGTCATAGAATCAGGAAATGGGACAATGGCCAGCCCATATACAATAAAAGGATAAATGAAAATAGGTAAAATATAGTAAACGGGCCTTATGGTCCGTTGGTAGGAATTTGATTTCAAAGTTAGGATTGATATAGATGAAATTAATTGATGTATATAGGCAGTATAAAGAAAAATATGAAAATTATGTTGTAGTAATAAAGAGCGGCAATTTTTATGATATATATGATGATGATACTAAAATTATTTCATATTTCTTAAATTATAAAATAAATGAAATTAATGGATTAAAAAAAATAGGGTTTCCATTAATTTCATTAAATAAGGTTGTATATTGTTTAGAAAAACAAAAAATAAATTATGTTGTAATTGAAAAAATAGAAACAGATTATGAAATTACGCAAAAGAAAAGATTTTCAAATAATTTGTATGGTGAATTTGTTGATAAATTAAAAAATTATAATGACTATAATATTTTAATCGAGAAAATCGCAAAAAAATTAAAAGCTAAAATTTTAGAAAATGATTTTGAAAATAAACTTAATGAAATTTTAAAAATGATATGAACGATAAATTGTTAATAATAACAAGAATAAAAAAGACAATCAATAAAATTGATAAAATAACTGAAAATTTTAGTAGAAATGAGAATACTTTGAGAGATAATATAAAAAAAACAATGTATAATCTTCTTGAAGAGTCATATATGGCGAATATTGTTGAATTAAACAATCGAAAATTTTATCAGCAAAAAATTTTAATTAAAATAAAAATGTTAGATTTTTATTTTAATTTAGCATATGAAAAGAAATTAATAACACGGAAACAATTTGAATTGGTAGGAAATAATTTAATGGACATATTTGTTATGACCAGAGCATGGATTAAAAGTGGTATAAATGAAGAGAGTGAATAATTTGTATGAATCGTTATATGATTTTAAAAATATTTTATCTATTTATAAACAAGTTAAGTCAAAAACTAAAAATAAATATAAAATAGAGCAATATGAACACTTTTTGCTACTAAATCTTACTAAAATTAAAAAAATGTTGAAAAATAAGAATGTTAAATTTGATAGATACACTATATTTATTATAAAAGAACCCAAATATCGCATTATTATGAGTCAATCAATAAATGATAAAATAATTAACCATTTGGTTGCTAAAAATATATTATTGAAAGTTTTTGAACCAAGTTTAATTGACGGAAACGTTGCAACAAGGAAAAATAAAGGTACATTATATGGCGTTAAATTGATAAAAAAATATATAAATGATTTAAAAAGAGGAGAAAAAACCATATATTATTTAAAATGCGACATAACAAAATTTTTTTATTCGATTGATCATTATAAGTTGATGTCCATTATTGAAAGAAAGATTAAAGATAAATATGTATTAGAATTAATTAGGCAAATATTAAATACGACAAATGACAATTATATTCAACATACAATAAATAAATTAGTAGAGATAGAAAAAGAAAAAATATTAAATAAAAGCATTTCTAGTAAAGCAAGAAAGTATGATTTTGAGCAATTAGATAAAATTCCAAATTTTGCAGTAAAAAATAAAGGAATACCTATTGGAAGTATGACAAGTCAAGCTTTTGCAATTATTTATTTAAATGGTTTAGATCATTATATTAAAGAAAATTTACATATAAAATATTATGTAAGATATATGGATGATTTTGTTTTGTTACATCATGATAAAAAATATTTAAAATATTGTTATAAAGTTATAAAAGATAAAATAGAAGAAGAATTTAAATTAAAGTTAAATGATAAAACAGCTATTGGAATGATTGGAAATAACAATTCTTTAAATTTTTTAGGATACCGTTTCTATTTAGGCAAGACAAATAAGTTATATATGAAGATTAGAAATTCAACTAAGAAAAAATTTAAGCGGAAATTAAAAAAAATGTCAAAATTATATAAGCGAGGACATTTAAAAATAGAGGATTTTAATCAAGTTATTGCAAGCTATTTAGGCCATTTTAAGCATGCAAATACGTATTCATTCATAAAACAAAATCTATATTCTAATACAATATGTGAAAATGATATTGGTAAATTTGTAAGAATATCTGAAAACGGTAATATTATAGAATTTTAGGGATAAAACTATATACGGCTCGTCTTCTTCTGTGGGCAATGTCAACAACAACGGGAATGCGAACGCTAACAACGCCGGCAACAATTGGAATGCGGCCCGCCCTAGATTTGATAAAAACTTATGCTTTAAGACATTGGGTTTTAATTGCTTGAAGCTTATCAAAACAAGTTTTATTCCTCTCTAATTAATGAGGAAAAGAGATTATGGGTAAATTGAACATTAGTACTTTTATGAGAAAATGTGAAATTTTATATTCCATATGATAAAAATTAAAAAAAATCATAAAAAAGTATTGTCAAATTGATAATTATATTGTATAATTAGTCTTGTCAGTTGACAAAAGTATGCCTGAGTGGCGAAATTGGTAGACGCACAGGACTTAAAATCCTGCGGAAGTCAAATTCCGTGCCGGTTCAAGTCCGGCCTTAGGCACCAATTGATAAATTACTCGATTAATTTCGAGTTTTTTTGTTTCCCATAATATCCCATAATTTTTATATAAAAATATGATATAATTTGTATAGGAGGGTGATATTATGAAAATGAATATCCGAGGAAGTAGAGTAAAAATTACTTCAGCTATCAATGATTATATTGAAGCAAAAATAGGAAAACTAGATAAGTATCTAGAAAATCCTGATGATGTAACTGCTAATGTAGTGGTTAAAGTAAAGGGAAAGGATCAAACAGTAGAAGTCACTATCCCAATGAAAAAATTAATTTTAAGGGCAGAAGACACACATAATGATTTATATGCTGCTATTGATTTGGTATCTGAAAAACTTGAAAGACAAATAAGAAAAAATAAAACAAGAATGAAAAAACGTGTAAAAGAAATAACAGATATTAATATAGATTTTAAAGTTGAGAAAGAAGAAGATGAAAAAGGTAGAATAGTAAAAAGAAAATTAGTAGAAACTAAGCCAATGAATGAGGAAGAAGCTATTTTACAAATGAATCTATTAGGCCATGATTTCTTTGTATTTACAAATGAAGCTACTAATCAAATAAATATTTTATATAGAAGAAAAGATACAAATTATGGAATAATTGAAACAAGATAAGGTGAAATTTCACCTTTTTTTCTTATTTCACAAAAAAATCACTATTATTTTTAACGTTTTTTTGATATAATTAATAAGAATGAAAGGAAGAGCAAGATGAATTTTTTAAAAAAGTTATTCGATCATGAATATAAAGAATTAGAAAAATTTAAAGAGCAAGCTAATTTAGTTATGGCTAAAGATGAAGAAATGACTAAATTAACTGATGAACAATTAAAAAATAAAACAATTGAATTTAAAGAAAGATTAAATAATGGTGAAACATTAGAAGATATTTTAGTGGAAGCTTTTGCTGTTGCAAGAGAAGCTGCTTATAGAGTTATTGGTGAAAAACCTTATTATGTTCAAATAATTGGTGGATTAGCTATACATTATGGTAATATAGCTGAAATGAAAACAGGAGAAGGAAAGACATTAACATCTACTATGCCAGCTTATTTAAATGCGTTAACTGGGAAAGGTGTTCATGTAATTACAGTAAATGAATACTTAGCTAATCGTGATGCTGAATGGATGGGAAATATTTATAGATTTTTAGGATTAACAGTTGGTGTTAATTTAAGAGAATTAACAGCATCAGAAAAGAAAAAAGTTTATGAATGTGATATAGTTTATTCAACTAACAATGAAGTAGGATTTGATTATTTAAGAGACAATATGGTTGTTAAAGCAACTGATAGAGTTCAAAGAGGATTAAACTTTGCTATTGTCGATGAAGTGGATTCAGTTTTAATCGATGAAGCAAGAACACCTTTAATTATCTCTGGTGGTTCTATGAATAGTGCAAATTTATATATTCAAACAGATAGATTTGCTAAGTCATTAAAGGAAAATAAAGGTTATATTTACGATGAAAAAACTAAAGCTGTTACTTTGGATGATGATGGAGTTAAATTAGCTGAAAAAGCTTTTAATATTGATAATTTATATGATATTGAACATACTACTTTAGTTCACTTTATAAATCAAGCTTTAAAGGCTAACTATGGTATGAAAAAAGATTTTGACTATGTTGTTCATGAAGGACAAATAGTAATAGTAGATCCATTTACAGGAAGATTAATGCAAGGTAGAGCTTATTCAGATGGATTACATCAAGCGATTGAAGCTAAAGAGGGAGTTCAAATAAATCAAGAAACAAAAACCTTAGCAACTATTACATTCCAAAATTTATTTAGAATGTATAATAAATTAGCTGGTATGACAGGTACTGCAAAAACAGAAGAAGAAGAATTTAGAGATATTTATAATATGTATGTTATTGTAATACCTACTAATAAACCAATTGCAAGAATTGATGATACTGATTTAGTTTTCGCAACACAAAAAGGAAAATACAAAGCTATAGTAAATGAAATTAAAGAAAGACATGCAACAGGACAACCAGTTTTAGTTGGTACAATTGCTGTTGAAACTAGTGAATTAATTAGTTCTATGTTAAAAAAAGCTAAAATACCACATGAAGTATTAAATGCTAAAAATAATGCACGTGAAGCTGAAATTATAGCTAAAGCTGGTATTAAAGGATCAGTTACTATTGCTACTAATATGGCAGGCCGTGGTACCGATATTAAACTAGGTGAAGGTGTTAAAGAACTAGGTGGATTATGCGTTATAGGAACTGAAAGACATGAATCAAGACGTATTGATAACCAATTAAGAGGTCGTGCTGGTCGTCAAGGAGATCCAGGATATACGAGATTTTATGTTTCATTTGAAGATGACTTAATGGTAAGATTTGGTACTGATAGAGCTAAAGTAATGTTACAAAAGGTAGGATTTACTGATGATCAATCTATTAGTTTAAAAATGTTAGCTAATTCAATTGAAACAGCGCAAAAACGTGTTGAAGGAAATAATTTTGATATTCGTAAAAATTTATTAGAGTATGATAATGTTGTTAATGAACAAAGAGAAATTATTTATGAAAAGAGAAATGAAATATTAGATAGTGAATCAATCCATGAAGTTATAATTAATTTATTTAATGATTACATTACACATTTAGTTGAAAGTCATTTAGATGGGAATAATTTAAATGGTAAAAGTTTAAATGAAATATTAGAATTTGTTAATGAAAAATTATTAAATAAAAAAATAACTTTAGATGATCTAAATGGTATGGATTATAAACAAATAACAGATTATATTATTTCTAAGATTGTATTAGAATACGAGTCAAAAGTTGAATCTGTGCCAAAAGAAATAATGGCTGAATTTGAAAAAGCTATATATTTAAGAGTTATAGATATGCATTGGATGGAAAATATTAATGCAATGTCATTATTAAGAGAAGGTATTCATTTAAGAAGTTATGCTCAAGAAAATCCTTTAAGAGCTTATACAACAGAAGGTTTTGAAATGTTTGATGATATGTTAGATACAATTGAAAAAGAAACAACTATGTATTTATTAAAAGCAGAAATTAGACAAAATGCAGTTAGAAAAGAAGTTGTTAAAGGTGAAGCTATGAGCGATAATAAACCAAAGAAAAAAGAACCTAAAAAAGTAAGTAAAATAGGAAGAAATGAACCATGTCCATGTGGAAGTGGAAAAAAGTATAAAAATTGTTGTGGTAAATAGCTCGTAAAGTCCCATAAATAAAGGGGAAACACGAGTTTTTCTTTTTAACAAAAAATAGCCCAAAATATGAGCTGGAGCCACTTTGGAGCCATTTTGATTTAAACATCGGACTATACAAGTAAAATTTATTATGGTTTCATGGTATAATTATGTATGAAAGTTGGTGATATAATGAGCAAAATAGATTTAATTGAATTCACTGATAAAAAAGATAGTTATGAATTAATGTATAAATGGTGTAGTCAAGAATTTATTTATGAGTGGTTTGAACAAAGAAAACTTTCATATGAAGAGATAGAAAACAAATATAAAAATAAATTATTAGCAAATCAGCAACAGTTATTTTTTATAAATTATAATGATAATAATATAGGATTTGTTCAAATTTATAAATATGATGATAAGAAAAGTGAATCATTTAAAAAATATGATAGTATATATGAGTATGATATATTTATTGGAGAGTCGGAATACTTATCTAGAGGAATTGGAACACAAATTATTAAATATGTTAATAATTATATTTATGAAAAATATTTATGTGACTGTATTGTTCTAAGACCTTTTAAAAGAAACGAAAGGGCAGTTAAATGCTATGAAAAATGTGACTTTGAAATAGTGGATGAATATGTAGGAACGGACACATTAGGTAATAAAGAAAAAATGATAGTTCTATTAAATAAACCCGATAGATGGACTTTTGGAATTGATGTAGATAGATTAGTTAATCTTGTATTAGATGGTAAAAAGACAGCTACTACATCTTTATATGAACTGGATAATGTTTCAAAAGTTGGGGATATATCAATATTGACTGATTTGAAAGATAACAATGTATGCTTTATAAAAACAATTAATGTTATTATTACTGAATTTAAAAATATTACATGGGATTTAGCAAAATTAGAGGGCGAGAATAAATCATTAAATGAATGGAAAGAAAGTCATATGAATTATTTTAATATAATAGATCCTAATTTTAATGAAAATACTAAAGTAATATTTGAAGTATTTGAGGTGATTAAAAAATGCAAGTAATAGAATATGAAGATAAATATCTAGAAGATGTTAAAGACTTATTAGTTGAACTTGAAGAATATATCGTATCAATAGATAAAGATCATTTGGATCAAGTTCATCCTGAGTATCGAGAGAAAATGGCAATTATAGATTTAGCTGAAGTTAACAAGAATAATGGTAAATGTTATTTGGCAGTAGAAAATAATAAAGCAATTGGCTTAATCATGGGTTGCATATTTCCTTATGATGAATATGATTATCTAGACTATAAATGTCCTAAAAGAGGAGAAATTACAGAATTAATCGTTACAAACAAAATTAGAAGTAAAGGCATAGGGCAAGAACTAATAAATAAAATGGAAGAATACTTTAAATCCATTGAATGTGAATATGTAATAGTTGATGTATTCGCTTACAATGATATTGGTAAGAATTTTTATAATAAAAAAGATTATCATACTAGAATGGAAACAATGATAAAGAAAATATAGTGAGAGGAAGTAAACATTATGAAACATGAAATGAAATTAAACAATGGACCATTTGAAAGAATAAAAAATGGAACAAAAACTATAGAGTTAAGATTAAATGATGAGAAAAGACAATTGCTAAAAATTAAGGATTTAATAGAATTTACTAATAGAACTAATAATGAAAAAATGTTAGTTGAAATCGAGAATTTATATCATTATCCATCTTTTGAAGAATTATATAAAAATTTTGATAAGGTGGCAATGGGTTATGATGAAGATGATATAGCTGATCCAAAAGATATGGAAGAATATTATTCTCTAGAAGAACAATCTAAATATGGTGTATTAGGTATTAAAATTAAAAAAATGTAATTTTATTAAAAATAGTAAAATATGCCAAGTTGTATGGACTTATAATGGATTAAATGGTATATTGTAGTTGAAGATTAAAGGTACAAAGATGTGGAAAATTTGTAATTCTGGAGCCACTTTTAGAGCCACTCTGCTAGAGATTAGCTGGAATAAACTAAAACATAAAGGTAATAAAAGCCCCATTTTTAAAGGAAATTAACGAGTGGATATTGGTAAAAAGCCTTAAAAATGCTAGCCATGTGGAAGTGGTAAAAAGTATAAACAATGTTGTGGAAAGTAGTATAAAATAAGAGAAAATTAAGTTTTAATATTTTTACAAAGTGGTTCGAAATTTATAATTTGTCCACGTAAAATTAAAAATATGTAGTAAAATAAAGGTGTGAACAGTTATTTAATGTGTGACACCTTTTAAATTGTAAAAAATTCCCTTATTTAGATAATTGGATGTTATAATTTTGACGGGAGGGAAAAAATGATTAAGGAAGTTTATATTTTAAAAGATATTATTTTATATAATAAACATCATGAACAATATTATTATAGTAAAAAAGGTGTTATTGTTATTATAAATAATGATAAAAATTTTATTCTTGATTTAGAAAGCAATACAGATATAACAAATTCTGATTATATTGAAATTAGAAATACGAAAAAAACAAATAATTTTTAAAAATATAATATATGATGAAGAGTTATTAGCAAAATTATCAAATAAATAATAAAATACTTTAAATTTCATCTATTTAACACATTTAATAGTATTAAAAAATTAAAAAATATGATATAATTAATACCGATGGCAATATTATGATTGCTAGTTTTGGAAAGTAGGAGAGATTTATGAGTGAAAGTAAAAAAATATTAGTTATTATTGGTGTTGTGATATTTTCAGTATTAGGATTATGTGGATATGCTTTAGCCGAGAGTAAAAAATCAGAAGAAATGTATAATCAATTTGAAGCTGCTTATAATGGTAGTGAAAATAAATTGGTTTATATTGGATCAGAAACTTGTGGATATTGTCAATTGTTAAATCCAAGTTTAACTGATATGAAAGAAAGATATGATTTTGATTATATATATATTGATGCAGCAAAAATAAATAGTAGTTATATGAGTAAAATATTAGAAAAATTAAATTTAACTAGTATAGGAACACCTTATTTAGCTATTGTATCTAATGGAAAAATAGTTGATACACAAAATGGATATGCTGATTATGATAAAACATTTGAATTTTTACAAGAAAATAATATTATTGCTGAAGATGCAAAATTATTGTTAAACTATATTGATTACGAAGAATATGATAAATTATTAAAATCAGATGAAAAAAATATAATTGTTGTTGGTCAAAGTACTTGTGGTTATTGTGTTCAAGCTAAACTTATTTTGAATGAAATAACAGAAGAAAAAGATGTAACAATTAATTATTTAAATGTTTCTTATATGACAGAAGAAGAAGGAAAAAAATTTGAAAGTAGTTTAGAATATTTTGAAAAATCTTGGGGAACTCCTGTTATGATGATTGTTCAAGATGGAAAAATGATTGATATAGTTGAACAATTAGTAACTAAAGATGAATATATTAAATTTTTAGAAGAAAATGAGGTATTATAATGAATATTTACAAACAAGCTCTAGATTTTAAAACAAAATATCCTAAAACTATTGCTTGGCGTTTAAAAGCTCATAGTAAAATAGCGCAAATGCATATTAATCCAGATGAAAAAGTAAAATATGTATTTGCTTGTCAAAAAAATCATCATTCCTATGAAATTTTTAGAACTTTTATAGTAGTTATTACTGATAAAAGAATAATTGTTGCCCAAAAACGCTTGATATTTGGATATTTATTAATATCTGTAACGTCAGATATGTATAATGATTTGACAGTTATGATGGGAATTTTGTGGGGAAAAATTTGTATTGATACTGTTAAAGAGGTAATAATGCTTTCAAATATTCAAAAAGAAGCTTTACCAGAAATTGAAACAGCAATATCTCAAACAATGATGGATATAAAAGTAGAATGTGCTAAAAGAAATAAAAGTCGTGAATTGAAAAAGTAAATTCCAGTTTCATAATGTGAAATTAAAATGTAAGAGAAACGTCTATAATAAAGGCGTT
>CALVSO010000028.1 GCA_944359055.1 uncultured Bacilli bacterium | reverse complement strand
TTATAACTGGAATTTGATGTAAGATTAAATTCAGTTTTCAAATATTGAAACTGGAATTTACTTTTTCAATTCACAAATTGAAAATATTCCAAGAAACTAGTCATTATAATGATTAGTTTTTTTATAATTATGGTATAATTATGTAGTGATGTGTATGAAAAAACTATTTTTAATTTTATTAATATTATTAGTAGGGTGTAATAAACAGGAAAATAAAATAGAAATAAATTATGATAATACATATTATCAAGTTGCTACACCATATAAAGAAAGTATTGGTAGTTATAGTATTAGAGATTATGATAAAGAAGAAGTTGAATCAATGTTGATGAAATTGTCAACAGAATATTTTAAAACTAATAATTCTTTATATCAAGAAGGACAATATTTAACTAGTGAAGAAATAAAACAATTGGTTACCGATTATAACAATATAGAAGAGATAAAAATAGACGATGTAACGATTAAACCTAGTTATATAACTGCTATATATGAACAAGATTATTTAGCTACTAACAATGTTTTAAAAGGAATATCTTTAGCTATAGTAGTTGATAATAAGCAATATTATGACAATAATTATAAAATAGTTGATGAAAAAATAGTATTAGATCATGCACTATCAAAAGTAAATAATTTAATTAGTTATGTTAGAAGTAAAGAAGAATTAAAAAAAGTTGATATAGTTGTAGGAATTTATTTAGAAAATGATTATAAAGGAAGCTTTAAGTATTTAGGTTACACTAATAGTAATAGTATAAAAATGGAACATGTTAATTATAACTATCAATTATTAGAAAGTAATTATGTTATGACAAATGATAATAAAACGTATAATACTATTTTAGCAATTAAAAATAGTTTAAGTGACTATAATTTATATATGAATTCTTATGGATTATATCAAAATAAAACATTGAATGAAGTAAGTGTTATACTTAATAAAAATTATTTTAAAAAATCTGAAATATTAGATATTAGTAAAATACTGACAACTAATTTAAATAATTTTAGTAATATTGATATTAAAATTTATTTTAAAAGTAATAATAATACTAAAGCTTTTATAAATAAAAATAGAAATGATACAAAAATAGAAACATATATATTGGAGGATTAGAAATGATAAGTGAAGATAAAGTAAGACATATTGCTGATTTAGCTAAGTTAAATGTAACTAGTGAAGAAATGAGTAAGTATCAACAACAATTAACTGATATTTTAACAGAAATAGATAAAATATTAAAAGTTGATATTACAAATGAAGAAATAATGATTAGTCCAAGTAATAGTAGAAATTGTTATAGCGAAGATGTTATTGAAAGTCATATAAGCAAATCAGATGCATTAAAAAATGCTAAAAGAGTAAAAGGCGATTATATTATAGTTCCAAAGGTGATAGAATGAGATATTTAGATTTAGATATAAAAACAATAAATGAAAAATTAAAAAATAAAGAAATAAAACCAATTGATTTAGTTAATGAAGCATTTGATAGAATAGAAGAAACTAATTTAAATTGTTTTATAACTTTAAATAAAGAAGATGCAATTAAAAAAGCTAAAGAATTAGAAGATAAAGAAGTAGATAATATATTATTTGGATTACCTATTGCTATCAAAGATAATATCGTAACTAAGGATTTAAGAACAACTGCTGCTAGTCATATTTTAGAAGACTTTATTCCAATTTATGATGCAACTGTAATTACAAAAATAAAAGAAAAAAATATGATTATAATTGGTAAAACTAACATGGATGAATTTGCTATGGGTTCAACTGGTGAAACTAGTTATTTTGGTAATACTTTAAATCCTATTGATAAGACTTTAGTACCAGGTGGTTCATCATCAGGTTCGGCTGCTTGTGTTGCTGCTGGTATTACTCCATTTTCATTAGGCACTGATACAGGGGGATCTATTAGACAACCTTCTAGTTTTTGTGGTTTAGTAGGTTTAAAACCTACTTATGGTAGAGTATCAAGATACGGTGTAATAGCTTTTGCTTCTAGCTTAGATCAAGTAGGACCTATTACAAGAACTGTTTATGAAAATGCTTTATTATTAAATGTTATAAGTGGACAAGATAAAAATGATTTAACTTCATCTAATAAAGAAGTTAAAGATTACACTTCTTTAATTGGTAAAGATATAACTAATTTAAAAATAGCTGTTCCAAATTACTATATGAGTGAAGTAATTGATAAAGAAGTAAGAGAAAAAATAACAAATATAATTAATTTATTAAAAGAAAAAGGTTGCCAAGTTGATTATGTTGATATTGATTATTTAGAATATGCAATACCTTTATATCAAGTAATTGCTTTAGGTGAAGCAAGTAGTAATTTAGCTAGATATGATGGAATTAGATATGGTTTAAAAGTAGAAGATTTTAAAAACATCGATGAATTATATAAAAATACTAGAACTATTGGTTTTGGTAATGAAGTTAAAAGAAGAATTATGATTGGATCTTATATTTTAAGTGGTGAAAATGCTAATGTATATTATTATAAAGCTTTAAAATTAAGAAAAGAAATGACTGATAGCTTTAAAAAAGTATTAAGTAAATACGATTTAATTATAGGACCAACTAATACTGATGTTGCTTATAAATTAGGTACAAAAAAAGATGATGCTTTAAAAAGTTTCTATGATGATTTATTAACAATACCTGTTAATATGGCAGGATTACCAGCGTTAAGTTTACCAGTTGGATATAAAAATAATTTACCAGTTGGTATGCATATAATTGGAAATTATTTTGAAGAAGATAAAATTTATCAATTAGCTTCTTATATTGAAAATAACTTAAAGGAGGAAAAGTAATGAAACCAACAATTGGAATTGAAGTACACGTTGAATTAAAAACAATGGCTAAAGCTTTTTCCTTAAGTAAAAATAATTTTAATGATGAAGTAAATACTAATATTAATGTTTTAGATTTGGGTTATCCTGGAACTTTACCAAGGTTAAATAAAGGCATAATTGATTTTGCTTTAAAAGCTTGTTTAGCCTTTAATTGTAAAATAAACAGATTAATGCATTTTGACCGTAAAAATTATTTTTATCCAGACTTACCAAAAGGTTATCAAATAACACAACAAGATACACCTATTGGTTATGATGGATATGTAGAAATTTCTAATAAAAAAATATATTTAGAAAGAATGCATATTGAAGAAGATACTTGTAAAAGTATTCATACAACTGATACTTTATTAAACTTTAATAGAGCAGGTGTACCTTTAATTGAGATAGTTACTAAACCATGTATAAGTAGTGGAAAAGAAGCTATGGAATATTTAGAAAAACTAAGAGAAACTTTATTATATTTAGGCATTAGTGATGTTAAAATTGAAGAAGGAAGTATGCGTTGTGATGTTAATGTTTCAGTAAGTGATAGTGATAAGTTAGGCACAAAATGTGAAGTTAAAAATATCGGATCTATTTCTTCTGTTGGACTAGCTATTGATTATGAAATTAAAAGACAAGAAGAATTAATAAAAAAAGGTGAGAAAATAGCCCCTCAAACAAGAAGATTTGATGATAAAACAAAAACAACTATTTTAATGCGTTATAAAGAAACTGGCAATGATTATAGATATTTTCCAGAACCAGATATTCCGTTTGTTTATATTGATGATGAATGGTTAAAAGAAATAAGTGATAATATGCCTATTTTAACAGATGAATTAAAAAACAAATATGTCGAATTAGGTATAAATAATAATAATATTAAAACAATTATTTCTAATAAAAATATTTGTAATTTTTTAGAATCAGTAATTGATAAATGTAATCCTGTAATAGCAAGTAATTTATTAACGGGTGATGTATTATCTTATTTAAATAAAAATATTATTAAAATAGAGGATACTAAGTTAAGTCAAGATAACTTTATTAAATTAGTTGATAAATTAGATAAAAAAAGTATTTCTAGTAAACAAGGTAAAGAAATTGTTACTATAATATTAGAAAGTGATAAAGATGTTGATTTAATTATTAAAGAAAACAATATGGAACAAATAAGTGATGATAATTTTGTTATTGAAATAGTTAATAAAGTTGTTAGTGCTAATCCTGATTCAATAAAAGATTTTAAAGAAGGAAAAGATAGAGCTGTTAAGTATTTAATGGGTCAAATAATGAAAGAAAGCAAAGGTAAAATTAATCCAAGTTTAGCAAATCAAACTTTAATTGAAGTATTAAAAAAATCCTAAATTTTAGGATTTTTTCAGTTAATTTATAATTGACAATTAATTATAAGTTTAGTATAATTTCTATATAAGAGGTGACTATGATGATACAAGAAATAGATAATAAAACATTTGAATTAACCTTTAATGAAATTAAAGACTTAGTAATTAACAGCCGTAAAAAAGTATATGCTATAGTTAATACAGAAATGTTAAATCTTTATTGGAATATTGGAAAAATAATAATGACTATTCAAAAAGGTGATGAACGGGCAACTTATGGTGATGCAGTTTTAGACAAATTGTCTTTAAAATTAACTAAAGAATTTGGGAAAGGTTTTTCATCTAGAAATTTAAGAACAATGAGAAAGTTTTATTTAACATATCCGATTTGGACAACAGTGTCTTCCAAATTGAGTTGGTCTCATTATTTAGAAATAATAAAAATAAATGATGAAGATAAAAGAAATTTTTATTTGCATGAAGCAATTAATTCTATGTGGAGTGTAAGGGAACTTCAAAGACAAATATGTTCATTATTGTATGAACGTTTAAAATTATCAAAAGATAAAGAAAAAGTTTTGGAATTAGCAAATAAAGGACAAATTATAAATAAATTAGAAGATTTAGTTAAAGATCCTTTTGTATTAGAATTTTTAGATATCAAAGAAAATACTATTTATTTAGAATCTGATTTAGAGAAAAATATTTTAAAACATTTAAAAGAGTTTTTACTTGAATTAGGGCGTGGATTTATGTTTGTTGGTTCTCAAGTTAGAATAACAATTGAAGAAGATCATTTTTATCCGGATTTAGTATTTTATAATAGAATTATGAAATGTTTTGTAATAATAGATTTAAAGACTACTAAAATAACTCCACAAGATATTGGACAAATGCAGTTATATGTTAATTATTATGATAGAGTAATAAAAGATAAAGAAGAAAATTCAACTATTGGTATTTTATTATCAACTGATAGAAATAAAACAGTTGTAAAATATACTTTGCCAAAAGATAATAAAACAATTTTTGCTTCACAATATAGATTAAATTTTCCTACTGAAGAACAATTAATTGAGATAATTGAAGAAGAAAAGAAAAATTTAAGTTTAATTGAAAAATCCTAAAATTTAGGATTTTTTTGAAATTATTTTAATATTGATTAAATCATATATTTATAGTATAATGTTATTGTTAGGAGTGAAGATATGAAGTTTATGAAGAAAAATAAAACAATTGTAATTGTAGGAATTATTTGTTTAGTATTATTTATTTTGATGGCTTTTGCAGTTTATCGTATGTTTTATCCTAGTAGTGAAAGTGTATATGGTGATAGATTAGATAATGCCCCAGAAATTGATAATGCTGTGATTGAACAAATAAAATCAAAGATAATTGATTCAAATTTAGTGGAAGAAGTAAAATATGAAACAAATGTGGCAGTTATGAAATTTTTTATAAGTGTGAAGGATAGTACTAAATTAGCTGATGCTCAAAAATTAGGTGATATTATATTAGATACTTTGAGTACTAAAGTAACTAGCTTTTATGATATAGAAGTTTATTTGACAAATGAAAATAATGAACAATATCCATCTATTGGATATCATTCAAAAAGTGCTTCTTCATTTAGTTGGACTAATAATGTAGGTGAAGAAGATGAAGAATAAAAAATTAATTATAATAAGTGTTATAGTTGTTGCATTATTAATAATTGGATTATTGATATACAATTTTTTAACTAAAGAAGATAAAATAACAACTTTAAATTTGTTTGAAAAACAATGGATTGAGAGTAATAAAAATAATGTTATTGATATGTCAATAATTGATGGTATTCCCATTTTAAGTTATAATGGCGAAGGAATAATTATAGATTTTTTAGATTCGTTAAATAAAGAAACAAATTTATCATTTAATAAGGTATCTTATAAATTAGGCGACGAGGTAAAATCTGAATATGCATTTAAATTAGTTGATAGTGTAGTAGAAGATAATATTTTAATATATGAAGATAATTACATTTTAGCAACTAAACAAGAAACTTATTTAACAATAGATTCTTTAAAAGGATTAACTATTGGTGTTTTAAATGATAATTTAAGTAATGTTAATAATTATTTACATAATGCTGATGTAACTTATAAAACTTTTGCAACAGAAACAGATTTAATAAATGAATTTAATAAAAGTGATTCGAGTTTAAATGCAATTGTTTTATTAAAAACTACAAATTTAAAGCAATTAATTGATAACAATTATAAAATTGCTTATAATATAAGTGATTATAAAAAATATTTTGTATTAGATTTAGGAAGTACTGAAAAATTAAATACAATTTTAACAAAATACTATAATAAATGGTCTAGTAATAATTATGAAGATTTATATAATAAATATTTATCAAAAAATTATTTAACTTTTAAAGGCATAAATGATTCTGAAACAGTTAAATTTAGAAGTAAAAGATATGTTTATGGATTTGTTGAAAATGCTCCTTATGATACATTATTTGATAATAAATTAACCGGTATAAATTATGAATTGCTATCTAGTTTTTCTAAATTAACTAATGCTGAAATTAGTTATAAAAAATATAATAATATAAATAGTATGATAGAAGCATTTAATTCTAATCAAATTGATCTATTTTATGGAATTAATTCTACTACTGATTATAAATTAGATGTTTATAATACAGTTCCTGTTTATGAAAATAATGCAATTATTTTAAAACATTCTTCTAATAATAAAATAATTAATTCAATAAAATCAGTTGATAATGTTGTATCTTTAGAGAATAGTAAGTTATCAGAATATTTTACAAATAATAATATAACAGTAACTGCTTATGGTAATATGGATGATTTAATTAATAATCTTAATAATGATAGCATAGTTGTTTTAGATTTATATAACTATAATTATTATGCAGATAAATTAACTGATTTTATTATAGCATATCAGTTTGATACTGATAATTATTCATTTATTAGTAGAAATATTTCTGATAATAAAATATTTAATGAATTCTTTGATTTTTATATTAGATTTAGTGATACACAAAAATTTATAACATTAGGGTTAAGTGATTTATTATTGATTGATAAGGCACCAATTATTTTGAAAAATGTAGCAGTTATTTTAGGTAGTATTGTTGGCATATTATTAATAGTTTTAGCTATTATTAAAATAAAACCAAAAAAGAAAAAAGTTAATTTATCTAAAGAAGACAAATTAAGATATATAGATAATTTAACTTCTTTAAAAAATAGAAATTACTTAAATAAATGTATTGAAAAATGGGATAATAATGAAACATATCCACAAACTATAATTATAATTGATTTAAATAATGTATCATATATTAATGATAATTATGGACATACTGAAGGAGATTTTGTTATTAAACAAGCTGCTAATATGTTAATTTTAAATCAAATTGAGCATAGTGAAATAATAAGAACTAACGGTAATGAATTCTTAATATATTTAGTAGGTTATGAAGAAAAACAAGTAATTACTTACATGAGAAAATTAGGAAAAGAATTAAAAGAATTAAAACATGGTTTTGGTGCTGCTATTGGTTATAGTATGATTAATGATGCAATTAAAACAATTGATGATGCTATAAATGAAGCAACTTTAGATATGAAAAATAATAAAGAAGAATTTTTTAAAGAATGAAAAAAATAAAAAAATTTTTAATTGATTTATGGCATGTGCTAAGGTTACCAGAAATGCTAATTTTACCTGGTAACTTAGCATTTTTCTTAATTCTTTCCTTAGCTCCTCTTATAAGTTTATTCGGACTTGTTGCTTCAAGTTTGTCATTATCAATTAGTAGTATAACTAATTATGTAAGCAATTTTTTACCCAAAGAAGTTATAGAAATATTATTACCTTTTATTGACGGAAGTGGTATTAATATTACTAATATTGTATTAGTTATTATGGGATTTTTTGTTGCTAGTAATGGTCCAGATAGTATTATAATTGCTTCTAATTTCCTTTATAAAACAGAAAATAAAAACTATATTTACCGTAGAGTTAAAGCTATCTTTATAACGTTTTGGTTGTTATTGCTATTTATATTTGTTTTAATTGTTTTAGCTTTTGGTTCATTTATTTTAAATAAATTGTTATCATTTGGTATATTAGGAGAATTTATTTCTAATAATTATATTATAATTGTATTAATAAAAACTATTATTGCTTTTATAATGATATTTATAACTATAAAAGTTATATATACTATTGCTCCTGATAAAAAAATTAAAAGTAAATATGTTAATTATGGAGCTTTATTTGCTACTTTTGCAATTATAATTGTTACAACATTTTATTCAATCTATGTAAATAACGTGGCTCATTATGATGTTATTTATGGTGGATTAGCTAATATAGCAATTTTAATGTTGTTGATTTATATTATTTCATATATAATTGTTTTAGGAATAGCTATTAATCATAATTATTATGAAATAGAAATGAATAATAAAAAATAAAATGAACATATTATAAATGAATATATATATTCATTTACATAGACTACATTTAGTACCGATGAAGTTTCAATTTTAAACTTATAAGTATTAATGTATAACAGCTAATTTTTTTAGCTGTTTTTGATTGTATTTTTATTTTATATTTGATATAATTTACATAGTAAAGAAGGTGCTTAAATTGAATAAAAAGGGTTTTGCAATATCAGGAATAATATATTCAATATTGATATTATTTTTGTTACTTGTATTTAGTATTTTAGCAATTTTAGGTAGTCGAAAATTAATAATAGATAAATTTAAAAGTGATGTTTTAGATAAAATTTATGGACAAGTTGATAATGGTGAATCAGATGGTGATGGCGATCCTTTACCTAATCCACCAGAATTACTAAATAATATGATTCCTGTTTATTATAACGGAGAAAACTGGATTTATGTTAATGAAGATGATGAATGGTATGATTACAAGAACAAAGAGTGGGCAAATGCAGTTGTACTTAACAGTGGCGTCACTAAGAATGTTGGTGATATAATAAGTGAAAATGATGTTTCATTATGGTATGTATGGATTCCACGATATAAATATAGATTATTTAATTCAGAAGGTGCTAATGTCGTAGAACAAGAAATTAAGATTCTTTTTGAGCAAGGAACAGCAACTACTGGCAATGTTATTTGTCATGATTCTACTCCAGGTGCTAGTCTTAAAAGTGAAATTTGTATAAATGATGAAAATGGTAATTGGTATACTCATCCTGCTTTTACATTTGGCAATCAAGAATTAACTGGTTTTTGGGTAGCTAAATTTGAGGCTAGTGGCTCAACTTCTAAAATTTTTTATAAACCAAATGTCAGTAATTTGGGTTCATTATCATTTGCAACCATGTTTAATGCCATTAAAAATATTAGTACTATTTATGGAATAAATGGCGATAATCATATGATAAAAAATATGGAGTGGGGAGCAATAGCGTATTTATCTAATAGTAAATATGGAGTATGTCAAGATGAAGAATGTGCGATTGTGACAGGTAATACATCAACAGCTTATTACACTGGCGGAGGAACGTCTAATGCTTACAAAACAAATATCACTCAGTCAACTACTGGTAACATTTATGGCGTATATGATATGTCAGCTGGTGGTTCTGAAATGATTATGGGAAATATGGTTACTACTAGTGGATTATTTTATGCTAGTCAATCGGATTTTAGTAAAGCACCAGAGAGCAAATATATAGATTATTACTCATATGACACATCTGGTTCAACAGTTAGTCGTGGTAAGTTAGGTGATGCTACAAAAGAAACAACAGGATGGTATGGTGACTCTGTTGGATTTGTTTCTACAGCAAAATCAGGAAAATGGCCAAATTTAGCTCGAGCTTGGTTTTATCGAGGAGGTTATTCAACTTTTGTCCAAAGTATATTTCAGGCTGGTTCGGATCGTGGATATAGTAACAATAGACCATATACTTCTAGAGGAACTTTATGTTCAAATGAGTGAGAAATGAAGAATTTGTATTTTAAAATAATTTTTGTTATAATTATCTATAGAGGTGTATTATGAAAAAGAAAGTTATAATATTTAGCTTAATCTTGGTTATTATTTTTGTTGTATTTTGTTTAATACAGTTTTTTACAACTTTTAAGCCAGGAAAATTTGGAGATTTAGAACTACGTGAGGATGGAACTTATAGTTTAAAAGGTTGTGGATTTGAAGAAGGAACATATGAAGTTTCTGGGAATAAAATAATTCTATATATTGGTGAAGGCGAATATAAAAGAGATATATTTCAAATTAAGATTATTAATGTCAATAAATTACAAATAGTTGAAAATGGAACAAATTGTCCGCAATATAGTGATGCTATTTATGAAAGAGATTAAGATTGTTTTTAAACAATCTTTTTTCATATATTTTAATTTGTTTTCATATACTTATTTGGGTGATTATATGAATTTTGACATAGGAGATTTAGTTACTAGAAAGTCATACAACAATGATATAGTATTTAAAATAACAGATATAATTGATAATGTTTATTATTTAAAGGGTGCCAGTGTTAGATTATGTGCGGATAGTTTTAAAGATGATTTAGTTAAATTTGAAAGCGTTGATGAAGAAGATAAAGAATTTGAAGAAAGAGTAAAACCTAATGTTGATTTAAATAGAGATGACTATTTTTATATACCAGGTAAAATATTACATATTGATAGTGACTTAGATTATTTAAATAGATGTTTAGATTATTATAAAGAAGCCAATATATGGGCAATGGGAATAAATGAAACAGAAGAAAATGTCCCTTTATATATTAAAGATTGGTTAGAAGAATATAATCCTAATATAATTGTTATAACTGGTCATGATGCCTATTATAAGAAAAAAGGTAATCAAAATAATATAAGTGCCTATAAAAATAGTAATAATTTTGTTAAAGCAATAAAAGAAGCTAGAAAATTTGAAAAAAGTCATGATAAATTAATTATAATTGCTGGTGCTTGCCAATCTGATTATGAAGAATTAATAAAAGCAGGTGCTAATTTTGCTTCTTCTCCTAAAAGAGTTAATATTCATGCTCTAGATCCAGCTATAATAGCTACCAAAATGAGTTTGTCAGATGTTAGAAAAGATATTGATTTAAAAGATATAATCGAAAATACTAAGTATGGTAAAAATGGTATAGGTGGTGTCATTACAAAAGGAACGATGTATACGGGGTATCCAAGATGATAGAACAAATAAGAGGAAAATTAAATAATTATATTGGAGAAGAAGTGACTATTAAATATAATTTAGGTAGAAATAAATATGAAAAATATAAAGTAACTATTAAGGAATTATATGAAAATGTATTTTTGGTTGAATTAAAAAACAATTCAAAAAGATCATTCACTTATACAGATGTAATAACCAAAACTATTAAAATTGATTATTAAAGAAATTAACAAATTTATTTATGAAAAATCAATATATTTAACCAATAAAGCATAACAGGGACTAATAAAAATTAGTCTTTTTTTGTGACAAAAACTGCCACCTATTGAATAATATGGTGTTTTTTAGAAAGAAGGAAGATGTCTAATTGTAAAGTTATCGCAATAGTAAATCAAAAATGAGGAGTAGGCAAAAACAACTACCACTTTTAATTTAGGAGGAGATTTATCTAAATTTGGTAAAAAGTATTATTAATAGATTCTGATCTACAAGGAGATTTAACTGTTTGTATGTGATATTATGATACTGAGAATATGATTACTATGGCTAATTTAATGAAAATGTATTTGAAGATAAGGAAATTAATGTAAATTCTAGTATTTTATATCATAAATAAAATATTGATTTAATACCATTCAATTTTAATTTGATTTAAATGGAAATATTATTAATAAATGTGCAGATAAAGTTATAATATCGGGTTAAACACAATATCTTGCTGCAAAAAATATGAGTGAATTATTACGAACTGTTTCAAAAGTCAAACGACAAATAAATTGCAATTTAAATGTTGATGATTTATTGCAATCACATACTGTTAGAACAATGTTAGCAAATTCTGAATTTATTGTAATGCTTAATCAAGCAAGTACAGATAGAACAGAACTTGCAAAATTATTAAATATTTCTGAATTGCAAATGAGTTTTATAACAAATGTAGAAGCAGGTTGTGGTTTAATTAAAATTGGAAGTTCACTTATTCCTTTTGTAAATAAATTTCCAAAAAATACTAATTTGTATAAATTAATGACAACAAAGTTAGGAGAATAAAATGTCTAAAATCAAAACAAAAGAAATTATTAAAGGAACAATAAAATCTATAGATAAAAGTGCTGTTGCATTAGAAAAAACAAAAGATGTACTTGTTGATGTTAAGAAAAAATCTGAAAATGCTTATAATGGATATGATAATGTCAATGATTATTTAAGCAACAAAATAAGAGTCTATTTCTAATAGAGCAAGTGGTAAAGTTATTTACAACTTTTTTTTCGCTTTTTGGAAAGAGATAAAGTAATATCAATTTCTATAATAATTATATCATTAATTTGTATATGTGTAAATATTAACTGATTTTGAGTGTCTTAAATTTGTGATAAATTCCTATTATAAGTTTATTTATGAATAATTCCTAAAATTCTACAACAAAATGTAG
>CALVSO010000027.1 GCA_944359055.1 uncultured Bacilli bacterium | reverse complement strand
GAAGTATCATCATTAGATATAACACATCATTTTATATATATAATATTACATTTGTATAAACATGCTATGGTTGAATTTTTAAGTAGATGGAATAATGATGTTAATTTAGTTAAATTTGGCGATGTTTATCGATATTTTAATAAATTTGAAGATATCATTTTAGATGAATTGCCTAAATTAATGAAAAAGTATAATATCGAAAAACCAATTTTTTGGACACTATATCATACCGATTCTATATTTAACAGTAAAATGATAGAAAAATTAAAAGGAGATGAGTTTGTAAAAAATAATAAAGAATATTTAAATTCTGCAAAAGATGAAAAGGGAAACACAAGATATTTTAAAGGAACTATGATGGAAAGATTGGTTTCGAAAAATAGAAAAGAATTGTTTGTAAGTGAATTTAAGGAGGTATAATTATGATATTTACAGAAAAACAATATTTAAATAATTTAGAATATGTGGAAGCTTTATTTACATTAGGAGGATTAAGTGAATGTGGTAAAACATCTGCTGGAAAAAAATTTGAAAAAATGGGAATAAAAAGAGTAAAAATAATTAAGATTGAAAGAGAAATGATGGAAGAAAGAGGATATGATTTATCAGATGGAATGAAAGATGAACACTTTGTTAAATTATATGAGAATCAAGAAGATGCATTTAAAGAGTTTCTATTTAGATTAATTGAACATATGAAATCTGAGAATATTACTAAAGCTTCAATAGAAAGTTTATATAGAGCTCCACTTGGCGCATTTTTAAAAAGAGAACTTGGTGACAAATGTTCTAATATATATATAGAAGCACCTATAGAAAGTAGAGCTTATAGAGAAATGTTAAAAGTAAATGAAAAAGCAAAAACTGAAGGAACAGAATTTGTAACATTAGATGAAATGATTGAACGAGTAAAAAGAAAAGATATTTTTAAAGAAAAACATAATGCATCTGATTGTTACGATATTGCAGATTATGTTGTGGATAATTCTTCAAATGTTACATACGACGAATTTCTTAAAGAAATAGAGACAATTGCATATGACACAATTAATAAAACTAATAATTCTCATTCTAAAAAAGATTCAAGTAAAAAAATGGTTCTAAAAAAATGAGTAAGATAATAACTAGTTTTGATGAAACTAAATTAAATAATGGTAATAAAGCAAATAATATAGTAACATTGTTGAAAAGCAATATAAGAACTCCTAAATCGTGGGTAATTAATTATAAGTATTTAATTAAAATTATAAAAAAAGAGTTAGAAATAGATTTAAATAAGAAACAAAATGATTATAAAAAAATTTATGATTTTTTAAATAATGTTCCACAAAGTGTTTATAATGAAGTTTTATTAGAAATTGTAGGATTAAAAGAAAAAAACAAAGATATTAAGAGATTTGCAGTTAGAAGTTCACATGTCTATGAAGATGGAAAGAATTATAGTTTTTCAGGTTTGTTTCAAACAGAGTTAAACTTATCAAATTCAATAAATATAACAAATGCAATTTTTCGTTGTTGGAGAGATTGTTTTACATCAGGAATACGAAATTATTCGAAAAACTCAAAAATTCAAAAGATCATTCCTTGTTCTATAATTATACAAGAATTTATAATTACAGATGTATCTGGTGTTGCATTTCGTTATGAAAATGAGATTATTTTAAATTCAACATTTGGAATGGCAAAGTCTATAGTTGATGGAGAAACTGGTTTTGATTCATGGAAAATTAATAATAATTACGAAATTCTTGAATATGAGAATACAAAAAATATAATTAATTTGCCATTGTTTACAAAAGCTAATCCAAGAAAAGGTGAAAAAATATGTTTTTTTGCTGATAATGAAAATGAGTTGATTGTGGATAATTTTAATAATAAAGATACTTATATCAAAGCTTTATTAAATCCTAAAATGATTAATACTATATCTTTAAGTAATGAAATGATAAAAAGATTACTTGATACATTTCAGGATGTAAGTTTAAAATTAAATATTCCTAATTATGATATTGAATGGGGAATTAAAGACAATGAGATATTTATTTTTCAATGTAGGGATTTAACAAGAAAAGTTTCATTATGTTCAAAAAAAGATTATAATTATTTACCTTTAGTAAACGGTGAGGCTACTGGATATGCTTATTTAGTTGAAACTGAGACAGATGCTAAAAATTTTCCAGATAATTCGATTATTGTTGCAAAAAATTTAAGTGGACCTGTTTTACTTGCTACAAGTAAAGCAGTCGGATGTATTTTAGAATCTAAGTCTCCATTATCACATAGTGCAATAATTGCAAGGGAGTTGGGAATTCCAGCTATTGGTGCAGTTGATAAAAGTGAAATATCAATTGGATCTTTATATAAAATAGATGGATCAAATGGAAGACTAGAATTATTAGATTCAAATTATATTGACATAAAAAAAAGTAAAAAAAATTTGAGTAATCTTAAACAAACAAAAAAAACTAAACTTTTTTTAGATATTATAAATCAATATAATTCTGATGATGGTAAAATTATAAATTAATATTGGTGGTGAACTAGATGGATTTTTTAAAATTATTCAAAAAAAATTCAATAAATTTTAGTGACAAAATAGCTTTACGTTTTCAAGATTTAGTGTATTCGTATAAAGAACTTGATGAATTAAGTAATTATATTTGCCTTTTATTAGAAAAAAATAACATAAAAAAAGGCGATATTGTTGGAATAATGATGCCTAGAAATGAAAAGATATTAATTTCAATTATAGGTATATTAAAATATGGTTGTGCGTTTTTGCCTATTGATATAGATTTTCCGAAGGAAAGAATTGAATATATTTTAAAAAATTCGAGAATTAATAGTATTGTAACAACAGAATTAAATTTTAAATATGATAGGATTAATATAATTAATATTAATAATTTATATAAATTGAATGAATATAAAATATCAACTCCTTTTCATTCGTATGTTATATATACATCTGGTTCTACTGGAAATCCCAAAGGTGTATTATTAAAATATGATAGTTTGAATAATTTGCTATCATCATTTGTTGATATATTTAAAATTAAGCAAAACGATAATTTTTTAGCAATAACAACAATATCATTTGATATATCAATTCTAGAATTGTTATTACCACTTTGTGTTGGTGGTACTGTTGTAATTGCTCCTTCTAGGTGCCAAATTGATCCATATTATCTTGCTAAAATAATTGAAAAATATGATATAACCTTTATGCAAGCAACTCCAGTTACTTGGAAAATGCTTATTGATTCAAATTGGTCAAATCCCAACCATTTAAAAATAATTTGTGGTGGAGAAGCCTTATCAAAACAACTTGCAGAAAATTTACTGAGAATTTCTAATAATGTATGGAATGTGTATGGACCAACAGAGACAACTATTTGGTCTTCATGTTGTAAGCTTAATGATTCTAATGATATTCATATTGGAGAGCCAATAAAAAACACTATTTTCAAAGTGATAAATAATGGACAAATTGATCAGGAAGGTGAATTGTATATTGGTGGAATTGGTTTAGCAGAGGGGTACTTATATAATAAAAAACTTACTGATGAAAAGTTTGAAATAATAGATGGGATTAGATATTATAAGACCGGTGATATTGTCAAATTAATTGATGATAAGTATTATTATATTTGTAGATGTGATCATCAAGTTAAAATAAGTGGTCATAGAATTGAATTAGGCGAGGTAGAAAATGTTGTATCTAGTTATAATAAAGTTTTTAATACTGTTGTAATATATGACCAAGAATTGAAAAATCTTATTTGTTTCATTATTGAAAAAAAACCAGTTTCTGATACTGAAATAATAGATTTCATATCAAAAAAATTACCAAGTTATATGATCCCAAATAGATTTGTTAGAGTGAATGAATTTCCCCTAACAAATAATAAAAAAATTGATAGAAAAAAATTAATTGAAGATTATAGTAGCAACATTAATCCATGTAACCAAAAAAATAGTTTATCTTCATATGATATAGTAAAACTAATGGTTGAATTAGAAGAAAAATTTGAAAAAAGAGAAGCCATACAAAAGATAAAATTTGAAAATCATGAAATATGGATAATGCAAGAATTAATGTATAAACATAAAACTTTTTATCCAGAATCTTCAAATTTTTATGAACAGATTGTTTTATATGTGCCAAAAAGTAATAATTCAATTTTGAATAAAATATTAGATGATTTAAAAAATAATTTAGATGTTTTTAAAATTGGTATTAAAAGGATAAAAGGCAAATACGTGTTTATAAATGAAAAAGATAATTTGATCAAAGTTGATGTAAATGATAATAAAATCATTCTTGATTATCATAATTGTATAATTGACGGTGAATCAATTAATATTTTAATAAGTATAATCATAGATAAATTAAATAATAAAAAAGTTAATTATGGATTATATAATAGCTTTATAAACGATATAGAATTACTAAACAGCAAATTAAATATTACAGAGGAATATTTTGATATAAAGAAACTTTTTTCAAGAGATTTTGGAGGAAAAGAAGTTAGGAGAAATTTTAAAATTTCTCGTAAACAAATTGATTTATTTGCTCAAAAAAATGGAATAAAAATAAGTGAAGTTATACAGTATGTTTTTTGTAAAAATTTAATGAATTATACTAAGGAAAACATTAAATTTGGAATTATAAACTCAAATAGAAATTTTACTAATAGTTTGTCTATAGGTAATTTTATTAATATTGTTCATCAAGAATATGAACATGATGATTTAAAAGACATTGATAAATTTATAAAAAAATGTATTTTAAATAAAAAACACTATTTTTTTAAATATAATGAAAACAATGCTTATGAATTTTTGTTGATAATAAATAATATGAATGAATTAAATAATATGTTACAAAAAAACGATGTATATGTTGATATGGGTGATTATGTATATGAGAATAATAATTCGCCAATTAATTTTAAATTTAATATTGATAGTGAGAAAGTTGATATATATATATCATCAAAAAATATATTAAGTAGCAAAAAATTTATTAAATTTATTAATGATTTTGAAGAAAATATGAAGAATATTTAGGAGGAAACAATGAAATTTATATTTATAAGACATGGTAAGGATGATGGAAAATATAGAGGCGGATGGAGTAATCAAGATATTATTAGTGAAGGTAAAGAACAAGCGCATAAACTTGCAAAATACTTGGAAGAAAACAATGAAAGTTTAAATATCAATAAATTTGTTGTAAGTGATTTGAAAAGAGCAATAACTACAGCAAATATAGCTAATGAGTTTCTTGATTTACCTGTAGAATTAGAACCTGAGTTAAGAGAAATGAATAATGGAGATTTAGCGGGAATGTTAAACGATGATGCATTAGTTAAGTATCCTGGATTATTTTTTAATACATTGGAAATGAATGAAAAGTATCCAAACGGTGAAAGCCCTATTGATTTTTACAATAGGATTAAGGATTGGTTTTATCAAGCAATTGAAACATATAAAGATGTCGATGGTAATATTGCTTTTATTACTCATAGTGGTGTAATTAATATTATTTATTACATTGTAAAAGGTTTAAATTGGAGTAACAAAGAAAAATCTTTTAAAATAGGCAATTGTAGTATTCATATACTTGATTTATCTAAAATGAATTTTGATGTAGAAAATTATAGGGAGTTTTTAGATTGATGAAAAAGATAGTAATAACAGGAGGTTCTAATGGTATTGGTCTAGAATGTGTAAAAAAAATTCTCAGCAAATGGTTATTTAGTTTTTAATTTAGACAATAAAGAACCATCGTCTAAATTAAATGCTAATGTAATATATTATAATTGTGATGTAAGTAATTATGATAGAACATTAGAATGTGCTAATGATATAACGAATAAGTATGAAAATATAGACATACTAATAAATTGTGCAGGAATACAATTAGTCGCACCGTTTAGTGAATATAATTATGATGAATGGATGAAAATATTTAAAACTAATTATTTTGGAACTTGTAATACGATTCATTCTTTTATAAGGCATATGACTAAATACTCAACAATATTAAATATATTGTCAGTTCATTCTAGTAAGCCAAGAGAAAATAAATATGCCTATGATTCAAGTAAGAGTGCAATAGAGCAATTAACATAGGAACTAGCACTGGAATTTTCTAGTAGAAATATTACAGTGAATGAATTATCCTTTGGTACTGTTAATACCAATATGAATAAAGATTTAACAGAACATGAAAAAGAGATTGCAAAAAATAAAGTTATTTAATAAACTTTAGTAAATTTAAGAAAATGAAAAAGCCTTATAATATAAGACTTTAACTAATTATTAAATTGTTACGAACTGATATTAAGATTTCCCCCATGATCCCCTAGAAATAGGGGCATTTTTAAATATATATATTTAACTAAAGTATTACGATTATATTAAAATAAATAATTTTATAAAATTAATGTAGTTTTTATATAAATATAATTATTACTATGTTATTGCTTTAAAAAAACATAAATAAAAAACAAGTTTTTGATAAAAAGGCAAAATGCCCCTTTCCCCATATGAAGATACATGAGAATAAACTTGTTTATTATGTTCAACTGTATAATATTGAATCTTATAATTCTAACGTGAAAAACTTAATTTTTATTAAGAAAAGGACTTATATAGGTCGGCCTTTTTTCTGACAGTTGAAATTTGTAAATGTTATTATATATTAGTTTTAGAAAGTTTGCAAGTTAGGTTGCGGACGCAGTCTGCCGTATGTTATAATTTAAATGAAATAATTAGTGGAGGTAAGAATGAATAAATATATATATACAAAAGAGGAAATTGCTACATTTTTGAGAGATTATAATAATTTAATACTTGCAAGTGTTTTAAATCCTTCTATTAAATTTTCTAAAATTTTTTTATCAAATTTGAATTATGAAAATAGGCTTGATGAGGCTACTCCAAGTTATTATAATACTATGACTACAATTTTTGAGTTTATGTTAGCATCGAAATTACTAACGATATTGTATGATAATGCTTTTGATTATTTGGATGAAAATAGTATAAATAGTATGAAAATTCCTAAAGAAATTTTTGTAAATGAAGCTGATTATAATAAATTTAGTAAAAAACAGATATTAAAATTTATAAGAAATGCTTTAAATCATAATGATAACCAAAATCATGATTTGGTAAGATTTATCAAAATTATAGATAATGGAGAGGAAAAAATAAAAATAGAAATAAATTTAAAAAATACAAAACCAATACCATTTAATATTATATTGGATTTAAAGACATTATTAAGTTTATCATTTGAAATTAATAAAGCTAATACTATTAATATATATTCTTTAAGATCTAATGGGCAAATAGATATGAATTCTAAAAACGCTTACAAAATGTTAGATAAAATATTTATAAGAAAATTTTATTCCATTAAAAAAATTGCTAGTGATCAATTGTCAAAAGATCATAAAACAATAAAGGATGGTACAAGTAAAGGAAAAGAAAATACTTTAGCTGAGTTAAATTTTGAATATAAAGATTTTTATTTAACAATACCGCAAAGGGTAAAAATAGAAGAAGATTTAAAAGAATGGGAAAATTTAGGTGAAAATGGCAATGATCTTGTTCATCATTTAATAGGAAAAGTTTTACCTTTCGCAATTTTCAAGCACAACATTATTATGATAAACATAATTATAGCAGATTGTTATGTTAAAGGAGACTTGAGTTTAAAAGATTTTGCATCAGAAGGAGTAAACATATTTTTGACAAAAAAAGTAAGTGATGATTCCCCATTAAAACTATATGTTAAAGAATTTGGAATAGATGATATTTTATATGATACACATGATTACGATTACATTTGGGCAATGGCAAGTTCAATTTATTATGGTTATTTATTTGATACGTGTGTATATGACAATATAATTATGGTTACAGAAGAAAAAAAAGTTGAAAGAGCTCATATAAGAAATTCTTTTGTACATTTAAGATGGTTTAAAGGACTAAAAGATTGTTTTTGGTTGTACGATTGGGGAAATAAATTAAATGATGAATTTAATCCTGATTCTAAATTATTTTGGAAATTTAAAATTAGTGCAATAGATATGATAAAATGTGCAGAAAATTATTATAAAAGAATGGTAAAAAAAGATAATACATATAAAGATGACAATGGTTTAAAAAATGAAAAAATATAATAATTGTATTTATGAAAGGATGCTTAATTAAATAAAAATATACAAAATTATTAAAGGAACAACTTTATTTGTTAAACTGTAATGATGAAAATGTATATAGTAGAAAAGATATATTCTAGTATTTGATTAAATGAACGATATACTTTAATTATATTTTTATATGTTGATACTAATATAACCGGTTAGTGATATGAAATCTAATAAAATATAAAGGTGAATAATGATGAGTAAAACTATAAAAATTATTGTTTTAGTTTTAATATTGATTTTAGTATTTTTAATTATTAAAAATATTGATAAAGAAAAAATAAATAATGATATAGAAAATGAGGAATATAGTAATATGAAAATAAAGTTAGAAATTAATAATTATGAATTAGATGCAACACTAGTAGATAATTCATCTACACAAGCATTAATTGAAAAATTAAAAGAAAGTGATATAACAATTAATATGAATGATTATGGTAATATGGAAAAGGTAGGACAATTAGATTTTTCTTTACCACGAAATGATCAAAATATTACAACTGAATCAGGTGATTTAATTTTATATCAAGGTAATAATTTTGTTATTTATTATGATACTAATAATTGGAGTCTTACTAAATTAGGCAAAATAGATAATATTGATAAACAACAATTAAAAAATATTTTAGGTAGTGGTAGTGTAGTTGTAACGTTATCATTAGATGAATAATACTGTGGAAAATTTTTAAATATGCACATAATCTTTATTTAAAGATACTATTTTAAATCAATATAATATAGCTTTTCTTTAGTTAAATTTTCTATAAATTTAGCGCCAAATTTTTCATAATAATTAATTAAATTAGTTTTTAAATATAATTTTTTATAACCTAATCTTTTAGCTTCTTCTATTATTGCATTATTTAATATTTTAGAATATCCTTTATTGCGATATTCTTTTTTTACATACATTGTAGCATACCAAGGAGTTAAATCAGTTCTTTCAGCTCCGTCAGTTTTAAATAATGATATAAATCCGATTAATTTATTATCTACTAATCCAATTACGGATATTACTTTGTCATTTGTTAAAATGTCTTTTCTTTTTTTATTAATGTATTGTTCCATTTGTGCTTTTGTTTTTGGAGTTCCCCATTCTTTTGAACATAATTCTATATATTCTTTTAAATATTTTTCATTTTCTTTTAAATTGATTAGTTTCATATATTATCTCCTTTTATATTAAAATTATATCATATTTTAATTATGTAAATAAAAATAAAGATTATTTTGTTTGACAAATTGAATTACACAAGATATAATTTCATTAGACTTAATAAATATTGTGATTATTTATTCTATATAAAAAAGGAGAAAATAATATGAATACAATTTCATTAAAATTAAACACTTGGGTTTATGATGAATTGATAGATTATTTGAAATCTATAAATGGTATTGAAAATGTAGAAATATCCAATGATATTACTATTTACTATGATAATATATCATTAAAAGTAATTATTAAAGAGATATATTTGTTTTTAAATATATTAAATATTCCTTCTATTTTATCTTTTGATAAGCATTTAAATAATAATTTAAAAGAATATAAAATTGTAATAAAGAATTTATGTTGTGAACATTGTCTTATGTCTGATATAGAATATTTATTATATATAAATGGTATTAATAGTGCTTATTCAAATTATGATTTTGATGATAAAGATGAAGTTGAAATATATATTACTTATGATAGTTCAATTATTTCTAAAGAAGAATTAGATAAATTAAGTGAAGAATTTAACAGTTAATTATTTTTGAAAGAGGTTTGTTATGAAGTTTTATTGTTTTAATCGTAATAAAAATTATAAAGAAGAAATTGAAAGTATTATTAATTCTAAAAAGGATGAAATTTTTTCATTTTTTGGTAAATCATTAGAAAATTTAGATTTTGATATTTATATTTATGATACTATCGATGATTTAGTCAATAATATGAAAAAAAGGGGATTTAAAAATATTCCACCTTATATGTGTGCTTGTCAAAGAGATGAAGATAATTCTATAAATTTTTTTGAACCTAAAGATAATCCTGGTCCTAATGAATGGAGTAAAGATGAATATAAAAAAGTTATATTTCACGAACTTATTCATGCTATTCAATATAATTTATATGGTAAACAACCAGAGTGGCTTACAGAGGGAATTGCTAAATATTTAGATGGTACTTATTCTAAAGGAATTAAATATTTATTAGAAAATTATATTCATAAACATAAAATACTTTCTATGGATGAATTAGAAAACGAGTTTGGTATGCATGATTATGATAGTTATGATTATGCTTATTTAATAGTTAGTTATTTAATTGAAACTTTAGGTAAAGAAAAATTTTTAGAAAAATTATCTAATAAAAATTTTAGTTCAAATTTAATTTTAGAAGCTATATGTTATTATAATAAGAAATATTTCGATGATGAATTTTATAATAGTGATTTATTAAATCCTAATTGGTTATTTCATGGTTCACCTTTATTATTAGATGAAATAAATTTAAATCAATCATATGATGCTTTAGGACAAAAAGAAAATATTGATAAAGCGGTATTTTTAACTTCTTCAAAATTAATTGCTTCTGCATATGCATTTAAAGATAGTATTAAAAAGAATAGTGAAGGATTAAGATATAATTTTAATATTAATTCACATTTAGAACATCCAATAATGACTATGGAAAATGTAAAAATAGATGAAAATTTATATGGATATATTTATGTTTTTATTAATGATGAAAGTTTTAAAAATGAACCCATTGGCTCATTACAATTTAAGTCTTATCAAAAACTGAATCCAAAATTATGTGTTAAAGTTTATTATAAAGATTATGAACAAAATTATGAGGTAAAAAAGACTTTATAATTATTTAAGAAAACTAAATCTAAAAGTATTGAAATATTAATTTTAGCTTATTATTTATAAAATATGGTTATGAAATATAATTTTTCCCTAAAGAAAACAAGAACTTTTTCATTTTTTTAAGCGTTTATAATGGTTGGATGGCTTTTAAATTTTACAAAAATTTTTAGGTACAATTTAAGTGCAAAATTTTTGAATTAGGTACAAATATTATTCTGACTATTATGCTGGAAAAATAAATTTTCATTTTATTTGTCAATTGGATGGATAAAATGAAAAATGTTCGTATGATAGATTATAAAAAAAGATTAGTATATATTGATATATATGTGATTAATAATTCGAAATATCCGGTTTTTAGATATTTGTTTACAAACAAAATGACTCATTGCAATTTTATATATAAATGTTATACTAAAATTATTGTTTAAAGGGATTACTGAGCAATCAGAGTATTTAAACAATGATCATATGAAAAAGAATATAGTTTCTTTTTGTAAATGATAAAATAAAATGTAGAAATTCGATAAATTATTTTGTCTGTTTTTAGACATTTTTAATGTGATAAAATATGCATCTGAGATGATGTTCATATAATGAATCAAACAATAAAAGAGTTGATTAGATTTAATATAAAATCTGCACTTAAAATTAGATATTATGAAAAATTAAATAAGGAAAAAGTGACTGAACCTGAAATTGAAATTAGAAAACATATAGTAGATGACTATAAAGATATTATTATAAACAAATTAGAAACGATATGAGTAATAACAGCTTATTCAATTTATTCTTTTTTAAAAGTTAAAAAAGAATATAAAGAGTCACATGAATTAATAAAAATCTTGTAAGATAAAACAAAGATAAAAAAAAATAACCTGCTTCTATGAGAGTTAATTCCATTATTAACAAAGTTACTCAAGTTGGTTGGTAAGAAGATTTTAATGAAGAAAAAAGTAGCTAAAAGCTACATTCTGAAATTACCAAAAATCTACAAAAATATTTAACATTTATAGTTGTTTCAGTGTTATATTTTATATAGTAGATAATTCTTAATTTCAATAGGAAATCTTTAATATCTTTTTTTGGAATCAATACAGAATTTTTTATCTTTTAATCCATTAGTGATATTATTTGTTAATGCTAATATTAAGAAATTATTAGCTTTAGAGATAAATTTCTATCTTTTGAACGGACATCATAATTTTATAAACTTTTAATATAGATATATTTTCTATACTGCCTTTCTCTTTGAAAATTACTTTCCATTTTTAATGATTTACTACTATGTTTTTAATTTGTTAACTAGTTTCCTAAAAAATATGTCAATAATTTTTGATTAATTCCTAAAAATAAATTAAAAAAATTTTTTGATTAGTTCCTTTTTCTTTTGAAAATTTATTATTTGCCCGCCCGCTCGATTTTACGCATTTACAAATGCATAAAATCGAGCGGGCGGGCAATCGTTTTTTAGTAAGCAAAAGAAAAGGAAAAAAATGAAAAAATTTGTAGTATTATTTTAATTGAATTTTTAAATTAATAATGTTATGATGTTGTTAGCAAAGGAGCTAATTCTTTTGAATTATAGCTACATAAATTAGTTGCAAATTCTTTTACTTCTAATTCATGATCTTTGCATAATTTATTGAAATTCAAATTTGAATAAGAAATAGGTACATTATCAATACAAATAACCTTGTACCTTTTTTCTTTATATTCAACAATAATACCAATTTTATGACTTATATAAATATTAACTTTAACATTTGGCAAAATATTGTTATTAACTATTTGAAATCTTTTGTTGTTTATAGTAAATGTTCCTGCACTATCTATAACTCTAGTTAATTTATTTGATAACAAAATATCTAAATCTATATATGACGGAATAGGTATAAATTTACTATTTTTATTTTCTGGTTCAATTGCGAATTTTCTGTTATATTTTTCGATGTATTTAGGTAAAAAATTATTGGCTTCTTCAATGGTTGTAATATGATTTATTTTAAATTCAGTAACTAATCTGTCTTGTAAAGTTTCCCAAAGTCTTTCAATTCTACCTTTAGCTTGCGAAGTAGAAGCAGCAATTAATTCAATACCTAAAAAGTCCATAATTCTATGAAATTGAGTAGTCGGTTTAAGTTTTCCTTTTAATTCTTCTTCAATCGTTACTTTTTGATAAGAAGTTGGAAAAAATACAGAATATTTATCAGAATATATAGCAACAGGGGAGCCATATTTTTTAAGCATTTGTCTCGTTATTTCTAAATATCCCATAAGACATTCGTTTTTACACATATAAAGACCAAGTATTTTTCCAGTAGCATCATCAATATAACCGTGAAGAGAGTATTTTTTATCAATGTTGAACCAATCAAATGGAGTACCATCTGTTTGAACTAACAATCCTTCTGCTTCTTTTCTTTTTCTCCTTCTATGTGTTTTTTTACATTTATGAGCTTTTTTAGATGTAATATGATTGTTATTTAAAATATTATATAAAGCAGAGTAAGAAATTTTAATATTTTCTCTTTCTTCTAATAAATCCCTAAAATGACTAAAATTAGTATTTGAATAGTCATCAGATAATTTTAATTGAATAATTTTTTCTTTTAACTCATTAGATAGAGTATGTACTGGTTTATAATTTTTATTTTTATGTTTTATTCCTTCTGGGCCTTCGTCTTTAAATCTTTTAACAATTTTTCTAATTTGTCTATCTGATAGTTTTAATATCTTAGCTGCTTCTTTTTGAGTCCTTATTCCATCAATTACGGATTGAATAATAGTAATTCTTTTTAATTCATTCATTGTAAACATTCCTTTCAAAATTTATCATTCCTTTCATCTACATTTTGTTGTAGAATTTTAGGAATTATTCATAAATAAACTTATAATAGGAATTTATCACAAATTTAAGACATTTCTAAGGCATAACTATGTCAATAATTTTTGATTAATTCCTAAAAATAAATTAAAAAAATTTTTTGATTAGTTCCTTTTTCTTTTGAAAAATTATTATTTGCCCGCCCGCTCGATTTTACGCATTTACAAATGCATAAAATCGAGCGGGCGGGCAATCATTTTTTAGT
>CALVSO010000026.1 GCA_944359055.1 uncultured Bacilli bacterium | reverse complement strand
AGATAGATGATAATAAAAATCCACCTTTAATGATAAATTTATCTTTATACTTAGATTTTGATATTCTTTTTAATAAAGCTTCAAACATAAAGTTTTGAATTAAATATTTATTAGGTATATTATTTTTCATAGATAAATTAGATACTTTAGCTTTTAGACTATCTCTATTCTTGATCACCCAAACACCTCGAAAGTATCTCTTACTTTATTATAAATATTCATCTTTTTAGCATATTCATATAAATTTAAAGTATTTTTCTTTTTACTATAAAAATACTCTTTAATAGCCTTATTAAAAATCTCAGCATCTATTTTCTTTTTATTTTTAATAATATCACAAATAGTTTTATCTAAATCGTAAACTCTAATAACATTACCAGAATCCAATTTATAGTTAATTACGCCTAACTTTAACAATTCTTTTTTTGTATAAAATAAATTAACATTCTTTTCTTTTTGAAGTGAACCCTTGTAACCACTTTTGATTGTAATATCATATCTTATAGGAATACGATTAGACAATCCGTGTAAATAAAGTGCTGTGGTATTAGAATAAATTGCATACTTACTTTTACTTTGTAAAACCACAAATTCATCTACCAAAACATTTTTTTTAATATATATTCCACGGCTTACTCTTTCTATTTTATTTTTTTTAATAAGTTTAGTAAGATAAGTCCTAGGAATATTATTATCAGTAACTTCTTTAGTAGTTAAATAACCATTTTTAAATAAATTTAAAATCCTATTTTCATATTCCATATTCTTTTTCCTTTCACACTTAAATTATAACATATTTAAGTGTGTTTGAAAACTTTTTTTCACTTATAATCATAAAAAGTAACTCTAATTATAGAATTACTTTTGTTTAAAATTATTTTTTAAGTAGTGATATTGAATTTTTCCTTTTTCTCCATGTTCCAATCCATGAAGTTTACTCACACCTATATATTCTTTATTAAACCAATCATTAATGACTGAATCAACCGCTTCAATATAGTCAAGTAATTGCCATTTTTCACTTAAAGGTCTTTCTGGTGGAGCATAACATACGCTTCCATCAATATAAAAGTGATTTTTTACTTTTTTTGGTATAATATCATTAAGTACATAAAATGCTGGGTTAAATAGGTATTTACATTTATTATCAAAAAAATTCTTATTAATTTTTACAAGTAGATTTATATAGCCATTAAATTCTATATTAAATCCTTTAGAATAGTCTTTTGAAACATCTACAAATATAGTTCCTTTTTCTTCCCAATATTTATTAATAATAAAGCCTTTTCTCTTAAATAATAATGTTATTTGTTTTTCATTCATAAGAGCACCATGGTGTTTGATTTTTTTTATAATTATTATTGTTTTCAACTTTTATACTAGGCTGTTTTGGAAAATCTTCACCAAAAATTTCTTCCCAGTCTTTTCTTAAACCGTCGCAAGCACTAACTGCTAAAATATATAAGTCTTCCAATTCGTTTTGAAAATAATTAAATCTATCTTCATCTTTTTTATCATACCCAAATTTAGATTCATCAGAACAATCTCTTATGTCAGTAATTTTTTCAATTGAATTATAGTGAAAAACAAAATATTAAAGCAGTCATGGTTAATGTTAATTTTATGTCAAAGCAAAAGTCACAGAATTTAGTCAACTGAATCCTTTATTCTAAATATTATCAATATTAAGCATCATACCTTTTAAGAATTATAAATATAATTCCATCATTAATAAATAATAATTAATTTTATTTTCATCTCTTTTTATTTTTAAAACTTCATAAAATTTCTTTACATATTCTGGACCATAATTTCTTAGAATTGATTTTTCACAAATTGCTAAGTCGAACCATTTATCAGCAATACCACATTCACCAACATCTATAAATCCAGATATTTCTTTGTCATTAGCAAATATGTTTGGTAAACTTGTATCACCATGAGAAAATACCAATTCTTCATCAAACCTATTATCTTCTAAATATTTTAATAAGTTTTTAACTGAACCAAATTTTTCTAAAGTTTCATTTTTCAAAGAAGAATCTTGAACTAAACCATTTTCAACATTTTTTCTAACCAAAGATAATTTATAATCGTTTGCTACATTAAATGGGCAATCTTTTATATCAACCAAATACAAACTAGAAAAAGCTTGTTTTAAAACTGAAAGTGCTTTATCTGGGTTTTCGATATAATAATCATCACACAACATTTTTCCTGAAATTTCCCTCGTAATTAAATAATCATTTCCATCTTCCTGAATAAATAATATAACTTCTGGTACTGGTAATGTTTTTTGCAACCATGTCAAACTATTATATTCTTTAAGAAGCATATTTTGTTTCATTATTTTTAAATAATATATTTCTTTTTCTTTATTAATGCGTATAACTTGTGAATCAGAACATCCTATGCTTATTTCTTTTAAATCAGCATTATTTATAAATTCTTTGATTTTAGATGGTATAGAATAATTAAATTTCATTTTATCTTCTCCCTCTCGATTTAGAATCATTATTAGTTTTGGAAGGAAAAGTAAGTTTTTTTACCTTTTGTTCTTTATAATAATCATAATTACCTAAATAATTAACAAATTGGCAATCTTCAATATTTTCAATTCTTTCAGCCAATTGATTAATGAAATACCTATCATGTGATATAAATAATAAAGTTCCAGCATACTCGCTCAATGCTTCTTCCAACATTTCTTTAGTATCAATATCAATATGATTTGTTGGTTCATCTAATATAAGTAAATTAGCTTTCTTTTGAATTAATTCAAATAATTTTAATCTTACTTTTTCACCACCTGATAATGTCCCAACTCGCTTAAATACATTTTCACCATAAAACAAAAATTTTGCTAAAGAAGCTCTTAATTGAGTTTCTGAACCAGTAAAAGATTTTCTGGAAACCTCCAAAATAGTAGCATTATCATCCTCAAAATGAATTTCTTGTGGAATATAACCAATTGATACTTGACTTCCTAATTTTATTTCTCCTTGGCATACATAATCAGAAGTCGGATCTAAAAGTGCTTTTATAAAAGTACTCTTACCAGTTCCATTTTTTCCCATTAAGCATACTTTTTCACCATATTGAACTGACATTTCTGCCCCATCTAAAAGCACTTTATCTCCTGCCATTAAACCTAAATCGTCAACTACTAAAACATCTTTACCCGAGCGTCCTTTTACCTCGAAATCTAATGGTAATGTTTTTTTTGTATCTGGTCTATCTAACATTTCCATCTTTTCTAATCTTTTTTCTATACATGCTGCTCTTCGAAAAAATCTTGGATTATCTCCTTGCGTTCCCCATTCTCTTAATTTCTTTACGGTATTTTTCATAGCTTCAATTTGTTTTTGTTGATTTTTATATTCTTCAAATTCAGCTAATGCTCTTCTTTCACTTTCTTGTAGATAGTAAGTGTAATTTCCATGATATACATCAGCTTTTCCTTTATCAATAAATATTGTTTTTGTCGCAACTTTATCTAAAAAATACCTATCATGGGAACTAATGATTACAGTTCCTTTATAATTAGCTAAAAACTGTTCAAACCATTCTAAAGTATCAATATCCAAATGGTTTGTTGGTTCATCTAATAATAGGATGTCAGGATTACTAATGATTAACGATGCTAAATTAACAATGGTTTTTTCACCACCTGATAATGTATTAAATGCCCTATCTAGCATATCATCAGATATTTTAAATCCATTACAAATTTTACTTACCTTTTCATCTATTTCATAACCACCCATATTTTGAAAATAATCTTGCAATTTTCCATAAGCAGATAATAAGTAATCCATATCTTTTGGAGATGCTGTAGCAAGTTTCTGCTCACACTCTCTCATCTTTCTTTCTACTTCAAATAATTTTTGAAAATCTTTTAATAGTAAATCTCTAACTGTATAATCATCAGAAACTTTTGGTGGAATTTGTGATAATAAACCAATACTTGCACCTTTTCGTGTTGTTACCATTCCACTATCTAATTTTTCTTCTCCAGCAATGATTTTGAAAATTGTTGTTTTTCCACAACCATTCGGTCCGATTAAAGCAATTCGTTCACCTGTTGTGGCTTCTAAATCAAATCCATCCAAAACATTTTTGAATCCAAAATTTCTTTTGGCATTATTCATTGCAATTTCTATCATAAATCTTCACCTCTCTAAAAGTTAACTGTTTTATCAATTGCCTATTATAACACATTTTTATTAAAATTTAAACTTTGTTATTCAATAATTCTTTTAATTTAAATAATTTTTCACTAAATTTTTCTATATCAAAAATTCTAGTTCGTAATAATATCAAATTTCCTTGCATTTCAGAATAATTATAAACAATAGAATGTTTTTTTATGATAGGTAACGCTTCATTTTTAACAGCATGAGGCAACTGATATTCTATTTCACATATATCCAATAAACTTATAAAAAAATTATAATATTTTTTATCTTTAATCCAAATTGGAAATCTATGCCATGTATTTTCATTTTCAGTTTTAACAAAATGAACATAGGAATTGTTTTCAAATAAATCACTATAATATTTAGCAACCTTCCGTTGTATTAGTACAATTTCATTTGCTTTTTTTATTAATTTTTTTATATCTATATCACAACATAATGGATATGCATACGAATATAGTATATCATTGCTTTCTCTACTTTCATTATCACAAAAATCAAGTTTTGATAAAATTTTATCTCTATCAGTAATAATTGCTCCAGCTATGCCATAAGATAAAGGTTTTGTTTTACCAAACGATGTAACAATATAATCGCTATATTCACCAATACATGTATTTTTCAAACGAATATCCCAAGCTTGAGCAATATCTTCAATTATTTTAATATCTGGATAATCTTTTTTTATTTTGGAAATATCATTTGCTAAGCCGTACTGATGGACTAATAATATACACCCACAATTTATATTACTTTTATTTATAGTTTGTATAATATCTTCGTTTGTAATAATCAAATCTTTCTTAGGTGATATTATTATTGGAGTTAATCCTAATTTAACAATAGTATTTATAATAGAACTACATACTTCACTCGAAACTATTACCCCTGTTTTTTGGGGTAGATTACAATCTAACAAAGCCAATTCTATTGCTAATGTACCAGAATAAGTAATTACACCTACTTTTTTATTAAAAATATGTGCTAAATATCTTCCAATCTTTAAATTATCATTTCTCATAAGATCTCTCCGTTGCAAAAGATGATCCTTTTTTCACATGATATATATGTTTATGTGTAAAATTTCCATCACCATAGCCTTGATCTATTTTTAGAATATTTAAGGTATTTTGTTTAAATAATTTTTTATACATCTCTTCATCATAATAATAATATTTTTCATGTTCTAATAATGAAAGATTTTTACTATCTAATTTATAAATCACATTAAATTCTATATATTTATCATATTTTTTAGATGTATAATAAACTGAAACTTTGTCAGAAACTTCATTACAATAATCAGTAAATAAAAATATATTTTCTTTATCTTCTTTGTATCGAAAACTATCAGAAATATCAAATAAAATAACCGTATTAGAAGATACAAACTTTAATAATTGTTTTATTATACTGTCTATTTCAACTTCTGAATTAGAAAACTGAATTGTACTATATGGAAAAATGATTATATCATATTGCTTATTTGTTATAAATTCTTTTATATTACAACATATTGTTTCTATTGAATTTAATTTTTCTCTTAATACTTCTAGTCTTCCTTCATCAAAGTCTAAAGCCGTAACTTTTGCAACATCATTTAATGGAATTGCTACTCTTCCAGTTCCTGCCCCAACAATTAAAACCGTCTTTGCATTATAGTATTTAATTTGTTCCTTATAATATTTTATATCATCATTTTGACCTTTTAATGTATGTGAATTATAAAAATCATACATATAAGCTAACATTTTTTTTGAATCCATTATTTATCACCATATTCATATAAATTAGTGTATAATTCTTCTATATTTTTATCTTTCCAATGCAAATTATAGTATCTATCTTGAAAAGCTCCGAATGACATATTAAAATCTTCTATACTTTCATACACAGAACCTTCAAAATCTAAAAATTTAACTGTTGTGTTTTCTTTTAAATATTTAATCATATTAAAATAAATAGTCGTTATTGCACCCTTGTTTTCATAATATGAATACAAAATATAAGCTGTTGTTTTATCCCATACTAGATGTACTCCACCTAATATTTCTTTATCCTTTTTTAAAACAAAACTCATTCCTCTATTTTTAGAGATGCTTGTTAAAATGTATTTCTTTACAAAGTCTGATGAAGATGGTAAATTGTGCTTTTTTTCCCATTTCATTGCTTTTTCACAATCAAAATATTCCAAATTACTATCACAAATTATTTCTACTCCTAGTGCATTCATTTTTCTAATTTCTTTTTTTCTATCAGAACCAAAATTTATATATATTTCATCCAATGTTTTTTGTAAATCTAGTTTATATGTATACCTAACCTCTGGAATATAACCAACTCTTATAAAAGGCATTATATCTTTAATTTTAGTATCTGTTGAAAAACTTATCGTAGTAAAATTATCTTTTAGATATTTAGCTAACTGATATTCAATATCACGAATAAACTTTATTTTATGGCGTTCTTTAGTTGGAAGTTGAAATAATACTGGACCACCATATGGAATATACATAGTGCTTTGAGCCAATTTTTTTTGATCGTTTTCATCAATAAATAAAGGCATAAACCCTACCATATTTCCTTTATTATTTAATATAACCAATATATAATCAACTTTTTTTAACATTAAGAACCAATCATAAGCAAAACATGTTCCATTAAAACTATCATCTACTAATTGATTTAAATCATTAAATATACCTAATTTTTTTAATTCAATATGCATTTGTTCAAGCACCCCATTTACTAACTAATATATGATATCTATTATCTTCATAATTTTTTAATAAATCATAGGTAAGGCTTCTTCTACCCCAAAAATCTATATTTATCATTCCATCTAATTTTTCTATTTTTTCTAAATGATTATACAAGCAAAAAAAACCTGCATAATATTTTCTACCCAAATCTGAAGCTCCCCACTTTACTGCATACCATTGCTTTGTTTTAATATTTTTAAAAAACAATGAATATGCAATGGGAACATCATCCTTATACACAACATTTAAAAAGGAATTTTGTCTATTATTATATAAAAATTTCTTGTATTGTAAATCTTCTCTATTTAAACTTTTCATATCACTTTTTTCACGATATTTCCATGAATTTTTATCAATTGATAAAACATCATTCCATAACTTATCTATATCATAACAATTTGAATCTAAATATACATAATCATTAAAACTATTCTTATATTTCAAATAGTTTTTTTTAGTTTGTTTGCCACAATTAGATAACAAATAATTTTCAATTCTATTTGAAGTTAATTTTAATTTTGGAGCTTCCCAACAATCAATGATTTCTAAATTTAATTCATTTAATTTACACCAGTTATTTATATTGTCAAATAAATTTTTGTCAATATAATTAAATCTAAATTTATTATTTTTATTTAAATATGTTAGCAATTTATTATATTCTGGTGGATTTATTGAAAATTCAAAAAACTGCTGACATCTAAAAATATCATCTATTTTTGCAAATAATAAATCATTTATTTTTAATATATTTTCTTCTGAAAATCTATCATAAACTGCATTCGTCCAAAAATCAGAGAAAGTGAAATTATGCTGTTTGTTCATTTTTATATTCCTCCAATTTTGAAACTATGTACTTTAAATGTCTTTTCTTTAACTCAGAAGATAAATTGAACCATGCCACCCTTCTAAACAAATCTTCAGCAGCCTTACATTTTGTAGGAACATAATCTGTAATAGAATATGGAAATCCACTTTTGTGCCATGAATGTTTATATTTAAATGTATCATACTTATCTATCAAATTACTGCAATAAGTATTAAATCCTATTCCATTTGTGTTCATAAATTTAATAAAATCTTGACATTTTTCTTCTGTTTCAAAAATAATTCCTAAGCTCATTTTGAAAGTTTTAGCCCCCTTTACAAAAGGACGTATCTTATAATAATTTATATCAATTTTATTAATTATAAATTGATAAATCTTTTCTTGCTTATCAATTATTTTATCAATTTTCTTTAATTGTTCTAAAGCGATAGCACTTTGTATTTCTGTTAATTTAAAATTTTCTCCAAAAAATGTTTTTTTATTTTCCCAGGTTGGATAATCGCTGCCTAATCTATAGCCACCATTATCATGATACATTTTTGCTCTTATATATAATTCTTTATTATTTGTAGCAAAAAATCCGCCTTCACCACAAGTAATTGTCTTACCTGCTTGTAAACTAAAAGCTCCACAATCTCCAAAAGTTCCTACCTTTTTACCATTTAATTCTGCACCTAAAGCTTGAGCCGTATCTTCTATAACCTTCAAATTATGTTTCTTTGCTATTTTCATAATCTCCTTCATATTTGCAGGAGCACCTTGCATATGCACTACCATAATAGCTTTAGTTCTATCAGAAATATTTTTTTCTATGCTTTTAGGATCAACATTCATGGTCTCATCAATATCAATAAATTTAGGAATTGCACCAGTAGATAAAATACTACTTGCTGAAGCAATAAATGTAAAAGATGGAACTAAAACCTCATCGCCAACACCAATTCCTAGAGCAATACAACTTAATTTTAATGCAGCACCACCATTTGAACAGGCTAATACATATTTTACATTTAGATATTTTTTCATTGATTCTTCAAATTTATCCGTGAAATAAAGTAAATCAGGTCCTTGATATCTAAATAAACTTTTACTTTTCATTACTTTATTTACGGCTTTTCGTTCTTCTTTACCAATATAATGTGTTCCAAAAAAAGGATTATTTGGTATTTTCATAATCATCATCTTCTTTCATTAAATCTTCATAAATAATATTAGCTATAACTTTACCTGCATTTTTATTATATTTATTAAAGATAGATTTTCTCTTTTCATAATAATCACTTTGATCCACATTCAAGTAATCAGTAATTTCTTTTTTTATTTTTTCTTTTGGAGGATTGATTAAAAATTTTTTAATATTATTTACAACAAGATTTACACCTGCTTCTTCGTCTAGTAATTCAGGAACATCTTCAAAAAAATCAAAAACATCCCAATTCATTAACTTAAATCCTAAATCTAATTTTTTGTAATATTTAAATTGAAGAAATTGACTATAATTTATTGATGGCAAATATAAAATATTTTTATCTTTTGATAAGGTTTCAATATAATTACCCAAACCAGAAGCTAATATACAATGACTTGCAGTTTCTAGTTCTTTCAAATATTCTTTGTTAGATAATGTTCTTAAAATAATTTTAGAGGATTTACATTTTATATTTAAATTTGAAATAACATTACTACCTCCACATATAATAATTTTGTCGAAAGAATTCACAAAATCAGTTGTTTTTAATATAGTATTTATTAAGCAATTATAAAATTCTATAATTAAATTTTTATCTAATAAATAAGAACCTGCTCCACCTATATTAATAATAACTTTTTTTTCAGTTAAAGAAGTAGTATTTTCATTTAATTCTCTAATCGGTCCAACAAAAATAGGATTTTTTATATTTTTACCAATTCTAGCAAAATTTTCTCTACAAGGAATTGTTTCTGATATAAAGAATTTAGAAACATTATTTAATCTTGAATCAATTATATCCCACATCCACACTAAATTATCAATATAGTATACTTTTTTTATACCATGTTCCATTCCAAAAATTATTCCTACTGGATTTTCTGACGAAATCATAGCATCGTAAGTTGGAAATATTTTTTTAAATTTTTCTAAATCATCTATGTCATAGGTGTTACAAACATAGAAATTTTTAAAAAAACCTGACATTTTAGCTTGTTCTAATGCAACACCATTACCAATAAAATCAAATTCTAAATCTTCATAAGTTGAAAATTCTGGCATTACATTTAATAAAGTTGTAATAGGTCCATAACCAAACATTTCCGCCGAAACTAATATTTTTTTCACTATTATTCCCCCTTATTAATTTGAAAATAAAATTTATTAAATTTACAGTTACACTCATCACATTTTTTCTTACAATCAAGTTGACTATTTAAAAGTAAACTCTTTAATTTTTTTCTTTTTTCACCGTTCCATATTTCTTTAAAATTTGATTCACCTAGATTGCCTATACAATATAACTTTCTATCACGATGTATTGAGCAATCACAAGGATAAACCTTTTTAGACGGTGCATCAATAAATGCACAGTAACTTGGATATACACAACGCAAATCTAAATTGTTTTCTCTATCTCCACTATCATAAACATTATTATTACTAAAAAAATCAATATTTTCACAAAGAAATCGAATTTTATAATGTTTTGCAAGATTATAAAATTTTTCTAAATCATTAGTATATTTTTTCATTTGTTCCTCAGAGAAGAATAATGGTGGATAATCCTTTATAACAATTGGATTAATATAATCAAAATCAACATTTTCTTTCATTTTTATAAAATTTTGAAATTCATCAATATTATTTTTATTTAATACATGATTTAAAATTATTTTAACATTAGGCATATATTTTTTTATTAAATTTATGTTTGAAGTTGTCCTTTCAAATAATCCATCAACCCTTCTTAATTCATCATGAATCTTGGCATAACAGCTATCTATTGAAAAAAAGAAAGCAACTATATTATATTTGGTCAATTTTTTTATTTTTTCTTCATTTAAATTCCACCCGTTTGAAATCAGAACTATTTTAATATCTTTTCTTGTACAATAATCTAAATATTCAAATATATCATCATTAACAAATGGCTCTCCTCCACCTGTAAAATGTATATATTTTGTTCCAATTTCAGCTAATTCATCAATAGTAGACTTTACATCAATAGAGCACTTTTTTTCTTTATTAGTTCTAACCTCGCAAAAAACACAATTGGCATTGCATATATTAGATAAATTTAAATATACATAAAACGGAGTATCATAATACTTTAATATGTTCTCTTTCTCTTTAATAATTTCCAAATACATATTATCTACTTTCCCCTTCTTTATCAATAATTTCAAAAATTTGTTTTAACATATTATCATTTAAAAATTCATTACACTTATGATATTCAGTATCAGTCAATACTGATAATCCCATTAATACTGGAGAGTACATAAAATTATTTTCAATTAATATGTGTAATTTTTTATTTAGTGCTGACGCCCATCCTAATTCTATATGAACTCCACCAGAAATACCTTTTGATTCGCTATTGCCAGGTATTACTATCAAAAAATCACTATCTTTTACACCATTAAAATCACTTATTGTACATTCTTCTGGTCCTTTATGTTCCTTCCCCCAGTTTTCTCTTTTAATCGCTAAATAATAATCATACCCACGTAATTTAATTCCTTCAACTAACTTATTAAAAAAATCTTTATATTCATTTTTTATTTCATAATTATCATCTTCACATAAACCTGTAAACGGACAGGATATAAACACCTTCATTTTGTTCCCTCTTTCTTTTAAATTTTATTTTTTCTTTTTAGTAAAAACCAATTTTTTTTCAATTAAATAATCGGTTAATGATGTTGACGAAACACATAAATTATTATCAATTCCTTTACCTATTTCCCTACCATCAGAATTTATAATTCTATGAAAATCGCTACCGACAGAATATAACAAATTATATTTATTTACTTCCTCTAATAATCTAATACTATCATAACTACTACAATCTGATTGATAAACTTCAATCCCTTGTAAACCCATATCAATTAATTGCTTAATTATAACTTGTACTTTTTCATAAGGAAGGTTATAAGCCATTGGATGTGCAAGAACAGATATGCCACCAGCTGCGCTAATGGCAGCTATAGCAGTAGAAATTTCTATTGGATAATCAATACCATATCTCATCTTATTTTTTTTAAAAAAAGTAAGATAATTTTCCAATTCTTGAGAACTCTTTATACATGATTTTAAACAAGCAAGAATGTCTCTATCAAACCAGCAATATCTCTCTATATCCAATTTATCAATTTCTTCTATTGGTAAATTATTAAAACTTGATTTTAATTTTTCTAGAAATTGTTTATGAAAATACATCCTCCTTTTTTTCAGTTCTAATAAAACTTTTTCCAATTCACAATTGCCTGAATCAAATCCGTATCCTAATAGATGCAATTTGATTTTTTCTTGATTCAACATCATATAAGTAGAAATTTCTATTGCTGATGTTCCATATACTCCTTCTGGAATCTCTAACTGTAATTCTGTCAAACTTTTTATGGAATCATGATCACTTATTGCCATAAAGCATATCTCATTTTGATTAGCCATATCTACTATTTCTTTCACATCAAAATGTCCATCTGAATATTTTGAATGAATGTGCATATCAATATATTTCTTGTTATTATCCATAAGTAATCACCCACTTATAATTATACATTTGAAAATGACTTTTTTTTATTTCGATTATTTATATGCTATAATTTTTAGTTATTAAAAAAAACAAATCATTATAAATTTGTTTTTAATATTTTTATAAATTCTTCCACATACTTTTTAGCAAACTTCTTGTGATATGCAACACTCAAAGATGTATAAACAGAAGGTATGTTTACCTTTACCTCAAATAACTTTTTTGAAGCCAAATCATCTTCTACAAATTCTTTTATCATCCATCCAATACCCACACCATTTTTAATAATTCCTTTTGATATAGACGAAGAATTAGCTTCAATTAAAGGTGATAAAATAATATTATATTTTTCAAAATTTGCATCAATCATTTTTCTATTGAAAGTAGTGCTACTTGGTAAAATTAATGGATATTTAGTTAACTCTTTTGGTTCAATTATATTTTTATCTGCAATTTTTTGAAATTTTTCATTACATACAAAACAACTTTTTAAATCAACTAACTTTATTGTTTTTATTGTATTATCATTAATACTTATCATATCAGTATCTAAAACTATATCTAACTCCCTTTTTAATAGAAGATTTAACATTTCATCTGATTTTTTATTAATAATATTAACTTTTACATCTTTATATTTTTTATTGAATTCTTTTAGATATTTTACAAAATAAAATGTACCAATATGCGTAGGAACACCAACATTTATTATTTTTGATTGTTCTTCCTTTTGTTCTTTTATTAAATTTAGACCTGCCTCTGCCAAATTACACAAATGTTCTGCATAATGGTAAACCATTTTTCCATTTTCTGTCAAACAAATACCTGATGAAGTTCTAATAAATAATTCAGTATTTAACTGTTCTTCTAATTTCTTTACTGCTTGTGTCACTGCAGGTTGTGAAATAAATAATTGTTCTGAAGCCTTTGTAAAACTATTGCAATTAGCAACAATATAAAATGTTTTAAACAAATTTAAATCAATATTTCCGTTCATAATTACCTCCTTAATGCTGTTTTTTTTAATAAAACCTCGTTTATTTTTTAAATTAAAAGGAAAATAAATACAATGATACATTCGCCATTAGTTATTAAATAAACAATAATTTAAATAATTATTATAATTTTATCATATTTTCAACGAAAAAGAAAGCATTCAACTTTCCATTAAGTATAGTTTATTTAATTTATGTTTAACATCAATAGCTACACACCTACTAAGCATATAACTTTTTTTAATATAGGGAATAATAGTTTCTATATCATTTCCGTTAGATATTTTATATGTCATACATAAAGGTTCCGCTCCTGTTTGATAAGTATAATCTAATATATTTTGATTATCTTCTACTTTTAACAATCTAACATATAATCCGTATTTTCTTTTGGATATAGAAATAAAATTCCTTTTCGATTTAAATCTATAATCTCTATACAATTTATTACAAACAATATTATCTCCTAATTCCATAATTTTATTAGAGATTTTTTTAAACAATAATTCACAAATAGGTTCTTGTGGTTTTTTTAGATAATCGTATAATTCTTTTGCTAATTTAAATACATATTCTAAATTACTTATATCCTTTACTCGTAAATAATAATTTAAAGATGTATTTTCATAGCCTTTTCTTAATTTTAATTTATTTTGTAAATCAAATTGTTTAACATCTTTTAAAAAACATATATATAAATCATTTTGATTAATTCGAACTTCTATAAATTTCTTTTTTAATTTATATACAACATTTTTTAATAAATAATTATCTTTTCCTATAGAAATAATATATTCATCAAACTTATCAAATAATTTAATAGTTTCATCTTTCTTATTGTAAGTTATATCTTTATAATTACTGGTATCATTATTATAAATTACATTGTTAATATTATCCTCTTCACTTTTAAGCTTACAATTTTCCACTTTAACTTTCCT
>CALVSO010000025.1 GCA_944359055.1 uncultured Bacilli bacterium | reverse complement strand
AATTCAACCATAGCATGTTTATACAAATGTAATATTATATATATAAAATGATGTGTTATATCTAATGATGATACTTCATTTTCTGAATCATCTATTGTTAATTCAATATTTTTTATAAATGCATTATTAACATCAACATCATATTCACAACAACTCCATGTGAATGATGTGACAAATCCAACCGAAACATATTTTATAATATCATTTTTTATTTCAATTACATGTTCAGGTATTTTATCTTTAGCCATTAGAAACCTTAAATATTCCTCTCTGCTCATTTTTCTTATCTCATTCGTTTTCCAATCTACGGTTCCAACATCAAAGCCTATTTCCTTAAGAGCATCCCCTATTACTATTTTATTTTCAGGCAAAGTCATAAAATCAGCATCTGATAAAAATCTATAACCTTTATCATCGTATAGTAATTTATCTAAAATTACTCCTTTTGTGGCAGCATATTTTATATTTTTCTTTTTTAATATTTTATCAATATTATGAACTTGTTCTTTTATTTTTTCTGTTTTTAACTTATTTATGTCATAACATATCTTAAAATATTGATTAATAAATGGTGGAATTAGATTGAATAAATCTTCATCATTCAAGAAGAAATAACTTACCATCGGAAAAATTTTGTGAGACATTGCCTGTTCAATTAATTCCCCCCACTGAATAGAATTATTCAAGGCTAATTTTTTAACTAATTCCAAATCACCTTTAACTATATTAACAAGTATTAACCACTCTACGCCATATTTTTTTAAATCACTTTTCTTATACATAAATTGCCTCCTTTTATAAAGAATATATTAACTCATTTATAGAACTTCGTCCAATATCTATATCAATATTGTTAAAAACTAGTCCTATTAATAGTAACAATTTGCATTCAATCATGTGTCTTTTTTCTTCTTCTGATACTATTATCGATAAAAAACTATACTTCTCAATTTCATTTTCATCAATACGTTCTACGAAATCAAAAGCCCTTTTTAAACACATTTCACGATTTACATCTATTTGATTTAATTCATTTTCAAGTTCTTCTATAGTATATTTTTTTGCAGTTCTTTTTAATTCTCTTTCTAAATATGATTTACTTAAATATTTATCTATATCAAATATCCACTTTTCAAATTCCTCATAAAAAACATATTTATCAAAATACTCTGAATAATCCTTTTCAGTTATTATACCTTTTGCAAGTTTTATTGCTAACTCAAGTTTATTTTTTCTTAATTGAATACGATGAGGCTCAAACGAACAAACCATTATATTTTCAATCGATGATGATATATTTTTATTTTTTATTTCAAGATTATATTTTTCTATAGGCAAAAACATATTAAAAATTGCAAACGAATCAACTTCTGACATAAGATCTAACATTTTTTTTAATTCTCGGGATGTGATTTTATTTTTCTTAAAACAATTATCCACATAATTTGAAAAATAATCTAATTTAGAAATGATTGTATTAGTTACCTTATTTATATTCTTACCTTCATATACTTGCATTAAATCATTTAAAAATGAAGTCCATTCACTAATATCAATTTTTATATAATCATCAATTATTTCATATTTATTAAATTTTTTCTTATTGAAAATAGCTTTTGGTAAACAGATAATCGAATTAAAATAAACTTCCTGCAAAAATCTTATTGGAATATCACAATAGATTTTAACAAAACAAGGAGTGTATTTTATTCTTCTAAGCAAAAAAGTATCATTCATATAACTCACCTATTTTATCATCTATAATATTCATTATATCATTATTAACTTCATTTTTATCCTTTGTTCCATCAATTATAAATTTGGAATTATAATCATCTATAAATATTTTTCTCATTTTTTTCTGATGTTCAATAAAATTATTTTCGTATAATTTACTATTATATTCGAATCTTAAACTATCATCTCCCATTTCACATCCACACTCCCAAAATGATAATATTTTATTGTCTTTTTTCTTCCTTTCTAAGCATATATTGGGTGGAACATCAATAAATATACTTATATCAGGTTTCCTATATATAGATAAAATATTATCTAACCATTCTTTATCTATATTCTTAACTAATGCCTTTGATCTTATAGTATCTATATATCTATCAAGAACAACTATATATCCTTCACTTAATTTTTTTGCAACTTCATAATTATAAAAATTGGTCAACCCCATCAAATACATAAATGTAAATGTATATTCATCACAATTTTCATATTTTGTTCGTAATAGAATATCTCTAATATATTCTGAATGAATAAAATTTCCAAAATATATCTTTGAATACTTATCTTTCAATTTTTCCTCAATCATTTTTAATTGAGAACTTTTACCACTACCATCTAATCCCTCGATTTCAATAAGTAATCCTTTTTTTTCTTTTAAATTTGATTCAACATGACATTTGCCTGGATATGGATATTTGAATTCACCTAATTTAGGAATATTCATTTATTCATTCTCCTTTTTATAACACTTATTATAGAGTTGATATCTTTCCAGTTCTTCATAGCTATATCTTCATCTTCAAAAGAAATATTAAAATCTTCCTCTAACAAAATAATTATTTTGATAACATTTAAACTGTTAACACCAATTGAAAGAAGTGATGTATCATTATCAATATTATCTAAGTTATATACTGAATCTTCTCCAACAATTTTCTTTAAACAATCTATTATAATCTCTCTTATTTTTATATCATTCATATTAATGACCTCCATTACTTATTATATTTACTACTTTCATTCCATAGTCTTTGAGTAGCTTGCAATTATTTTTTATTAGAAATTCTTCAACATCAACAAAATCCAAATTATATATATATGAAAAATTATAAAATGTTTGATAATATGATTTTGAAATTATGTTATGCCTATTTATTAAATCAACTTTCATAACAAGTGTCAATAATTTATATATTTCTTTAAAATTACTATTATCAATATCTCTATATAAAAGTCTTTTTAATTTATGCATTGATTCGGGAATTACTTGCTTATTTTTTTCTTTTAAATCATGAATAGACAAATTAGGTAAGAATAATTTTTTAGCATAAATTAAGGAACTTATTTTGCAAGAATTTAGCGAATAAATTGAATATAATGATTTCGCATCCAATAAATTATTTGATATTTCATAATCTGAAAAAATAGTAATTCCAATCTTAATATTATATTGCTTAATAAATTGATTTATCAATGATAATTTCATGCAATCATACTTATGCACAAAAAGTAATATATCTATATCGCTCCATTTAGGAATATAAACATTTCTACTTATACTACCATGTACCAAAAAGCCAGACAAATCATTTTTTAATACTTTTTTTGAATAATCCATAAGATTTGCAATAATTCTTTTTTCTTTATCTGGAGCATTTAATTCATCTATATGAATTGTTTTACCATTAAATTTATACTTCATACCAAAATTTTCTATATCATCGTAAATATTTTTACTTAAAGAATCTATACTGCCATCCATTCTATACACAAATGTATAATAATTATGATTTTCTAATTCAGAGATAAATTCTTCTTGAAATTTTCTATATTTTTTATATAAATCTATTTGTCCAGAATTATAATTAGAATCATGTACTTTATTATTACTTTTTTTATCATTTATTATCAATATTTTTATTTCTTCTATGTCAAATATTCCATATTTTATCTTATATTTTTTTATAGTACTCAAAGATTCTTCTCTATTAAGTCCTTTTATTCTTAATGTTGCATATATTCTAGCATCAAAATTAGAAATTCCTTTATCAATCAAATAAACAACTTCATTATCATTAATATTTTCCATTCTCTGTTTAATACCACTATACATGGTAGTACAAAATTCATCAACAGAGGACTCTTTAAACCACCATTCATGGAAAATATTCTCACAATTACTATTCACTTTTTTCGGGAATGAAAAACTATTTATTAATACACCATTACTATAATATTTTTTGTAAATATTTTCAATTTGAGTTGATTTTCCACTACCGTCTAAACCATTAAACGAAATTATCATAAATATCAATCCCCCTAACTATTTCCTTAAATGTTCTTCTTTTTATTTTCATTTCTATATAAAAATAAACAAATAGAAATAATGAATAATATTTATCGCTATCATCATATTTATCAATATCAAATATTGTTAATAATCTCATCAATATAAAATAAACCAAATCATCATCATTATAATCAAGGTTTTCTATATATTTTTCAATTATTTTTTTTCTATTAAGAGTAGTTTTTATACTTGCTTTAATCGATACTTCTTTATCAATTATATAATCACAATCTATCTTTGGTATATGATCAAACACATGTTCATGGTTCTTATATGAATTTTTATGATATTTAGGACTGAAATATAAATCTATAAATAATATAGAAATACTAAACAATGCAATTTCAGCTTCAATGCAATTATATCCAGATGTCGTAAAATCCATAAAGAGAGGTTTTAAACCAATATTCATAGTATTAAGATCTCCATGAGATAAAACACATTTATGTATTTTATTTTTTTTAAAATACACATTTATTTCATCAAATATATCTTGAATTTTGAGTGATGACTCATTGTTTATAATAAAATTATAATCAATCCAATTAGAATAAAAATATTTATTAAGTCTACTATCAATTCGATTTTCATAAAATTTCTGCATTGGATATTTACAATTATAAATGTACTTTTTATAATTTTTTAAAATAATATTTAAGAACTTATAATCAATTTCAGTATCATTTTTCAAAAGTTCATCACACAACAAACCTTCATTAACATTTATACTATTATCATATTTATATACAATTACACCACAATTATTATATATAAACAAATCACATAATTTTGGAACCATAAAATAATTAAAAGTTGTAAAATATCCAACTAATTCTGAATAAAAATTATTAATATCTTGAATTTTGAAAAAAAACTTCTTTTTTTCTTTATAAGCAATACCATTAATAGAATTATTTTGGACATTAACATTATTTATTGTATAATCTTCAATTTTTTCAATTTTTTTTAAATCTAAATTTCTTTTTATTTTTTTATTATCATCAAAAATATCCTCTACTTCAAAATTCAATATTTTTTTTGAAATTTTATTTTCTAAGTCAGTAAGTTCTTCTATTAATTCATCTTTCTTTGATGATTTTTTTAAAATATGATATCCTAACACTTCTAATATTTCGATTTGTCGCTTTAGCATAATATCCATTTTGCTATCAAAAAATATATTTTTTAATTTGTATAATTCCACTTTTTTCCTGTTAATAAATTCGTTTATAAATTTGATAATTAAGTCCTCATTATCATTGTATAATACTTTCATTAATTTTATAGAATTTAATTTTATAATATTTTCATATGTTGAAAACAACTTATAACTAATCATCTTGGGACCAAAAAATTTATATATACTATACTTTTTTGATTCATATTTTGAATATACACTTACAGTTGGTTCCATATCATATTGGTAGTATTTATTTAGATAGTTTTTATATATTGTATCAATATCAGAATTACTCATTTTCATTCTTTTAAATGTTTTTACATCAAAACTATCTCTCCAAATAATATCAAATTCATTTAAATCGCCATTTAATAACAACATATTACTCCTTGAAGTATTATTACCAATTAAATTATCATTTTTGCCTTCAACTTTTATAATTGCAACTTCATTATCCTTTAACTTAATATCACTTATACTTTTCACCAGTTGAATATTTCTAGTTTTTATACCAAGACTCTTTAATAATTCTCTATAAGGTAAATAATATATATTTTCTAATGAACATTTGGCTTCATCAATTGAATAATAATTATTGGCAATTATATATATAGGGTCAATCTCAAAATATTTAACCATATTATATATGCAAGAAAATCGACAATTTGTGTAAGCATCATTAAATATATCATTTTTCATATATTACCTCCACTTCCAAATTTAAATCTTTACTGCATACAGTAATAATATAATTTGTATAATTAATTGTCTTAAAAAAGGTATCATATTTATAAAAATTATTATCAATAAAATTGAGTTTCCTAAAGTTTTTATCTATACCAGTTCCTTTGAATTTTACAAAAGCCTCTTTATATGTCCATAACTTCGTAAATTCATAATTCTTATTATTACTATTATTTATAAAATCAAATTCGCTTTTAGAATATATTCTCTTTACAATTTTTTCGTCATATTTTTTTATTTTTTCTACATCAATACCGAGATTATAATCAGATATGCCAACGATTGCTAATTCATTAGAATAAGAAAAACTAATTTTTTTTTGATTGTTTTTTATGTAGGGTTTTCCATTTTTATCATAAATAATATCATCTTTTAAGATATTAATATTAAAGTATTCATTCAACTTATTAATTAATATATTTATTAAAAAACTATGTTTTTGATTTCGAACTAAATCACCATTAAATTTACATATTATTATTTTCATGATCACCACATTTAAATCAAGCAACAATATCAAGTATTTAATTTGTTGCTTATACTAGCATATAATATGAATTTTGTCAATTATATCAAGATAAAATTCAATCTTATGTTTAATATAAATTAATTCTGCTTTGTAATTTACTATAATCATATTTGTGTTCTGCTAATTCTAATTTATCAAAAGCATACTTTATATCTTTAATTGCTTTATCTATCGTGTATAGACTATCTTTATTATCTTTCATTATTTGTAAATGTTCCATTATATAAAATAGTTTTTGCCTTGCATCACTAATTTTTTTTCTTTTTTTAGTATCAAAATCTAATAAATCCAATCCTGATTTTTTATATTGTTCTATCAAGTCTTTTAAATCTCTACTAGATTTATTTGGATATTTATCTTTAGAAAAATAGAAAAGCATTTTATCATAACCTGCTACCTTTAATAGTTTTTGTAATGACATATCTAAAGTCTCAGCAATTTTTCGTAGATCATCTATATCTACTTTTTTTATTTTCCCATTAATTAAATCATTTAAAGTACTTCTACTTATACCTATTAATTTAGCAAGTTCTCTTTGAGAAATTCCTTTTTCAATTCTTGCAGATTCAATTAAATTCTTAAGTTCTTCTGAGTTCATTTAATCACTTCTTTCTTCCCTTTTTTTCTTTCATAATTTAATTTTATCACTTTTTTATCATAACTTCTATATTTTCGGACAAAAAAGTGTTGACATCTTTTTCGGACGGCATTATATTTAAATTCTCCTAGGTATCGGACACAATTGTAGAAAGGAGGATTTGTATGAAATTATTTAAGAAATAATTTGCCAATGATTATGTAATACCTAAAGATTAATCAGTTAGTGCTATAGGTATGTTTAAATCTCTATTAGTTAGATCTGATGATGAACTAGAGAATAGCGACCTCTACTGTCTTAGTAATGATAGTAGAAAAGATGTTACTCTAGCATTTAGAGAATTAAGAAAAAAGAAATATATTATTTAGATTATACATATTACATTTATGTATCACCACAAAAAAATTAATTAGGATGGAGGTCTGCAGAAGAGACATTAAATTTGATAGCTAAGCAATGGTGCACCCTAGAAGATATTATGAAGTTAGGATATCTAGGAAGAAATTCTGCACTAAAGACTAAAAAGAAGATAAAAGATAAGTTAGAAAAACAAGGTTATTTTATTCAAAGTCTGTTGTTCCAACTAAAGAAGTTGTGCATTCTTTGATATTGTTATACCTTATCTAGAATCTAGAGTTTCAAGAAAAAATTTCAAAATAAGATATACTATCTTACTTCTAAAATATTTGATATTCTTCATATACCCTATACCTGGTATGAGGCAAATGATATTGATTATGCTATTGGTACAACAAAAGATTATTTAAAAAAACATTCAAAATCTAAAGATGATTTTGAAAGATGATTTATAATATTTACCATTTGTATGATAAGATAATATTGTTACGAACTGGCATATTTATAAATTCCAACAAAGGAGGAACGATATATGGGAATATATAAATTACCTAAAAACCAATGGACTAAAGATGGTAGTAAGTATAAATTTTATTGGAGCGAAAAAGATTAGAGTGGAAAATGGAAAAAGAAATTTTCACAAGCCTATAAAACTAAATTGGATACAATGAATGCTGAAAGAAAGTTTTTAAATGACAAGGTTAAATTCGGTGGAGATATTGATATGACATTTGGTACTCTTACCGACCAATATATTGAATCACAAAAAAATAAAGTTCGTAGAAGAACTATGGAAACATATTTAAAGAGAAGAAAATATTTAACTAGTTTTAAAAATGTTAAATTAAAAGATATGGATGGTAATCTATATCATAGGTTTCAACAAGAACTATGGGATAAACCTATTAAATGTTCTAGTAGAAATGATATTCAAAAGTTTCTTAAGATTATTCTTAACTGGGGTATGAAAATGTATGATATTAATTTAATGCGTTTTTATAAGAAAATAGAATTCTTCAAAGATCCTAATGGAATGAAAGAAGAAAAAGATGTTTATACTTTTGAAGAATTTCAAAAATATATTACTGGTGCTACTAATCTAAATAATAAGACAATGTTTGAAATGTTATATTATTGTGGGCTTCGTAGAGGTGAATGTTGTGGACTTCAATGGTCTGATATAGATTGGAATAATAAGCTTGTATCAATTACTAAACAAGCTAATAGTGTTAAAGATAGTCAAAAATATTATAAACTAACGCCACCTAAAACTCAAAAGAATATTAGAACATTACCTCTTACTGATGTTTTATACCATGATTTAGTAAATCTTTATAATGAGAAAAAGAAATACTATGGATTTAAAAAAAATGGTTTATCTTTGGAGAGTTAGATCCATTAATATTTGGAATGATGTCTAGAATTAGTTGTAAAATTGCAAAAAATGCTGATATTAGAAGAATACCACTACACTCTTTTAGACATAGTTGTGAATCACTTTTAATTACCAGTAACAACTGTATCTAAGTATTTAGGACATGCTAGTACTAAAGAAACATTAGATACTTATACTCACATGTTTCAAAATAATCTATCTGATGTAAAAAATAACATAGATAATTTAACTCTTAGTATTTAAATAAACTTAAATAAATAATAAATTTGGTATCTGGCTTAGTATCTAGAAAATCAAAAATCTCGAGAAACACTTATAAAACAAAAAGTGATAGGCCTCTCGGCCTATCTTCAGGGGGTTTGGTTGGGTCAACTCACGTGATATTGTAGTAAGAGACCCAAGCGTGTTATCCACGCAATTATAATTATAAAGAATTAATATCAATTTGTCAAGTTGTTTCACAATATATTAGTCTAAACTATCTAGCTGTTTTAAAACGTCATATATATAATTATATTTAGAATCCTTTTTATTCATAAATTCTAAACTATCTTCTTTAGCTTTAACAACCATTTTAAAATCTCTTTTTAAATTAGCTAATTTAAACTGCATATCACCACTTTGTCTCGTACCAAACAAATCTCCACTACCTCTTAATTTAAAATCAGCTTCACTTATTTCGAATCCATCATTAGTTTTAGTAAGTATTTTTAATCTTTCTGCTTCTTTATCACTAATCATAATAAAATAAGATTGTAAATCATTTCTACCTACTCTACCTCTTAATTGATGAAGTGCTGATAGACCAAATCGATAACTATCAAATACAACCATTACAGTAGCATTAGGAACATCAACACCAACTTCAATAACTGTTGTACTAATTAATATTTGAACTTCATTATTTTTAAAGCGATTCATGACATCTTCTTTTTCTTTATTAGATAATTTACCATGCATAACATCAATCGTATATAATTTGCCAAATGCTAAATTCATTTTATCTTGCAATTTTTTTACGTTTTCTAATGATATTTTCTCACTTTCTTCAATTAAAGGCGCAATAACATATACTTGATGATTAGATTTCAATTCTTCATACATTTTAGTTAAAACATCTTTAATTTCACTTTCTTTTTTTAGATAACTTATAATTTCTTTTCTACCTGCTGGTTTAGTTTTAATACTAGAAATATCCATATCACCAAATAAAGTAATTGCATATGTTCTTGGGATTGGTGTAGCACTCATATATAAAACATCTGGCATAATACCTTTATTTTTTAAATTACTTCTTTGATTAACTCCAAATCTATGTTGTTCATCAGTAATAACTAAACCTAAGTTTTTATATTTAACTTCTTCACTTATTAAAGCATGAGTACCTATTACAACATCAATACTACCATCTAATAATCCACCATATATTTCTTTTTTTTCTTTAGCTTTCAATTTACCTGTTAATAATCCAACTTTCAAATCAGGTAACAATTTAACTAAATTATTATAATGTTGTCTAGCTAATATTTCAGTAGGTGCCATTAAAGCTCCTTGATATCCACCTAAATAATTAATATATAAAGCAATAAAAGAAACTATTGTCTTACCACTTCCAACATCACCTTGTAATAATCGATTCATTCTTTTATTAGAAGTTAAATCATCATATATATCATCTACTGATTTAATTTGATCAAGAGTTAATTTAAAAGGTAAATTATTAATAAAATCTAATACTTTGTTTTTATCAACATTTCTAATTAATCCATCTTGAACTTTTTTAGATTTCAAATAATTCATTTTTAACATAAATAAAAATAATTCTTCATATTTTAATTTATTAATAGCTTTTTTAAGCATTATTTCATTATGAGGATTATGTATTTCTTTAATACAAAAATCTTTACTAGGTAATTCATATTTATCATTTAAATAACTAGGAATATAATCAACTATATCTTCATCAACCATATTAATTATATTATTTAATTGGCTACTATTAATACCTGTAGTAACGTGATAAACTGGTTCTATTTTAGTTTCACTACCCAATAATCCAAATTTTATATCACTACAAACAATAATATTTTTTTTCTTATCATATTTACCAAATATAATTATTTTAGTACCAACAACTATTTTACTTTTTAAAAATCCACGATTAAATATAACAACATCAACTAATTTACCAATATTTAATCTAAACTGCATTTTATCTTTATGATTTCTCAAATAAGTTACAACAGCATTACTTTCTACAATTCCATCTAATATAACTTTTTCATCATTTAAATCAGTCCTTTTAATAATATCATAACGAAATGGATAATAAGTTACTAAATCATAACTATTATTAATTCCTAATCTTCTTAATATATTAGCAGTTTTAGGACCAATTCCCTTAATATTTTCTAATTCCATTATTTTACCTCCTATTAGTTATATTAGATAAAAAATAGCAAATTCCTTTTAAAAATTCATTTTTTTTAACAATTCTTCTATTTTTATAACATTTAAATTGTATTTATTAATTAATTCTTCGATTTCAGGATATTTATCATTTAAATTGTTTGGATCATGAGCATCAATACCTACACAAACTTTACAATTATATTCACCTACAATTTTCCAGAAATCTGGATAGGGATAAAGGCATCCATACTTTCTATTTCTTATACCCTTACCATTTAATTCTAAAGGTATATCATATTTTAAACTTAATTCACATATTTTATGAGCAATGTCGATAGCTTTTTTATCCCAAATTGGTCTACCTAATAAATAATAATCTGGATGAGCTAAATAAAGAAATAATTTTGATTTCATTCCTTCTTCTATATCAACAAGCATATTATCTAATTCTTCAAAGCTATAATAATTATAACACATTTTATTCCTTATATAATGATGCTGTCCTAATATTAGATAGTCACAATGATTTTTTAATTCTATTAACTGATTTAAATGTTCTTTATAATATTCACATTCAAATCCTATAAATATTTTTATATCTTTTTCATATTTATCTTTTAATTTTGATATTGCATTAATATATTCTTTATATTCATTCCATTCCATTCTCTGAGTTTCAAATGAATAATTTAAATATGGACAATGATCAGAAAAACCTAAAATATCATAATTATTTTTAACTGCTGTTAATACATATTCTTCATCTTTTCCAACAGCATGACCACATCTATATGTATGTGTATGAAAATTATATTTTTTCATAAAAATCTCCCTATAGAAAAAAGAAATATTTTATATTTTCAAATATTTCTTAACGGCTCTCCAAGAACCAAACATACCTACTAATATACCAATACCAATTAAAACTAATGATACTAAATAAGTAAATGGTAATGGTACTATTAATTGAATAAATGGTGAAATAACTTGACCATTAAATGCTTTGTATAATGCTTCATAACCAATTATTGTTGTTAATACTGGAATAATAGATCCAAATAATCCTAAGAATAAACCTTCAAAAATAAATGGTATTTTAATATTAATATTAGAAGCACCTACCAAACGCATAATTTCAATTTCTCTTTTACGAGAAAAAATTGTAATTTTAATTGTGTTAGAAATTAAGAAAGCAGTAACTACTATTAAAGCAATAACAACAGCATAACTTACTTTTTTAACAATATCAAATACAGATACTAATTGTTCAACCATTCCTTCTCCATATTTAACACTCATAACACCATCAATTTTTTCTAGTTCTTTTGCTACTTCTTCAATTTTATTGATATCAGTTACTTTAATATGGAAAGTATCAGCTAAAGGATTTGTTTCACGATCATCATATTTTTCTAACAAACTACCTAAATCACTACTATCTTCTTTCATTTCTTCTGAAATTTCCATTTTATCTTGAAAACTAACAGATTCAATATAATTAATCACTTTTATTTCATCTTTTATTTCTTCAACTCTTTCTAAACTAACATCACGATTTAAAAATACAACAATAGTCATATCTTTTTCCACAGCTTTAGTAAAATTATTAACATTAAATGATAAAATCATAGCAATAGAAACAACTATTAAAGTTATGATAATACAAGCAATACTTGCTAAAGAAAGAGAAAAATTACGAAATACACTTTTAAATGAATCACGAATATTTCGACCTAAAATTCTAATAGCCTTCATGATTATATTCTCCTTCCTTGTAATCTTTAACAATTCTACCTGAATCTAATAAGATAACTCTTTTTTTCATTTTATTAACAATTTCAGTATCATGAGTAACCATGATAATTGTTGTACCTAATTTATTAATTTCTTCCAAAACTTTCATTATTTCCATACTAGTATTTTCATCTAAGTTTCCAGTAGGTTCGTCACATATTAATAATTTAGGACCATTTACAATAGCACGAGCAATTGCAACTCTTTGTTGTTCTCCACCAGATAATTGATTAGGATAATTTTTAGCTTTATGTTTTAATCCAACCAACTCTAATGCTTTTAAAACTTTAGAATGAATTTCTGAATTAGGTAATCCAAATATTTCTAGAGCAAAAGCTACGTTTTCATATACTGTAGATTTTGGCAATAATTTGAAATCTTGGAAAACAACTCCAATTTTTCTTCTTAATTTATAAACATTTCTGTTTTTTAATTTACTAACATTAATTCCACCAATATTAATAGTTCCATTAGTAGGCTTTTCTTCACGATATAACATTTTAATTAAGGTAGATTTGCCACAACCAGTTGATCCTATAACAAAGACGAATTCACCTTTTTCAATATTTAAATTCAAATCATAAACCGCTGTAACACCTGTTTTATATGTTTTATCAACATCTTTTATTTTAATTAAATCCATAACAACACCTTCCTATTTATTTCCTATAACTTCGTATACATCTGATATCATAATAACAGCTTCTGGATCTAAACTAAGTATTCCTTCCTTTACTGTAAAATATTCACGAGTTGGTACAACACAATAAATCATTTTAACAACATTACCTGTATATCCACCTCTTGCATCTAATACAGTAACTCCATGACTTAACTTACTAATTAAAAATTTCTTAACATCGGTTTCATTTGTAGTTATAATTTTAAATGTTTTAGATTCAGAAATACCAATCATTACCTTATCAATGATTATACTCATAACATAAACAACAATTATTGAATAAATTACAGTTGATATACCAAATGTAAGATAACCAATTGCTATAATAAAAGCATTACTTATAACATGACAAGTACCAATTGGCCTTTTAAAAAATTTAGAAATAAGCATATTTATAATATCTGTTCCACCAGTAGAATAGCCTACTTTATATACTAAACCAGAGCCAAAGCCACTAAATATTGCACCACAAAAAACTAAAACTATTTTTTCAATTCCATAAAAATCAAAATATGCATTCATATAAGAAGTTAATTCTACTAATATAGGATAAATCATTGATCCAATAACTGCTTTTTTAGTTGAATGAAAACCTAAAAATATAAAACTTAATATACCTAAAAATATATAACTTATAAATAAAAATACAGATGGCTTAATTCCCCAAACACTGTTAACAATAACAGATAAACCACTAAATCCTACAGCAATATTGTTAGGTAATAAAAATAAGTTAAAAGAAATAGCAAAGATAGTTGCTCCTAATAAAAAGATAGCAAAATCCATTAACCAACTATTTTTTCTAACAATTACTTTTTTCTTCTTCTTAAAAAACATACTATCTAATTCCTTTCAAACAACTATTAATAAATAAATCGATATCACCATCTAGTACTTTTAAAACATTACTAGTTTCTACATTAGTTCTTAAATCTTTAACTAAAGAATAAGGATGCATAACATAATTTCTAATTTGTGAACCAAAATTTATATCAGCTTGTTCACCCTTTAATTCTTTTAATTCCTTTTCTTTTTTTTCAATTTCTAATTGATATAATTTATTTTTTAATACTTCTAAAGCTTTTTCTTTATTTTGAATTTGACTTCTTTCATTTTGACAAGTAACAACTATTTTAGTAGGAAGATGTGTTATTCTAACAGCAGAATCAGTTGTATTAACTCCTTGACCACCACAACCACTACTTCTATAAACATCAACTCTAATATCATTTGGTTTAATTTCAATATCAATATCTTCATTTACTATATAAGGAGTAACATCTACTGAAGCAAAAGAAGTATGACGTCTTGCATTTGAATCAAATGGAGAAATTCTAACTAATCTATGAACACCTTTTTCATTTTTTAAATATCCAAAAATATTCATTCCATATATAATCATTGAAACACTTTTAATTCCTGCTTCTTCACCTTTTTGTTCATCAATTATTTCATATTTGTAATTATGCTTTTCACACCATCTAGTATACATTCTATATAACATATTAGCCCAATCACAACTTTCAGTACCACCAGCACCAGGATGAATTTCTAATACCGCATTATATTTATCGTAAGGACCATTTAATAAAACAAATATTTCCAAATCATCTAATTCATTTTTAATATCGTCAACTTCACTAGTTACTAATTCAATAAACTCATCATCATCGCTATTTAATAATTCTAAATTAGATTCAATTTTGTTTTTTAAATTACTTATTCGTTCAACTATTTTTTTTAAATTATTAACTTCATCAATAATACTTGTAGCCTTATTAGAATCATCCCAAAAATTAGGCTCATTCATCTTATTTTCTAAATGTTTTATATTTTCTATTTTTTTATTTACTTCAAAGTAACCTCCATAATTCCATTACCTTATCTAGATAAGATTTATATATATCGTTCATCTTAACCACCTATTATTAATTTTACCATTTTTTTTAAATATTGTAAATTAGATATATTTTGATTTATCAATTTTTTTAATACTATTTTTATTTACAAAATAAACTTCATTAGCTAATTCCATAAAAGGAACATCAGCTAAAGAATCTGTATAAAATTTATTAATTTTATTTTTATATTTCTTTTTAAAAGCAATTACTTTATTTTTTCCAAAACAAATAAAATTTACCTTTTTATTTTTTAAATCAAAATCCGTACAAATAATATTTTTAACTTTTAATTCATCTTTAATATAATCAATTAAAAAATTAGGACACCCTGTTATAATTAAATCATCTTCTTTTAACATATCTAAAAACTCTTTTTTTAATTTTTTATGATTAACTTTCCAAAATTCTTCTATTAATTCATCATAATTAAATTTTGAATGTTTAAAAAACGAATTAATTATTGTTTCACAAGTTTGATATATTTTTTCAATTTTTAATAAATTTAATTTGTATTCAATCAATCTAAATAAAACTAAAGGAAAAAATTTAATTAACCATATATCTTTTTTTAAACAAAACATAAAAAAATCATATATACTTTCTCCATCATATATTGTATTATCAAAATCATAAGCATTCATTTTTACCACCATTATAATATTTTACTATAAAATCAAAATAAAAAGAAGATTATTTCTTCTTTATTATAAAATATTTACATTTAATTTCTTAAACTTTTAACTTGTTCTATAGTTAAATCAGTTATTTTACTTATTGTTTCTAAATCCATATTTAATTCTAACATCTTTTTAGCTATTTCATCACTCTTTTTTGATAATCCTTGATTAAGTCCTTTTTCATACATTACTTCTTCATACTGTTTTTGTTCTTCTTCTTTACTTATCCAATCTACTACAAACTCGTCATTATTAGCTTTTATTACTTCTTCTTTAAAATTACTCACTATATCACTCTTTTCTGATAATTCTTCTAATCCTTGTTTACCTAAATCTAACATGATTAATGCTTCTTCACCTTTGGTAAACTTCTTATCATTATTATAATAGTTTTTTATGTATTTGTCTATACCTACATT
>CALVSO010000024.1 GCA_944359055.1 uncultured Bacilli bacterium | reverse complement strand
AATAGATAATATTATATAGTAAATTAAATAAGTTTCAAACTTACTCATTTACTAATCTACATTATACGTGATATAATTATTATGTAGTATATTTAAGAGGTGATTTTATATGCCTAATGCAAGAAAATTAGTTGAACATATAGTTAATTTTATTATGATATGTTTAGTTTCATCAGTTATAGGAGGAATATTTAATATATTTTTTGATTTTGAATCAAATAAAACTATAGTAATATCATTTATATTTGTTATTACAATGTTTATACTAGCATTTCATTCACAAATAAATGAAAAGAATAAAGTAGCTAAATATATTGCAAGTAAATTGATAAGAAATCCAGATAGGAAATTGACAATAAAAGATATAGTAATTATCGTAATTATTTTTAATTTTACTCCTTTAATTCTTAAAATTTTAAGTAATTTCTTTTAAATATATAAAAGTTGATTTTGAATAATAAGTTGGGAGAAATAAATGAAAAAAATATTTTTGTGTATAATTTTAATAATATTATTAACCGGTTGTCAAAAAGAAGAAGAATATGAATTGATTTTTGATAAAAATTCAATTGTAAATTGTATTAATTTTGTATATGAATTTGAAGATGGAACAAGAATTTATACTGATTATACAAATATTAAATATAAAAAAAATAATATTGAAATGTCTATAATTGATGCATTGAATAAAGGATTATTAGATTTTGATGATATCAAATATTATGAAGAATTTAAAATAGTTAAAAAAGATGAATCTAAACCATTAGAGTGTAATGATTAAGAAGGGAATGATAAAATGGAATTAGTAGATTTATTAAACAATAGAAAAGAATTAATAGGTGAAACATGTGAAAGAAATGCTGTCCCAGAGGGAAAATATAGATTATCAATTCATATTTGGATTGTTAATGACAAAAATGAAATATTGATTCAACAAAGAAGTGCAAGTAGAAAAATGTTTCCTAATATGTGGACTAATACAGGCGGGGCATGTATTGCTGGTGAAACTAGTATTGAAACAGTTTTTAGAGAACTAAAAGAAGAATTAAATGTTATTCCAAATATAGATAATTTAGAATTAATTGCATCTTATAAAAGAAAAAAAGATTATGTTGATGTATGGTTATTAAGACAAAATATAAATATAAACGATTTAAAATTTAATGATAATGAAGTACAAGCAGCAAAATGGGTATCTATAGAAGAATGGAAAAAATTATTAATAGAAGAGCAAGCAGTAAAATCTTCTACTGATTATTTTTTAAATTATATAAATAATAAATTCTAAATTAATTTAAGATTTAACCAATAAAGTATGAAGGGAGTTTTATATGATTGTTAAAGGTAAAACTGACAATAATGTATATACTAAATTAATAAATTATGCATTTTCAAAGTGCAATATTATTTCATTAACTAAATATTATAATCAAAATAATCAATTGTCAGAAAATATTGTAAACTATATAATGTCGTTGGAAAATTATAATAAAAATGAAATTATGAACAAATATTCTAAAGAACTTTTAGAAGAATTAAATATGAAATATATAAATGATAGTAAAATATTTAACGATATTTATAAAACTAAATATGAAACTAATCTATATAAAATAGATTATGAAACATTTGAAAAAATTAAAGTTGATAATAGAAAAAAATATATTGAAGAAAGTATACAATGGTTTGTTTATAATTCAATGACTTCAAATTGGATAAAAGAAAAGCAAAATATTATACTAAAAACACAAAATGAAATTTTAAAAAATGGTATTAAACATAGTACAATATATTATATAAAACTTACTGATGATATAAAAAAGGAAATTTTGAGTAAAAGAACTTTATTTGATTGGCAATGGCCAACAAGTTTGGAAGATATTTCTTTTTATTGTGAAGATTGTTGTTGGATACATACTATTACGCATGAAAAATTATGTGAAATATTTTGTGAAAATGAAACTGAATATGAATATTTAAAATCTATTGGTATTAATTTTTTAGATGAAAAATTTTAATATTTTAAAAACAATTGTTATATTATGAGCAAATAATTTATTTGTTCTTTTTTATTATAATAATTTATATTATATAAAATAATTATGTACAAATGACTACCTATTGCATATATTAAAATGAGAGGTGATATTGTGTCTTTATATAAAGAAATAGTCACTAAGGCAGTTATTGGTAAAGGAAAAAAATATTTTAAAAATAATTATAAAATAACTACTAGTGATCAACCAACTACTATTTTAGGTTGTTGGGTAATTAATCATAAGTTTAAAGGATATAAAACAGGAGATAAAATAGGTGTCGATGGATCTTTTGATGTAAATATTTGGTATTCTTATGAAAATGATTCTAAAACAACAGTTGTTAATCAAAAAATTGAATACAATGATTTATTCAATGTAAAATTAAAAGAAAATGCTGATTTGAGTAGTGAAACAGATATAATTGTAAGAACTTTAAGTCAACCAACTTGTTTAGGTGTTAATATATTAGAAAATAATCAAATTTCTTTTGATATTGAAAAAGAATTAGGTGTTGAGATAGTAGGGGAAACAAAAGTAAAAATAGCTATTGAAGAAGATGAAGAACCTTGGGAAGATATAGTTGATGATGATATCGATAAAGAATTAGATGAAATAAATGAAAATTATATATAGTGTCAACCAAAAATAGTTGACACTTTTTAGATTTTATGTTACAATGATTCAAGAAAAGGAGTGATTAATGATGGCTGTTAAATTAAGATTAAAAAGAATGGGAGCTAAAAAAAGTCCATTTTATCGTGTAGTAGCTGCTGATTCAAGAAGTCCAAGAGATGGTAAATTTATTGAAACAGTTGGATATTATAATCCAGTTAGTGAACCAGCTGAAATTAAAATTGATGAAGAATTAGCTCTTAAATGGTTAAACAATGGAGCTATTCCAACTGATACTGTAAGAAATATATTTAAAAAACAAGGTATTATGAAAAAATTCCATGAATCTAAAATGACTAAAGGAGAATAATTATGAATTTAGTAGGATTAACGGAATTTTTAGTAAAAAGTGTTGTAACTGATCCTGATATGGTTTCAGTTAAACAATTTGAAGATGATGAAGATTATATTACAATTCAAGTATTAGTAGACGATAGTGTAATTGGTTCAGTAATCGGTAAACAAGGAGTTATTGCTAATGCTATTAGAACTATTGTGCAAGCATCATCTTATGCTAATGGATTAAAAAAAGTAAAAATTAATATTGATTCATTTTAAGAAGATTTATCTTCTTTTTTCTTGTATTAAATATAAATTTATAATATAATATTAAATAGGAAAGATTTGGAGGCATATATGAAGAAAAGAGTTATCAGTGCTGTAATAGCTTTATTAATAAGTCTTCCTTTAGTTTATATTGGTGGTGTTCCATTTTACATTTTAGCTATTATTATATCTTTATTAGCGTTTAAAGAAATGTTGGATCTTATTACTAATGACTATTGGATAAGATTAGTTAGTTATATAAATTTTTTATTTTTGATAGGTAATAGTATTATTCAAAAAAATTTTAGTTCTATTTTAGATTTTAAAGTTTTAGGAATTGTTTTATTAATATATGGGTTGTTATTATTGTTTAATCATAAAAATAAAGAATTTAATGTTGAAAAATGTTTTTATTTAATTGGAATTACTTTATTTTTAGGTACAGCTTTTGCAACTTTAATAATATTAAGAAATATGAGTTTGTATTATTTTATTTATATATTTTTAATCACTATTATGAATGATACTTTTGCTCATTCGGTTGGAACTTTATTTGGTAAGCATAAGATAAATGAAATATCACCTAATAAATCTTGGGAAGGATGTTTAGGTGGCGCTTTTTTTGGAGTATTGATAAGTGTATTATTTTATTTAATATTTATTAATTCAGATATTGATATATTTTTATTAATATTTATTACTTTATTTTTATCAATAATTGGTCAATTAGGAGATTTGTTTTTCTCACAAATCAAAAGAAGTTATAAAATTAAAGACTTTTCTAATATTATGCCAGGACATGGTGGCATGTTAGATAGATTTGATAGTGTTATATTTGTAGCTTTGGCTATCATATATTTTATTAATTTTTTATAGGAGATGAGTTATGACTTTAATATATTTTATACTGGTATTAAGTATTACAATTTTTGTTCATGAATTAGGCCATTTTATATTTGCTAAAAAAGCAGGTATTTATGTTTATGAATTCTGTATTGGTATGGGACCTAGAATATTTAAATTTACAAGAAAAAATGATGAAACTGAATATGGAATTAGATTATTTCCAATTGGTGGTTTTTGTGCTATGGCTGGTGAAGGCGTAGAAGACGATGAAGATGTTCCAAATGATAAAAAATTACAAAATAAAACATGGATGCAAAGATTTTTAACAATCGTTGCTGGTGTTATGTTTAATTTTATCTTTGCTTTAATTATCTTAATTATTATTGGTTTTATAAATGGTAATCCAAATAATAAGCCAATTGTATCTCAAGTTCCTGTTGATAGTCCAAGTTATAATGCTGGATTAAAAACTGGTGATGTAATTAAAACATTAAATGGTACTAAAATAAATACAATTGATAGATTGATGATTGAATATCAAATGAACTATGGTGAAACTTTAGAATTAGAAGTTTTAAGAGATGATAAACTAGAAAAAATTAACATTGTACCAACTGAAAAAGATGGTGTATATTCATATGGATTTTCATTAGATTCAACTATTAGATATGGATTTTTTGAAGGTATTAAATATGGCTTTAGTAAATTCTTTAGTTTAATTGAACAAATGTTTTTAGTAATTACTTATTTAGTTACTGGGAAACTTAGTTTATCTAATTTATCGGGTCCAGTGGGTATTTATAATATTGTAGGTGAATCAGCTAAAGCAGGATTACTTAATTTAGTTTATTTAACTGGTTACTTAAGTATCAATGTTGGGTTTATTAATTTATTACCAATACCAGCATTTGATGGGGGAAGAATTTTATTTTTAATAATTGAAAAAATAAGAAGAAAACCAATTAAACCAAGTGTTGAAAATACAATTCATGCAGTAGGACTCGCACTTCTTATGATTTTAATGGTCGCAATAACTTATAACGACATTGTAAGGTTTATTATTAAATGATAACAATTAATTGTTGTAAACATTATGATAAAATAGTAAATTTCTTATATTTAGAAAATGATATTATGTCTAAGTTATTGATAGATTATTATCAAGAATATGTTTTTAATATTAAAAGTGAAAAAAGTAAAATCAAAGTAGATAATATTATGAATTTATATACTGATAAAGAAGATTTTTATAAATATGTTCAATTAAAATTACAAGATGATATATATGATAATTATGAAAAAGTAATTAGAAAATTAGTTAAAATTTATAATGAATATGAAAATGATAAATTAAAAAAAGTCAAAAATTCGAGGTGGTTATAATGTTAAAAGTGGATGGAGTTACAAAGTATTATGGTGATTTTAAAGCCGTAGATAATTTATCTTTTGAAGTAAAACATGGAGAAATATTTGGATTATTAGGTGTCAATGGTGCAGGTAAAACAACAACTTTTAGAATGATTATGGGATTACTTGAACCAACTAGTGGTAATATTACTTTAAATGGCAAAAAAATAGATTATGATGTTACAGATAAAATTGGTTTCTTAACCGAAGAAAGAAGTTTATTAACTAAATTAACTGTTAAAGAACAATGTATTTTCTATGGTGTATTAAAAGGAATGAAAGAAGAAGATATATTAAAAAGGACAAAAGAATTATTAGAAAAATTTGAAATACAAGAATATTTAGATAAAAAAATAAAAGAATTATCAAAAGGTAATCAACAAAAAGTTCAATTTATAACAGCTATTTTAAATGAACCAGAATTATTAATATTAGATGAACCATTTAGTGGATTAGATCCATTTAATGTTGAAATGTTTAAAAAAGAAATAGTTGAAATGTCTAAAAAAGGAAGTATGATTATATTTTCTTCTCACAGGATGGAACATGTTGAACTATTTTGTAAAAAATTAGTTGTTTTAATGAAAGGTAAATCTGTATTAGAAGGTGAACTTAAAAAAATAAAACAACAATATCGTAAGAAAAATATTTTAATTAAAGGTGATATTGATATTAAAGAACTAGAAAAAATAAATGGTGTGGTTTCAGTTACTAAGAAATCTGATGAATATGAAGTTAAAATTGAAGATCAAGATATAGTTAAAGATGTATTTAAATATGTTAGTAAATGTGATAATGTAGTAAAATTTTCTGTTGAAGAACCATCTTTAAATGAAATATTTGTAGCTAAAGTAGGTGAATCTTATGAAAAATAAATTAAAATTTTTGATTGGTATAAGTTTAAAAAGAAAAATTAAAACTAAATGGTTTGTTTTAGCTAATATCTTCTTAGCTATCTTAATAATTGGTGTTGCTAATATCGACCATATCATTACTTTCTTTGGTGGTGATTTTGATAAAACTACTAAGATTTATGTAATCGATAATACTAATACTTATGATGTATTTAAAGCAAGTATTGATGCAGGATTTAAATTAACAGAAGATAGTAAGTATGAAATTATTAAATATGATAATTCTAAAGAAGAAATAACTGAAACAATTAAAACAAACGAAGAAGAGAAAGATTCTATAGCATTAGTTTTTAATTATGATGAAGAAAACATCGTCAAAGTAGAAATGATTACTAATGGTTTTGTTGATACTTTAAATATGAGTTTAATTAATAGTGCAGTTAATTCAGTTAAAACTTATTTAGCAGTTGAAAAATTTGAAATAAGTGAAGAAGAATTATTAGCTTTAAATACACCTGTTACTATTGAAAGAACTGTTTTAGATGAAGAAAAAGATTCAACTGAAGAAAATATGGAAATGATAATGAGTGCTGTTTTTCCAGTCATTATATTACCATTTTTCATGTTAGTAATATTTTTAGTTCAAATGATTGGTGCTGAAGTTAATGATGAAAAAACTACTCGTGGTATGGAAATAATAATTGGTAATGTGTCACCACAAGTTCATTTCTTTAGTAAATGTATAGCTGGTAATTTATTTATATTAATTCAAGGTGGTTTATTATTGTTATTTGGTATATTAGGTTTTATATCAAGAAGTTTCTTTGGAGATGTATCAGGTATTGGTGATGTATTTAATCAAGTAACTGGTATGATGAATAGTTTATTTACACCTTCATTTATTGAATCACTAAGATATATAATACCATTAGTATTAGTACTTATGATATTAACTTTTATTGGTTATTCTTTATTAGCTGGTGTATTAGCTAGCATGACTACTAATACTGAAGATTTCCAACAATTACAAACGCCTATTATGTTAATTAGTTTATTAGGTTATTATCTTGCTATTATAGCAGGCGGTTTTAAAGGATCATTAATAATTAATATTTTAGGATATGTTCCATTTATATCAGCTATCTTAAGTCCATCTTTATTAGTTATGGGTGAATTTACTGTAATTGATGTATTAATTTCTATTGGATTAATGATAGTAGTTATATTCTTATTAATTAAATATGGATTAAAAATATATAAAGTAGGAATATTAAATTATTCTTCTGATAAATTATGGCGTAAAATGTTTAAAGCACTTAAAAACTAGATTAATTCTAGTTTTATTTGCACAGATGGTGGAATAGGTAGACACGCAGGCTTGAGGTGCTTGTGAAGTAATTCGTGAGGGTTCGAGTCCCTTTCTGTGCACCAAATTAAGGAAATAGGTTGGTGACTTTATGAAAGAAAAAGCAGAATATAATGTTTATATTGATGAATCAGGTGATGAAGGAATAAATAAAGGTTCTAAATATTTTATCTTAACTGCGATTATTGTTAACAAAGAAAAAGATTTAGAAATATCAAAATTTGTAGATTTAATAAAACAAAATTTGGAAATGCCAATTAAAAATCAATTACATTGGAATTTATTAAAAGGAATGCCTAATAAAAAAATGATAATGGATATTGTTGGTAAACTTGATATAAAAATAATAAATGTAATAATTGATACGAAGTGCATCCAATTTATTCCATCAAACAATATATACAATTACTTTAGTGGATATTTATATGAAAGAATATGTTGGTATATGAATGATATCAATGGCGTTGCTAATATAAATATTAGTTCAAGAGGAAATTTATCAAAGGAAAAGCTTAGTAAATATTTGAGTGATAAAAATCATAAAAAATTTAACATTGATGTAGAATGTATAAAACAAATTAAAATAATACCTAACGAAAGAAAAAAGATGCTTCAGTTAGCAGATTGCTGTTGTAGTGCATTATTTCAAGCGTTAAAATATAATGATGAAAATCATTTTGATTATATAAAAAAAATACAACATAAGTTATATTCTAGAGGAAGTAATGTTTTAAGCTATGGTTTAAAATTAGTTCCAAATGATAGTAATTCAACTGAATTAAAAAATTTAATTAATTATTTATTTAAATAAAAAAGTGAGCTTTCCCCTGACTGAAGGAACCCACAAGGCAAGCTTGCTGGTGTGAATTAATCGCACCCTTCAGTTACTCAGCGAACTACTCACTCACTGACATTATATTATCAAAATAATAATACTTTGTCAATTATATTTTATGTAATATATTAAAAAAAATACAAAATAAATATAAAAATAAAAATTATCAAACTTTAAAAATGGTTTATAATTTGATAATTATTATAATATCTAAAGTTATTTTGATAGAAAGGTAAAATTATGAAAATATTATATTGTTTTGAAAATAATAAATATACAATTAAATTGTTAAATAGTAATGATGAAATGCAAATGAGTTTTGAAGGTATGGATTTTTATTTTACAATGTTTAATTATCATAATAATAATCAATTTATTATAGATAAAGATAATGAATTGTATATTTATTTTGAACATTTATTTATAGATATAAAAAAGAATGATAAACCATATGATAAAATGTTAAATGATAATCAATTTGTTTGGTTAAGTGAAAGTTATGGTGAATACAAAGACGCTAATAAATTAAGTATAACTAGAACTGATGAAAGTTTTATCATTCAATTTTATAATAATTCAAATAAAATATTCGGAAATTCCAAAATTTGCCCTATATGTTTTTGCTTAAGCGGTAGTAAAAACCAAAATATAGCTAATGCTTTTGCTATAATGTTTAACAATATTATTATTGAAAAATACGGTAGTAAAAAAATAATAAAATAAATGTTATTTTTAATTATTAATTGCATAAAATAATATAAGAACTGACGTACATTAAAAAGTACGTTATAATGTATATGAGGTGATTAATTTGAATACAATTAATATTACAAATGCAAGACAAAATTTATTTCAATTAGTATCTGATGTAAACAAAGGTTTTAATCCTATTAATATAATTAATAATAAAGGAGAAAATGCGGTTTTAATATCTGAAAGCGATTGGCGTGATATAGAAGAAACGATATATTTAAATTCTATACCTGGTTTTGTTGATACAATAGAAGATGCACGTAAAGAAGATAAATCTAAATGTAGTATCTATAATAAGGGTGAAGAATGGTAGAATATAAAATAATTTTTTCCAAATATGCAGATAAAGATAAAAAATTGTTAAAACAAGCAGGACTTGAGTATAAAGCGAAAGAACTACTTGATTTAATTTCGATAAATCCGTATCAAACACCGCCTAATTATGAAAAATTAAAAGGTAATTTGACAGGGTGTTGTTCTAGAAGAATAAGTTATCAACATCGTTTGTTTTATGAAGTTGATGAAATAAAAAAAGAAATATTTGTATTAAGAATGTATACTTATTAAATTATAATTAAGGAGTTTTTTATATGAAAGATAAAGAATATGTAAGAGTAATGATTGGTAGCGGTGATAATGCTCAATTTATAACAGTAAAAAAAGGAACTAAAGTAATGCTATTTGATGGAACTATTATAAGGGCAGGAGTAACTTGTGAAGAATTTAGACAAGAAATGGATAAAAAAATTAATAAATTTATTAAACAAGAAGATAAGCGTGAAAAATTAGAAAAAGTTAAAACTAAAGTATTAAGTTTATTTAAATAGTATAATATATACTATTCTTTAATATTTAGTACTTGACAATACAAGATAGTTAATATATAATTATTTTAGAGGTGAGATATGAACACACAATTTAAAAAAGGAGTTTTAGAGTTAATTGTTTTATTAGCTGTAAATAAAAAAGATCGTTATGGATATGAACTGGTTATGGAAGTTTCAAAAGTAGTTGATGTTAATGACGGAACAATTTATCCTTTATTAAAAAGATTAACTAATGAAAGATATTTTGAAACATATTTAGTTGATTCTACTGAAGGACCGGCAAGAAAGTATTATAAAATAACAGTTTTAGGTAAGCAGAGATTAGAAATTTTAAGAGATAACTGGAAGATATTTGCTAATAGTGTTAATAAATTTATAAAGGAGAGTATGAAAAATGAATAAAAATAGTTTTATTAGTAAATTAAAGAAAAATTTAAAAATATTAGATGAAAATGAAGTTAAAGATATTATTGATGAATATAGTGAAATAATTGATGAAAAAATAAAAGATGGTAAAACTGAGGAAGAGGCTATTAATGATTTTGGTAATATTGATGAATTGTGTAAGGAAATATTAAAAGCATATAAAATAAACCCTAAATATACCAATGAAGAATCAAAATTTGATTTTAATGATTTTATTAAAAGTAGCGCAAATAAACTATCTAATTTTACGCAAAGTATTATTAATGAATTTAAAAAACAAGATAATATATCATTAGAATATATATTTGAAATTTTAATTAAAGCTATTATTTTATTATTTATTTTGGGAATTATAAGTGTACCATTTTTAATTATTTATGGTTTAGGTCATAACATATTAGACATTATATTTTTCCCATTAGATATTATCTTAACTATTTTATGGGGAATGTTGATTTGGCTTTTATATTTTGTTGTAGGCGTGTTAATAAGTATTAAATTGTTTAAAAGTGATAAAGTAGAAGTTAAAAAAACAGTAAAAAAAAAGAAAAAAGAAGAAGCTAAAGAAGTAAAAAAAGAAACTATAAAAAAAGATGAAGTGACGAATATTTTAAAAGAAATAGCAAAAATATTTATCTTTATATTTATAATTCTACCTTTGATTTTTGTTAATTTAGGTATTGTTATAGCTATTTGTTTTATAATTTATTATTTAATAATTGGAATTGATTTATTTGGAATTCTATTAATATTACTTGGATTATTAGTTTTCTTCTGTTATATTTCTAATCAATTATCTAATTTGTTTACTAAAAAAATATCATTTAAATTTTATCCATTTTTAATTGCTATTATTTTATTTGCTATAGGTACAATTTTGTCATTTAATACTTTCAAAAATATGCAACATATCAAATATAGTAATGATGATGTATTAAAATATAATTATGTTTTAGAAAAGAATACAGTTTTATATTTAGATGGTGATTATGAAACAATTATCGATAATGATTTAGATGATGATGAAATTGTAATTGTAGTATTTTATAATGAACAATTTATCACTATAAATGAAAGTAAAACTAAAAATAAAATAATTTTAAGTTCGCAAAATAAAGACTTTATCGATTGGTATAATAATTGTATTGAAGATTTAAAAAATAATAAAATAGCTGATTATGATGAAGTGTTTGATTTACAATTTAAAGTTTATGGAAATAGACATACTATTGACGGTATTAATATTAAATAAAAAGACATATAAAATTTATGTCTTTTTTTAATTATTCTTATGATATAATTATTATAGTTGCTGGAATAGCTTAGTTGGTAGAGCAACGCATTCGTAACGCGTAGGTCGTAGGTTCGAATCCTATTTCCAGCACCATTAAAAAGGAGTATGATTATGAAGTTAAGATGGGGTAGAATTATATCTGTATTTTTAGTTTTTATTTTATTAATAGGAGTAGGAATTTATTTTATATTTTTTAATAAAAAGGAAGAGAAACAACTAGAAGAACCAGATAAACAAGAACCAGTCATAGAAAAAAAATTACAAATTTTAGATTTAGAATCTGATACTAGACCAATTGCAGTTATGATAAATAATCATAAAACAGCGCAACCATATCAAACAGGATTAAATGATGCATATTTAGTTTATGAAATTGTTGTTGAAGGCGGTATTACTAGAATGATGGCAGTATTTAAAGATCAAGATACTGCAACAATTGGTACAGTAAGAAGTTCTAGACATTATTTTTTAGATTATGCTCAAGAAAATGATGCCATATATACACATTTTGGATGGAGTGAAAAGGCTCAACAAGATATAAATGATTTAAATATTGATAATGTAAATGGATTAGTTGATAGTGGTTTTTGGCGTGATCAAGAATTAAGAAATAATGGTGTTCCACTTGAACATACTGCTTATACCAACATAGAAAACATTTTAAAAGTAGCAGATAAACGAGGATATGAAACAACATCAACTAAAGATACATTATTAAATTATAGTGTTGATGAAATAGATTTATCAACAATGGAAGGTGCTATTAAAGCTGATAATGTATTTATTGAATATTCAAGTTATCAAAAAAACACTTTTAAATACGATTCAATTAATAAGGTATATAATAAATATAGTGGAGATACTTTAAGAAAGGATTATGTAACTGGTGAAGCTTTTAATGCAAAAAATATTATTACGTATCAAGTAAATAATTATAGTATGGATAGTTATGGAAGACAAGAAATAGAAAATATTGGTAGTGGTGAAGGATATTTCATATCAAATGGTTACGCAGTGCCAATTACTTGGGAAAAGAAAAGCCCATCTAGCCAAACAGTTTATAAATTTTTAGATGGTAAAGAAATAACAGTTAATGATGGAATTACCTATATTCAAATTCAACCAAAAGGAAAAACTTTAGAAATTGAATAATTTTTAGACAAAAGTTATTCTTTTTTTTGTTTAATTATGATATAATGTTATAGTTCGGGGTGAAAAGATGATACTAGACGAAGATTACATAGCTATAGTTAAACATATATTAAATAATGAAGAATTTTTAAAATTAAAAAATTATGAACATCATGGAATAACACGATTTGATCATTCTTTAAAAGTTTCTTATCAAGCTTATAAATTTGCTAAAAAACATAATTTAGATTATAAATCAGTTGCTATTGGTGGATTATTACATGACTTCTTTCATTCTTCTAATGTTAGTTTAAAAGAAAAGTTTATTTCAACTTTTAATCATCCTTTAAAAGCAGAAGTAAATGCTTTAGAAAAGTTCAATGTTAATACAAAAGAAGCTGATATTATAAGAAGTCATATGTTTCCTTTAAATTTAGTTGTGCCTAAATATAAAGAAAGCTGGTTAGTAAGTTTATATGATAAGAAAGTAGCATTATTAGAATTTAGTTATAAATTAAGTTATAAGTTAAGATATGCATCCAACTTAACTATATTATTGTTATTTAATTTTATAAAATAGATAGATTTCTATCTTTTTTAATTGTTTAAAATAAAAAAATATATTATAATATTGTTATGTCCTCGTAGCTCAGTAGGATAGAGCGATAGCCTCCTAAGAGTTTTTAATTTTTCGAATCGTTTTTGAAAAAAACAAGTTGATTTTTAAAAATAGATTAATTTTTGACTCTTAGTTATTAATATGAAGTTTGAGTTATGGGAATCTGTCCTCGTAGCATAACAGGAAAATGCCTTCGCCTCCTAAGCGAAAGATTGGGTGTTCGAGTCACCTCGAGGACGCCATAAGGAATTGACTAACTAGAAATAGTTAGTTTTTATATTATAAAATAATTAATTATGATATAATATACACTAGTAAAAGGAAAAGAATGGAATAAAAAGGGTTTAGTATATATTCATCATAGTATACTATACTCTTTTTTTAGTGATAGGAGGTTTTGTATGGCAGAAGAAAAAAATTATTTTCTTGTAGAAGGTGTTGCAAAAGAAGATTGGATAGGATTTGATTCTTATTTATATTCGTTAGATAGTGCAATAAATAGTGGCGCAAAATTTATTGGATTGATTGCTGATTATGGCTCTGGTAAAAGTACTCTTATAAATATGTTAAAGAATAGTCAAAAACTAAAGAATAATGAACTTATTAAGATAAATTTATGGAATTGCTATACTAGTAATGAAGATAATAAAATTGATATACATAGAATATTTTTGCATGAATTAATTGATAAACTTGAGATTGGAAACAAAAATTATTATAAAAAGAAAATTGACAAAAATTATAATATATTTGATATTAAGTTTAAAAATAATAATCCAATATTTGCTATAATATTATTTTTCTATTATTTGTTATGTATATTAGAAAAATTGGGATTTATTTCTCTTTTTATATCAGAATTAAATCTAGTTGGATATTCTTTAATTGCTATTTTAACTTTATTATGTGTAATATATTATAAACCAGTTATGGCTTACAAAAAGGCAGAAAATAATTCTAGAGTTATAGATGAAAATGATACTAAAGATTTATATAATGAAATAATCGGTGAGTATCATAAAAAAAATAAGGATGTGAAAAATTTAATAATTTGTTTGGAGGAGCTAGATAGATATGATAAATCAGATACAATTTTAGAATATTTGAAAGAATTTTATAAATTTTACAAAGAGCCTATTTCAAAACAAAATGTTATTTTTATAGTTTCATTAAAGTCAGCAAATCAATTGAATAAAATAAATGATAAACAACAAATAAAAGATAATATTAAAATAAAGAATATATATGAAAAACTTTTTGATTTTATTGTAAACTTAAATCAAATAAGTATTCATGATTATGATTCCATAATTTATTCAATAATTAATACAAAACAAACTCAAATACCTGAAGGAATAAAAATTCCGAGTAACAAAAATTTAAAAAATTGGAGATATTTATATAAAGGCAAACATATTAGAATAAGAGATATAAAACATAGATATAACTTTGCTATATCCTTATATTTATCTGTTAATGAATCTGGTATAAAAGCTGATTTCGATAAGTGCTTATTTATATCTTATTTAGAAGATGAATATAATGAACTATATGAAAAATTAATTAATGAAAATTTAATAAATTCGTTATTAATTAATTATGCAAATGGTAATAGAGATTTTAAAGAATTAGGAATTAAAGATGACGATAATGATGTATTGTTAGAAGGATTAGATTCTAAATACATATCCATTGATTATAATTATTATTTCTATAAATTTCCTAAAAATAAAAAATCTTACAATATATATGAATATGAATTATATAATGCAATTTTTTATGATACAAATTCAAAGAATTTAAATTTATCACTAAAAAAATTAGATGAAATACAAATATATGATATTTTATCCAAAAGAGTTAATCAATCATTTCTTCCTAAAGTAGTTTTTAACTATCCTAAACTTCTTATGATTGCATATAATAAAGAATATACAGCTTTTTGTAATACATTAGAAAAAAATTTTAATTTATTAACTAACTTTGATCAATTTCATAATTTAATGAACGATTTAAAGAAACTAAATAAAAAAGAATATAAAACTTTATTAAATGAATATTTTAAATATTATTTACCAATGATAAAGGAATTAGATAAGGAAAAAATTTTTAATCTAAGAAAAAAAATAGTTGAAGAACTAGGCAATGAATCTCTAATTATTTCTGATATTTTTATGGGTGAAAATTATTTAATTTGTGGTGAGGAAATTAGTTGTATAAAAAACTTTCAAGTAGTAATTAAACTTACTAATTTTAAAATAATTAATGATGATTGTTTAAATAATTATATCAATATATTAAAAAAACAAAAGATTAGTAAAAATTTAATTATACAGTTACTAGTAATTTTATCAAATAATAGTAATATTACTATTGAAATGTATAATAAATTTTTCTATTCAATAAATTTAAATAAATATAATTTTAGAAATAATGAATACTTAAAAATATTTGAAATATCAAAAATAAAATTAGATTTAAACAATGTAGGTAATTATAATAAATTTTTAAATTATATTAATTATTATTGTGAAAAATTTGATGATTTTTATTTGAAAAATTTAAAAATAACCGATTTAGAGACAACTATTGTTCCATATAAAAATTATTTAAATAAATGTGGGAAAATATATGATGCTGGTATGAAATTTTTGAATGATTATTCAATTAAATATAGTTTTTCTAAAAATATTCGCGAACAATTTTATAAAAATGGTTATTATCAATATTATATTATATCAACTATGCTAGATGATGAAATTTACGAAATAGAAGATGATAAATTTAGTAATTTAGCAGAATTGTATGTGATTGAATATGAACAGCAAAAAAACTGGAAATATAAAGTTGGAAATAATATGAAACAATATTTATATAAGAGTGTAAATATGAATATTCTTGATGAGGCTAGATTAATATTATTTAATGATTTACCTCAAAGAACAGATATTATCAAAGCTGTTTTAAACACTAATAATCCTAAATTTATTAATAAGTATTTATCATCAATAGTTAAAATAAATAATAATGAAATTTTTGAAGTATTTAAGTTAATAGGAATTTATAATAGAAATGAAGGTTTGAAGAAATCTGCAAAAGATAACCTTAAAACATTAACAAAAAACAAAAAATATTTACAACAACTTGATGCAAGAAGAAAATTATTAGAAATAGTATGAAAAATAGTGTTAAGGTTAACTAAGGCCAATTTGGTCTTTTCTTTTACGAATTTAATTAAATATAGAATTAAATTTATAAAATAATATAATATATTGTTTGGGGATGATTATATATGAAACAAAATAAATATATTTTAATTGATAAGTACATTTATCGTTTAAATAGAAATAAATATAGATTATTTATAAGAAGTGGTAAATACTATTATTCTTGCACTTGTGAAACATTAGAAGAGGCCAAACGAATAAGAAAAATCAAAATGGCTGAAAAAGTTATGGTTAATAGTAAGAAAGCAAGAATTTTTGCTACAATTAATGAGTTCGTAAATGTATGGTTTTTTGTTTATTGTATGAAAGAGTTAAAAACTACAACTACTTATTCAATGAAACAAACACTAAATAAATATATTTTGCCAGATTTAGGAAATAAAAAAATGAATGAAATAACAACTTTTCAATTACAACAATTTTTTTCAAATTTAAGAGATAAAGATAATTTTAATTCAACTGGAAAAGTTTCTGATAAAACAGTATATAGAGTTTATAAAATAATGAGAAATATGTTTAATAAAGCAATGGATTGGGAATTTATTGAAAGTAATCCAATGGATAAAGTAAAGATAAAAAAAGTAAAATACAAAGAAACTAGTATTTATACAAAACAAGAGATGTTTGAGATATTAGAGTTATTAAAGAATGAAGATATCATCGATAAAACAATTTTTTCATTATTAATAACTACTGGATTAAGGAAATGTGAGTTGTTAGGATTGCATTTAGATGATATAGATTTAGAAAATAGTACTGTTAGTGTTACTAGAAATTTAAATTGGGACAAATTTCAGCATAAATATGTTGAAGTATCTCCAAAAACACAATCAAGTTATAGAACTATACCAATTCCAAAATTTATGGTTGAAATGTTAGAAGATTATTTAAAAGAAAGATATAATATAACTAAAAGCAATCAAATATTATTTATAAATAAAAGAGGAAAAAGAATTGGTTTTGATTATTTAATTTATAGATGGAAAATATTTATCAATAAATATAATTTAAAACATATAACTATTCACGGCTTGAGACATAGCTATTGTAGTATGCAAATAAATGATAATAAAAATTTAAATATATCATTAGTATCGAAACTAATGGGTCATTCTCAACTGAGTACAACTTTAAAATATTTACATTCCGATTCATTAAAGAAAAATGAGGTAGTATCAATATTTGAAATTTAAAGTTATTTATTACGCAAAAAATGATAAAACAATAAAAATTAAATATAAAAAAATAATAATTATTATTTTTTGCAATTTTTTTAATTGGAATATACAAGAAATAGGCAATTTTGATTATTATAATGTTACAATTTTAAATTAAGCGTCTAGATGGAATTCTGAATCAAAACAAAATCTTATAATTAACGACTCAAAAACTAAGAATGACATGTTTATTAATTTCATAGTTTAGGATTTATTATATATAATCTCTCATTTGAGATAACATATTATTACAAAAATAAAGAAATAAAAAAGCTATATAAAGAATCTATAAGTGAGACAAATAAAATTATAGAGAAAATAATTAAAAATTTAGTTAATTATTTGAAAATATGTTTGAATAAAGGCAAAAAAACAAAAAAATCAGACACTATTTACAATTCATTTGTGATTACTATGACATTCTAAGATTTGTCAATAATAAAATTTTATGCTATATTAATGCATGACGAAAAGACACGAAATTTATT
>CALVSO010000023.1 GCA_944359055.1 uncultured Bacilli bacterium | reverse complement strand
TAGATAATATTATATAGTAAATTAAATAAGTTTCAAACTTACTCATTTACTAATCTACATTATACGTGATATAATAATTAAAGGTGAAAAGTTATGGAAAAGATAATATTAGTTGATGGTAATAATCTATTATTTAGAAGTTATTATGCCACTGCTTATAATGGCAATTTTATGAAGAATAGTAAAGGTTTTCCTACTAATGCTTTATTTGGTTTTGCTAATATGATGAACAAAATAATCGAAGAAGAAAAACCAACTTATATAATGGTAGCTTTTGATAAAGGAAAAACGTTTAGGCATGATAAATATGATTTTTATAAACAAGGAAGAATAGAAACACCTAATGAATTAAAACTACAGTTTCCTAAAGCTAAAGAATTATTAAATGCTATGGGAATTAAATATTATGAAATAGATAATTATGAAGCTGATGATATAATTGGAACATTCGCTGAATATTGTAATAAAGATCCTAAATTTATTGGAACAATTATTAGTAGTGATAAAGATTTATTGCAATTAATAAGTAATGATATCGATATTAAATTATTAAAACAAAAAGATTATTTAAGATATAATGAAGATACATTTACAAAAGAATATGGAATTAAACCAATTAATATTATTGATTTAAAAGCTTTAATGGGTGATGCTTCAGATAATATTCCTGGCGTTAAAGGAATAGGAGAGAAGACTGCTTTAAAACTATTACAAGAGTATAAAACATTAGATGGTATATATGAACATATTGATGAAATAAAAGGTAAAACAAAAGAAAAATTAGAGCAAGATAAAGATAATGCTTATATGAGTTATGAAATAGCTACCATTTATAAAAATGTACCAATTGATATTAATATTGATGAATTAAAATATTTAGGCAGTACTGACAAATTAAATAGTTTATACGAAGAATTGGAATTTTATTCTTTTTTGAAAAAAGAAAAGAAAAAAGAAGAAGACATAAATATAACAATTATTGATGATGTAAGTAAAATAAAAATTGATAAAGAATGTGCTATTTATTTAGAATTAGATGGCACAAATTATCACAATTCTAATATTATAGGTATAGGAATATATAATAAAGATGTTGCTTATTATATAAAAAACATAACAAATTTAGATTTTTTAAATGGTTTAAATATATTTACATATGATTTAAAAAAACTTTACGTATCTTTGAAATATAAAAATGTAAAAATACCTAATATTAAAAATGATTTAATGATTGCTTCTGCTTTATTAGAGTATAATACTAAAGATGATATTGCTTATCTAGCTAATCAATTTAATTATAATATTCCATTTTATGAAAGTGTTTTAAAACAAGATGATATATCTAAAGTAGTTGCTAGTAAAGCTAAATTTATTTATGAAATAAAAGATGAATTGTTAAATAAAATAAAAGAAGAAAATATGGAAGAATTATATAATGAAATAGAAATTCCTTTAACTTATGTTTTAGGTGATATGGAATATGATGGTGTAGTAGTTGATAAAGATATTTTAAATGAAATGGGTAATGAAATTAAAATTAAATTAGAAATATTAAGTAAAGATATTTATAATTTAGCTGGTACTTCATTTAATATATCATCACCCCAACAATTAGGGGAAATATTATTTGAAAGATTAAATTTACCTCATGGTAAAAAAGGTAAAACAGGTTATTCTACAGCTGTTGACGTTTTAAATAAATTAGTTAATAAACACCCAATTATTGAAAAAATATTAGAATATCGCATGTTAAATAAATTATATACAACTTATGTTGAAGGTTTAATTAATACAATTAAGGATGGTAAAATTCATACAATTTATACCCAAACATTAACAAGAACTGGTAGACTATCTAGTATTGAACCTAATTTACAAAATATTCCTATTAGAACAGAGTATGGTAGATTAATAAGAAAAGCTTTTGTTCCATCACCTAATTCAATTATTATAAGTGGTGATTATTCTCAAATAGAATTACGAATTTTAGCTCATATGGCAAATGTTCCAGCTTTAATAGATGCTTTTAATAATGATTTGGATATTCATAGTAAAACAGCTTCTGATATTTTTAAAACAGATGTTGTAACTAAAGAGATGCGAAGAATAGCTAAAGCAGTTAATTTTGGTATTATCTATGGCATTAGTAGTTTTGGTTTATCTGAGAATCTAAATATATCTACTAAAGAAGCTAAACAATTTATTGATGAATATTTAAAAACATATCCTGGTATTAAAGAATATATGGATAATACAATTAAAAATGCATATGAATGTGGATATGCTAAGACATTATTTAACCGTAAAAGAAATATTGATGAATTAAAAAATACTAATTATATGATTAGACAATCAGGAGAAAGAATGGCATTAAATACACCTATTCAAGGTACTAGTGCAGATATAATAAAAAAAGCGATGGTTTTAATTCATCAAAAATTAAAAGAAAATAATTTAAAATCTAAATTAATAATTCAAGTTCATGATGAATTAGTGTTTGATTGTTTAAAAGAAGAACAAGAACAAGTTACTAAAATCATGAAAGATGTTATGGAAAATGTAATTAAATTAAAAGTACCACTAAAAATTGACGTCGAATATGGCAATAATTGGTACGAAGCGAAATAGGTGATTAAATTTGAAAATAACTAAAGTTTTATTGGTTAGTTCAATAACCAATATCTTTTTATCTATAATTAAAATTCTATTTGGTTTTATTGGTAAGTGTAATGCTTTAGTAGCTGATGGAATTCACTCTTTGAGTGATCTATCAACTGATTTTGTAGCTATATTTGGTAATCATTTATCACTAAAACCTGCTGATAAAAAACATCCTTTTGGACATGGTAAAACAGAATATCTTACTAGTATGATAATTGGTATTGTAATTATAATATTAGGGTTAAGTTTAATTTATAATATATTTAATAAAGAAATTATAATACCTGATTTAATAATGATTTTAGTTAGTTTGTTTACAATCATTTCTAAATTATTGTTATCTAATTATATTTATAAAAAAGGAGTTTTATATTCAAATAATATTTTAATTGCTTCTGGTAAAGAAAGTAGAGCCGATGTATATAGTTCAATATTTGTTTTATTATCTATTATATTGATGCAATTTTCTAATGAAGTAAGTGTATTAAAATATGCTGATATGTTTAGTACAATAATTATAGCTTTATTTATTATAAAAACAGGATTTAATATATTAAAAGATAATATAGGCATATTATTAGAAGAACAAGTGTTAGATAAAAAATATTTAAAAGAAATAAAAAATATAATTACATCTTTTGATGAGATAGTTGAAATAAAAGACTTATATGTTTTAAGATATGGTCCATATTATAAATTGGTATCCAATGTTATAATGAAAGATTTACTGTTAACTGATGCTCATAATGTTATAGATGAAATAGAAAATAAATTAAAAGAAAAAGATTCTAGAATAAAATATGTGTTTATTCATATGGAACCGATTGACAATACAAATTTAAAATGATAAAATACAATAAAACGAGAAAGGAATTAAGTAATAAATATATTATTTAATAGAAAGTTAGTGGTTGATGGAAACTAATAATAATTATTTATGAAATCTACTCCTTTAGTGAAATGCAAACATTTCCGGGTAAAACCGTTATCTCTTAATTAAGACTATTTTAGGATGGCACCGTATTTTGTATACTCCTAATAAAATAGTCTTTTTATTTTTAGAAAGGAAAGATATTATGATTGATATTAAATTAATAAGAGAAAATAGTGAATTGGTTAAAGAAAATATAAAGAAAAAATTTCAAGATAAGAAATTAGGAATTGTTGATGAAGTAATTGAACTTGATAAACAATTTAGAGAGTGTAAATTAAAAGGTGATAATTTACGAGCTTTAAAAAACAAAAAAAGTTCTCAAATTGGTATCTTAATGAAAGATGGTAAAAAAGAAGAAGCTAATAAAATTAAAGAAGAAATTAGTAGTTATACTAAAGAAATAAAAGAATTGGAAGAAAAAGAAATTGCTTTAGAACAACAAATTAAAGAAAAAATGATGGTTATTCCAAATATTATTGATGACTCTGTTCCTATTGGTAAAGATGATAGTGAAAATGTTGAAATAGAAAAGTTTGGTGAACCAGTAGTACCAGATTATGAAATACCATATCATTCTGATATAATGAAAAATTGTTTAGATAAAGAATCTGCAGGTAGAACTAGTGGTAATGGTTTTTATTATTTAATTGGTGATATTGCACGTCTTCATTCCGCTATGTTATCTTATGCTAGAGATTTTATGATTGATAAAGGCTTTACTTATTGTATACCACCATTTATGATTAGAAGTGATGTTGTTAATGGTGTTATGTCATTTGAAGAAATGGATGCAATGATGTATAAAATTGAAAATGAAGATTTATATTTAATTGGTACTTCAGAACATTCTATGATAGGTAGATTTAAAGGTCAAATTGTTAAAGAAAAAGAATTGCCTATTACCTTAACAAGTTATTCACCATGCTTTAGAAAAGAAGTTGGCGCTCATGGAATTGAAGAAAGAGGAGTATATCGTGTTCATCAATTTGAAAAACAAGAAATGGTAGTTTTGTGTAAGCCGGAAGATTCTATGGATTGGTATAATAAGATGTGGTCTTATACAGTTGAATTTTTTAGATCATTAGATGTTCCAGTTAGAACTTTAGAATGTTGTTCAGGTGATTTGGCGGATTTAAAAGTTAAATCATGTGATGTTGAAGCATGGAGTCCAAGACAAAAAAAATATTTTGAAGTCGGATCTTGTTCTACTTTAGGTGATGCTCAAGCAAGAAGATTAAGCATTAGAACTAAAAATGATAAAGAAACATATTATTTGCATACATTAAATAATACAGTTCTTGCAACACCACGTGGATTAATAGCTGTATTAGAAAATAATTATCAAGAAGATGGAAGTATCAAAATACCAAAAGCTTTACAACCTTATATGGGCGGAAAAGATAAAATCAATATTAATTAGTTTTTGTTAATTAATTAGTTTTTGTTATTTACTTAATTTTAAAAATATTATATAATCTAAATAGAAAAGAGGTTGGATAACATGAATGATAAAGACTATTACAATATAAAGTTAAATAACTTAAAATATAATAATTATATAAGAGAAGAAAAAATTAATTATATCAAAGATATTAATAATAAATATTATAAAACTACAAATTTTTCTGATTTATTTTGTTATAAAAAATCAAATGATAAATATGGATATCTTTCAAATGAAGAATCTCAACTTGTAGATTTTCTTGAAAGATTAATGGTTAGAAATAAACTTAGTGTATCTCAATTAAGACAATTATTGACAATCAAAGTCCAACAGGATTAAGTTTAGATTATAAGACAATTTTAAATGTTAAAAGTGCATTAGATTATATTGAAAGAAAGCAAAGTAGTCAATATGGACAAAACACTTCTATATCATCACAATCAAGTCCATCACAACAATCAATTCAAACAACACCATCAATACAACAACCTACTCAAACAGCTTCAATACAACTTCCACAGGGATCATCATATAATGCTAATAATATGTGGAGCCCAGTAAGTAGTGCTGGAAGAATTTATGAATGAAATAGAGGAGTTATAGGAATATCTTATGATGGTATGATTGAAAAAGAAAAATCAGATGGAACATATGATCATCATGCTGATGCAACAGTAAAAGTATCAAATTTATTAGGTGCAAATATGGCAATGATAGATATGCCATTTCAAGCAGGATTAGATGCTAAAGAACAAGGAATATTAGTCCTTCAATCAGAAGGAGATAATTGTTTTGTTTATTTTCCTGATAATATTACAAAGGCACAACAAGTTGAGTTGATAAAAGCTCTTACACCACGTTCAAACTTTACTTATTCTTTTGTTCATAAAGATGAAATATTTGAAGATCAACAAGCTCAAGATGTAATTTCTTATGTAACAACTTTAGTAAATCAATTAACTCAACAAAATTCTAATACAAGATAGTATTTGACTATCTTTTTTTTGTATAATATGGTAAAATATTTGTTCGAGGTGGAGTATGAACGAATTAGATAAAATATTAAAATTAGTATCAAGAGATGATTTCTTAAGAGGAAGGCTATATTTAAAAAATGATGTAAGAATTAGAGATAGATTTAAAGATGGAAAAAGTAATGTTATTCATTTCCATGTTGATAGTCAATCAAGAAATTACTATTATGATGTTTATATAACTTATTTTAATGGTGTTGTAGAATATTTTCAATGTGATTGTCCACAATATCGTTCTTTTCACCATTGTAAACATGTAGCTGCTTGCCTAAGATTATATAGAGATGAAATATTTAAAATAACCATCGATCCGAAACAGATTAGCGCAAATATATTAAAAAACTTAATGATTACTAATAAAGTTAAAAAACAATTAAAACTAGATGTAACTATTATTAATAGTAGTTATCCAACTGTCGAATTAAAAGTTGGATATGATAAAATGTATAGTTTAAATAATAAATTAAGTAAATTTATTGATGTTTATGATAATAAACTACCAGAATTAGAATTTGGTAAAAAATTAACTTATAATAAAGAAGAATATTATTTCAATGATGAAGACCAAAGAATAATTGATTATATAGTTTTTTATAAAAAAACGCATCCAATTAATAATTCAAAATTAATAGAGTTTAATCAAAGATTATTAAAAGAATTTTTAAAGTTAATAAAAGAAAAAGAATTTACGTATTTACCTTATGGTAATTTTAATGGAATTATTGAAGAAAATGTTATAAGTACTAATTTAAGTAAAAAAGAAGATTATTATACATTTAAATTTGATAGCGATATTATTGCTTTAACAAAGGATTATGAATATGTCATCAAAGATAATAAATTTTATCATACTCCTAAAAAAGTTATTGATATAATCAATATAATGAAAAATAATTATGTTGAAGAATTGATTTTTAAAGAAAATGAATTGGATAATTTTAGTAAAGCAATATTACCCCGTGTAAAAGATAATATTAAAATAGCTGAAGAATTAAAAGATAAAATAATAATTGTAAACAAACCTGATGTTAAGTTATATTTTGATATCAAAAATAATGTAACTTGTAAATTTAAATTAAAATATAAAGACCAAGAAATTGATTATTTTGATAAAGTAGATAATATTTTAAGAGATATTGATTGCGAAACTGAGGTAATAACCGATTTAACTAATTATAATTTTATCATTGAAGATAAAAAAATATATATTAAAAATATTGAAGATATTGGTTATTTTTTAGAAGTTGGATTATTAGATTTAAGTAGTAAATATGAAATATATACATCCGATAAATTAAAAGAAACTAGTATTAGAAAAAATATCTCAGTTAAGTCTAGTTTTGGTATAGGAAAAGACAATATAATGTCATATAAATTTGAGTTAAATGATATTGATAATAATGAATTATCAAGTATTTTAGATAGTTTAAAAAATAATAAAAAATATTATAAATTAAAAAGTGGTGATTTAATTAATTTAAATGAAAATCAAGATTTAATTGAATTAAATAGTTTAGTAGAAGATTTAGAGTTATCTAATAATGAAATTAATAAAGGACATGGTATTATACCTAAATATAAAGCTATATATTTGGATAGTTTAAATTATAATATTATTAATACCAATAATTTATTTAATGAATTAATCAATAAATTTAATAATTATAAAAATGTTGATATTGCTGTTGATAATAAAATATTAAGAGATTACCAAGTAATTGGTGTAAAATGGTTATATAATATTTATAAATGTGGTTTTGGTGGAATATTAGCCGATGAAATGGGATTAGGTAAAAGTATTCAATTAATTTACTTTATTAAACAAATATTAAAAGAAAAAAAAGGTAAAATATTGATTGTTTCTCCAACTTCATTAATTTATAACTGGGAAAATGAATTTAATAAATTTGGTAATGAATTAAAATATCAAGTTATTGCTGAAAATAAAATTAAACGTAATGAATTGTTACATAACACTGATGCTGATATATTAATTACTACTTACGGTTTAGTAAGACAAGATTTAGATGAATATTTAAAAATAAATTTTGAATTGGTGGTAATAGATGAAGCTCAAAATATTAAAAATCCTAATGCTCTAATGACTAAAGCTATTAAAAGTATCAATGCTAATACTAAAATTGCTCTAACAGGAACACCTTTAGAAAATAATGTTTTGGAGTTGTGGAGTATTTTTGATTTTATTATGCCAGGTTATTTAACTAGTATAAATAAATTTACTAAAAAATATAATTTAAAAGATGTTAATGAAGAAGAATTAAATAAATTAAATAGTTTAAGTAAACAAATTAAACCGTTTATTTTAAGAAGAATGAAAAAAAATGTTATTAAAGATTTACCAGATAAAATTGAAAATAATATTTATATTGACTTAAATGAAAATCAAAAAAAAGTTTATGCTGCTCAAGTTAATAAAACTAACCAAGAAATAGATGAGATAATTAAGACGGAAGGATTTGATAAAGCTCGATTTAAAATATTGCAATTATTAACTAAATTAAGACAAATATGTATCGATCCTAAAATTGTATTTGAAAATTATACTGGTGGTAGTTCTAAAATAGAATATTTAGTTAATTTAGTTAAAGAGATAATTGCTAATGAACATAAAATATTGTTGTTTACAAGTTATAAAACAGCTTTAGATATTGTCAATAGAGAATTTAACAATAATGGTATATCAACATATATTATTGATGGTTCAGTATCGAGTAAAAAAAGAATGGAATTAGTTAACAAATTTAATAATGATGACACTAATGCATTTTTAATTATGTTAAAAGCTGGCGGAACAGGTCTTAATTTAACTAGTGCTGATGTGGTTATTCATTTGGATTTATGGTGGAATCCACAAGTAGAAAATCAGGCTACTGATAGGGCCCATCGAATAGGTCAATTAAATACAGTTGAAGTAATCAAATTGATATGTAAAGGAACTATTGAAGAACGTATTTTAGAGTTACAAAATAAGAAAAAAATATTAAGTGATAATTTAATAGATGCTAATAAATTAGATGAAAATATGATAACTAATTTAACAGCTAAAGATATTAAAAAATTGATATCATTAGATATGGAGGAATAAATTGAAAATAGGTGTATTTGATTCAGGTGTTGGTGGCTTAACAGTTTTAAAAGAATTGCTTCAATATAAAAATGAATATTATTATTTTGGTGATAATATAAATATTCCATATGGAACTAAAACAAAATATGAGTTACAAATTTTAGCTTCTAAAATAGTTGAATTTTTAATATCAAAAGATGTTGATATGATTATAATTGCTTGTGGAACAGTTAGTTCAAATGTTTATGAATATTTAAAAAATAAATGTAGTATCCCAATATATGACATTATTAGTCCGACATTAAACTATTTAAAAGATAAAACATATTATACATTTGCAACACCGATGACCTGTAAAAGTAAAATATTTGATAATGCTATTGAATGTCCTTTATTAGTACCTTTAATTGAAAATAATAAAGATGCAAGTAATGCTTTAGTAGAATATTTAAATAGAATACCAAATAATTCCAATTTAGTATTAGGTTGTACACATTATCCTATTTTAACTAATGAAATATTAAATATAAGACCCGATTTAAATTTAATTAATATGGGTAAAGTTTTATGTGATTCATTAAATTTAGAATCTAATAAATTAAAAGTAAGATTATATTTTAGTAAAGTAGATCATAATTTAATTAATAATATAGAAAAGATAATTAATGTTGATTATCAATTGGAGGAATTATGCCTGAATTACCAGAAGTAGAAACAGTAAAAGAAGTTTTGAAAAAACAATTATTAAATCAAAAAATACTAGATGTTATAGTTAATTATCCTAAAATGATTGAACAAATTAAAGTAGATGATTTTATTAATAATCTTAAAAATCAAACAATAATTGATATTAAAAGAAGAGGTAAGTGGTTATTATTTGAACTAAATGATTATTATTTGTTATCTCATTTAAGGATGGAAGGTAAATATTATATTAAAAATTTTAATGATGAAGTAACCAAACACCAACATGTCATATTTAAATTTAAAGATTTTGAGCTAAGATATAATGATACTCGTAAATTTGGAAGAATGTATTTATTAGATAAAAAAAATATATATAACACTAAACCATTAAGTGAATTGGGTTATGAACCATGGGATGACAAATTAAATAGTGAATATTTAAAATCAAAATATAAAAATAAAAAACTACCAATTAAAACGGTATTGTTAGACCAATCTATAATAGTAGGGATTGGCAATATTTATGATGATGAAATATTATTTTTAAGTAAGATTAATCCATATAAAAAAGCAAGTGAATTAACTGACATAGAATTAAATAATATTATTAATAATACTAAAATAGTATTGGAAAAAGCTATAAAATTAGGTGGGACAACTATTAAAACATATACATCAAGTGAAGGGGTACATGGAAGATTTCAAAACGAGTTATTAGTTCATACAAAAGAAGTATGTCCTATATGCAATAAAAAATTGAATGTTGAAAAAATAAATGGAAGAAGTACATATTATTGTGAAAATTGTCAAAAATAAAAAGCAATTACTTAGTCTAAGAATTGCTTTTTTTTATTTCCATAATTACTGGTAAAATAATAGGATTTCTTCCTGTTTTATCAAAAATATAATTAGATAATTCAGAAATTATAGTAGATTTTAATTCGGAAACATTTTTATCTTGAATAATATTTTTAGTTTTATTTTCTAAATCATGTAATAATTCCATATTATCATTAACTAATACAAATCCACGAGTAGTGATATTAGGATTTACGATTAATTTGTTATTTTTGACTGGTAATGTAACTATTACTATACCATCATTACTCATTGCTTTTCTTTCTTTCATTACAATATTGTTTATATCGCCAATTTTATTACCATCTACATATGAGTTACCAGCATCAATCTTTTCGCCTAAACTAATTCTACCATTTTTCATATTTAATACATCACCATTACTTAAAACAAATGTATTTTGTTTAGGTATATCGCACATTATACCAATATCTGCATGTTTTTTTAACATTCTATATTCACCATGAATAGGCATAAGATATCGTGGTTTAATTAATCTAATCATAAGTTTTAATTCTTCTTCATTAGCGTGTCCTGATGTGTGAACATCAGATAATGATGTATTAGTATATACTTTAACTCCTTTTAAATATAATCTATTAATTGTTCTAGATATACTTACGGCATTACCAGGAATAGCAGAAGATGAGAATACAACAGTATCATTACCTTTTAATTTAATTTGTTTGTGATTACCATTAGCTATTCTACTTAAAGCTGCTAATGGTTCACCTTGAGAACCTGTACATAATAAACATACTTTATGATCAGGCATACTATTTGCTTCCTCTGGTGTAATGAATATTTCTTTATTTTTTATATATCCACCTTCGATAGAAATTTCAATATTATTATTCATACTTCTACCAAATACAGCAATTTTACGATTATTTCTTTTACATGTATCAACAATATGTTTTAATCGATATATATTAGAAGCAAATGTAGCAATAATTATTCTTCCGTGATGTTTTTTAAATATATCTGATAATGCTTCATCTACTTTAGATTCACTAATAGAAAATCCTGTATTTAATGCATTCGTACTTTCACTTAATAATAAAGTAACTCCTTTTTTACCAATTTCAGCCATTTTATGAATATTTGCCATAGGTCCAATTGGAGTTAAATCAAATTTAAAATCTCCGGTTTCAACTATTACACCATTTGGAGTATGAATACATATTCCATGACTATCAGGAATCGAGTGAGTTGTCATAAAAAACTCTACCATCATATGTTTAAATTTTATTTTAGATTTTTCATTATAAACAAATAAATTTTTATATTGAATATTTCTTTCTTCTAATTTTTTTCTAATTAGTCCTATTGCTTGATTAGGCGCATATACAAATGGTATGTTTATATTTTGCAATAAAAATGGAATAGCACCTATATGATCTTCGTGACCATGAGTTATAAATAGCGCTTTAATTTTTCTTTCATTTTTCTTTAAAAAAGTAAAATCAGGAATAATATAATCTACACCAATAACATCATCAGGAAATGTAACTCCAGCATCTATTATAATTATTTCGTTTTCATGCATAACACAATACATATTTTTACCAACTTCACCTAATCCACCTAAAGCGAATATTTTAGTAACATTTTCTTTAAACATTTTTTCCTCCTTTCTTTAGAATTTGACTTTATAATTATACATTTTTTATTTGATTTTGTCAAAAGGTAGATATATATTAAATTGTAAGAAATTACAATTTTTTTTGATTTTTTGCAGGAATTTGATTTACTTTTGTCGTATATAACTAGTAGGAGGTAAAATATGTTAAAGTTTTATACAGCAAAATATGAATCAATTTTTATGTATTCAGCAGTAAAAAATCAAAGAGTAATAAAGAAAATAATAGAACAAATATTAAATAAAAAATATAATGAATTTATTATATTAAATCCAAATATAATTAAAGATAATATACATAATATAGGTCAAAAATTAGATTTATTAATTAAAGCAGATGATGAATATATAAATGTAGAATTAAATTCTAAATATAATAAATATATAAAAGAAAGAAATTTGTTATATGTATTTAAGTTATGTTTGGATAAAAGTGAAAAAGATAAACAAACATTAAAAGGTTGTGTTAGACAAATAAATATAAATTTCGGAAGAAAAAGTAAAGGAATAGAAGATATAGCAGTAGTAAATTTAACTGAAAATAAAAAATTGACAACAAAAATAGAAATAAAGAATTTAAATGTAGACTTTTATATTAAAAAGTATTATAATAATTATAAGTTAACAAAAGAAGAAGAGTTATATGCTATGTTAGGATTAGAATTAGAAGAATTAAAAAAATTAAGTGAAAGGAATGATATAGTGAAAGAATTTAAAGAAAGTGTAGAAGAAGCAAACAAAGATGAATTAGTAGTAAAATGGTTTACTCCTGAACAAGAAAGAGAAATGCGAGAAAATTATATAAAAAGTGAAGCAGAAGAAAAAGGTATGAAAAAAGGTAAGAAAGAAGGAATTATAGAAGGAAGGAAAGCAGGTAAATTAGAGGGACTACTACAAACTGCAAAAAATATGTTAGAAGCAAACATGAATATTGAAACAGTATCTAAATTAACTGGTTTATCGGTAAAAAAAATAAAAGATATGTTGCTTTAAACTATCTTTTTTTGATATAATTTTAAAAGGTGATATAAATGTTTGAAAATTTAGGAGATAGATTAACTAGTGTCGTAAATAAAATAAAAGGTTATGGTAAAATAACTGAAGAAAATATTAGTGAAATAACAAGAGAATTAAGATTAGCTTTACTTGAAGCAGATGTTAATTATCAAGTTGTAAAAGAATTTATTAATAATGTCAAAGAAAAAGCTTTAGGTGAAGAAGTATCTAACAGTTTAAAACCTAGTGAATTATTTATTAAAATAGTAAAAGATGAATTAGTAGAATTATTAGGTGGTGAAAAAAAAGATTTAGTTACTAATAAAGATTTAAATATTTTAATGCTAGTTGGGCTACAAGGTAGTGGTAAAACTACAACAATAGGTAAATTAAGTTTATTATTAAGAAAAAAATATAATAAAAAACCATTGTTAGTAGCATGTGATGTTTATAGACCAGCAGCTATTGATCAATTAAAACAAATTGGTAAGGAATTAAATATTGAAGTCTATGAAGAAGGTAAAAAAGATCCTAGAGAAATAGTAACTAATGCTATTAAATATGCGAAAGAAAATAATTTTAATTATATTTTAATAGATACAGCAGGTAGATTACATATCGATGAAGAATTAATGGATGAATTAAATGATATCAAAGATATTGTAAATCCTGATGAAATATTATTAGTAGTAGATTCTATGACTGGACAGGATGCTATTAATGTTATAACAGGATTTAATGATAAATTAGATTTAACAGGAGCTATTTTAACTAAATTAGATGGTGATACTAAAGGTGGTGTTGCTTTATCAGTAAGGCATTTAACTAATGTTCCAATTAAATTTGTTGGTGTTTCAGAAAAAATGGATGGGTTAGAAGAATTTTATCCAGAACGAATGGCTACTCGTATTTTAGATATGGGTGACATAATGAGCATGATTGAAAAAGCTGAAGGTATCATGGATGATGAAGCAGTTGAATCAGCTAAAAAAATGCAAAAAGGTAATTTTGATTTAGAAGACTTTTTAGTTCAATTAAAACAAATAAAAAAATTAGGTCCCTTAGAAAATATATTAAAAATGTTACCTGGTGCTAAAAAAATGGGATTAAATAATATTCAAATTAATCCTAAAGATATGTTGCATATCGAAGCAATTATTTTATCAATGACACCTTATGAAAGAAAACATCCTGAAGTATTAAAAGCTAGTAGAAAACAAAGAATTGCTAAAGGTAGTGGTAGAAGCGTTGAAGAAGTAAATAGATTATTAAAACAATTTGAACAAATGAAATTATTAATGAAACAATTTAAAAATGGTAATTTTAAAATGCCATTTTAAAAAACAGACACTGAATTAATCAGTGTCTATTTCGTATTCAATAATTTTTCCTGTAGTAGCATTTATTTCATAACTATATTCTTTATTATTAACATTAAATTCAATTTCATATTTATTGTCATCTAATTCAATTTCATAATTAGTTATATTAGTAACATTAGCGTGATTTAAAGCAATTTGCTTAGCTTCATCTTTACTAATTACAGGATTAGGTTCTTTATAATTATTATCAATAGAATATTTAATTATTTTTCCTGTAGTAGCATTTATTTCATAATCATATTCTTTATTATTTGCTTTAAACTCAATTTCATATTTATTGTCATCTAATTCAATTTCATAATTAGTTATATTAGTGACATTAGCATGATTTAAAGCAATTTGTTTAGCTTCATCTTTAGTTATTATTGAACTATTATTGTTTGAGTTATTACTTGAATTATCATTTGAATTGTTATTTGAAACTTCGTTATTATCAATTTCATATTCGATTATATCTCCAGTTAAAGCATTAATTTCATAATCGTATTCTTTATTATTTGCTTTAAATTCAATTTCATAAACCATAACATCATCAAAATCTAATTCAATCTTATAATTGTTTATATTGGTAACATTAGCGTGATTTAAAGCAATTTCTTTAGCTTTTTCTTCACCAATATAGGCTTTTTGACTAGCACTACCAGTAGTATTTTCATTATCCTTTAAAATTAAATTTAATTCATTAATAGATAAATCAGCTAATTGATCAAAAGTTAATAAATTATTATTAGCCATTATTTGTTTGATTATTTTAACTTTACCTAAAGAAATATTATATTGGTTAGCTAAATCAGTTAATTCTTTTTCTTCGTTAACAGTTTGGCTAATAATTGAAATATTTTCCATATTAATTTGATTTAAAATTTCTTGTCTTAAAGTTTCAGCTTTATTATTATCATTATTTTCAACTGATATTAAAATTGAGTTAGCTAATTCAGTAATATATCCATTTTTAACCATAGATCCAATTAATGCGTTAACAGCTACATTAATATCACTACCTTTTAAATCCATATCACTAATAATTTTTTTACCATCTTCATTATTAGCAATAACTTCTAAAACTTTTTCTTTTTGATTAATTTTTAATTCAACGCTTGGATTAACATCGATTCCTACTTTTGATGTAACTTTATAATTATTATTATAATATAATCCCCCTATAAATAATAAGCATATAACACAAAGTGTACTGATTGCTGCCATAATAGGCAATTTTCTTTTCTTTTCCATATAAACATATCCTTTCTTTTCCAAATTATTTAAATCGAACTTAGGAAGTTTAATATTATTTAAATTTTTATTAATTCTTTTTTCAATACTATTCATTTTTTTCCTCCTTTGTAAGTTCTTTTAATTTTTTGATTGCTCTATGATATTTAGAGAGAGTAGTAGTTATTTTTAAATCTAAAATCTTAGCAATCTCATGAAATTTAAATCCATTCATAGCATGTAAGATAACAATATTTCTTTCATCATCATTTAAATTATTTAGTAAATATTCTATCAATATTTTATCATCATGATTAGGTTTAGATATAAATTCAATTTCATCAACATTAATTGTTTTTTTGTTACTTTTAATTTTATTGTAGGCAATATTTTTAGTGATTGTTAAAATCCAAGCCATTGGTTTATTTTGATTTTGATATTTAAAAGCATTGTGATAAATCGTAATAAATACTTCTTGTGTAACATCTAAAGCATCTTCGTTGTTTTTTAAAATACTAAGAGCAAAGCTATAAACATTATTATTAATTAAGTTATATAGTTCATTAAATGCTTCAATATCGTTCATTGCAATTCGTTCTAAGTAGTTACTAACTTCCATTTTTTTACTCCTCTCAATATAATAACAATTATGAGTATTATTTTATTGCATAATTTTTTTAAAATATATCACATTTTTTTTAATTAGTCAAAAATAGTATTGACATTATATTTATAATTGCATATAATTATATAGCGTGCTATATAATTGGAGATGATTAAATGGATCGACATATTGGTTTTTATTTTAAAAAGATTTTTCAGATAATGGAAAAAAATATGAATAAAAAATTAGAAAAAATTGATTTAACTAATAGTCAAGCAAGTATATTAATTTATTTATACAAAAATAAGGAAATAGTAAATCAAAGAGATATTGAAAGAAAGTTTGAGTTGACTAATCCGACAGTCAATGGTATTTTAAATAGATTAGAAAATAAAGATTTTATTAAACGTACTGTTAGTTTAAAAGATGCTAGAAATAAAGAAATTCATTTAACTGAAAAGAGTATATCTTTAATAAATGAAATGCGAAATGAAGCAAAACAATTAGAAAAAGAATTAATAGCAGGCATATCAAAAGAAGAATTAAATATTTTTAAAGAAGTTTTAAAAAAAGTATTTAATAATTTACAAGGAGGAATAAAATGAAACATGTATTAAAAACATTAAAAAAGTATAGTTTTCAAATAATACTAGTATTTGTATTACTTTTTATGCAAGCAATGTGTGATTTAAGTTTACCAGAATATACTTCTGATATAGTAAATATTGGTATTCAACAAAGTGGTATTGAATCTTCAGTTCCTGAAGTAATTAGAGAAAGTGAATATGAAAAATTATTGTTGTTTGTAAATAATGAAGATAAAGAAATTATTAATAGTAACTATACTTTAATAACAAAAGATGATACGGATTATTTAGAAAAATATCCATTATTAAATGAAGAAAATTTATATGTTTTAACTGGTGATGATGAGTTAAATGATATAATGACTTTACCGATTATAATGGTATATAGTTTTTCTAATAATACAATTGAAATGCCAGAATTAAATATTCCTGAAGGTATGACTATTTTTGATGTTTTAAAAAATATGGACGAAGAAACTCATAGTCAATTTTTAAATAAATTAAAAGAAAATTATTCTAATGAAAAAGTTAGTTTATTAGAACAAATGGCTACAGTTTATTTAAAAAACGAATATACCGAAATAGGTATTGATGTATCTAATTTACAAATTAGTTATATTGCTAAAACAGGAGTTAAAATGTTAGCTGTTGCTTTAGCTGCTATGGTATTAACTATTGTAACAGTATTTTTATCAAGCCGTATTGCAGCTTTCTTTAGTAGAGATTTAAGAAGTCAAGTAGTTAATAAAGTTATGACTTATTCAAATAAAGAATTTGAAAGTTTTTCAACTGCATCTTTAATTACTAGAAGTACTAATGATATTCAACAAGTACAAATGTTAGTTGTTATGTTGCTTAGAATAGTATTCTTTGCTCCAATCATGGGAATAGGTGCTTTAACTAAAGTTAGTGGTAATGAAATGAGTTGGATAATTGGGTTAGCTGTATTAGTAATTATAAGTTTTGTAATTATATTATTTAGTATTGCTATGCCTAAATTTAATAAAGTTCAAAAATTGATTGATAGAGTAAATTTAGTAGCAAGAGAAATATTATCTGGTATTCAAGTTATAAGAGCTTTTGGTACTGAAAAACATGAAGAAGAAAGATTTGATAAAGCCAATAAAGATTTAATGAAAGTAAATTTATTTGTAAATAGAACAATGACAATTATGATGCCAACTATGATGTTTATTATGAATGGTGTTAGTGTATTAATTGTTTGGGTAGGTGCAAGTAAAATAGATGCTGGTACAATTCAAGTTGGTACTTTATTAGCATTTGTTACTTATACTATGCAAATAATTATGTCATTCTTAATGATTTCAATGGTTTCTATTATGGTACCTAGAGCATTTGTTTCAATGGAAAGAATAGGGGAAGTATTAGATAAAGATACTTCAATTAAACAAAAAGATAAATGTTTAAAATTTAATAATAATTTAAAAGGTACAGTTGAATTTAAGGATGTTTATTTTAGATATCCAGATGCTGAAGAAGATGTTTTACAAAATATCAGTTTCAAAGCAACAAAAGGAACAACAACAGCATTTATCGGTTCAACTGGTTCAGGCAAATCAACTTTAATTAATTTAATCCCAAGATTTTTTGATGTTACAGGTGGTAAAATTTTAATTGATGGAATTGATATAAGAGATGCTAATATCAAAGAATTAAGAGATAAAATTGGTTATGTACCACAAAAAGGAATATTGTTTACTGGTACTATTGAATCAAATATTGGTTTTGGATTACACAAAAAAGATGATGAAGTAATTAAAAAAGCAGCTAAAATAAGTCAAGCTGAAGAATTTATCAATGATAAAAAAGATAAATATGAAAGTGCTATATCACAAGGTGGTACTAATGTATCTGGTGGTCAAAGACAAAGACTAGCAATTGCAAGAGCTATTGCGACAAATCCAGAAATATATATTTTTGATGATAGTTTTTCAGCATTAGATTATAAAACAGATGCTAAATTAAGAAAAGAATTAAATAAAGTAACTAAAGATTCCACTATATTTATTGTTGCCCAAAGAATAAGTACGGTTATGAATGCTGATCAAATTATTGTTTTAGATAAAGGTCATATAGTAGGAATTGGTAAACATAAAGATTTATTAAAAAACTGTGATATTTATAAAGAAATAGCTTACTCACAATTATCAAAGGAGGAGTTATAAAATGAATAGAGGTCCAGGTGCAATAGGCAGTGTTGAAAAAGCCAAAGATTTTAAAGGAACATTAAAAAAATTATTCAAAAGTATGAGCAAATATAAAGTACAATTAATAGTTATATTTATATTTGCTATTGCTAGTACCATATTTTCAATAGTAGGACCTAAAATATTAGGTAATGCTACAACAGAATTATATAATGGGATAATAAGTAAATTATCTGGTGGTGCTGGTATTGATTTTGATAAAATTGCTTCTATTTTAATATTTTTGATAATTTTATATATTGTAAGCGCATTATTTTCTTATGTTCAAGGATTTATAATGACAGGCATAAGTCAAAAATATACATATAATTTAAGAAAAAAAGTATCTATCAAAATAAATAAATTACCTATTTCTTATTTTGATAAGAAAACACATGGTGAAGTTTTATCTATTATAACTAATGATATTGATACAATGAGTCAAAGTTTAAATCAAAGTGCAACTCAATTAATAACATCTATTACAACTATTATTGGTATATTAGTAATGATGTTATCAATAAATGTTACAATGACGATTGTTGCTATATTAATTTTACCAATAGCTTCATTTATAACAATGTTTATTGTTAAACATAGTCAAAATTATTTTGCTAAACAACAAGAATATTTAGGTCATGTTAATGGTAAGATTGAAGAAATGTATTCTGGTCAAAATGTTATTAAAGTATTTAATGCTGAAAATAAAGTTTTGAAAGAATTTGAAAAAGACAATACTTATTTAAGTAATGTTGGATGGAAGAGTCAATTTTTCTCTGGTATGATGCATCCAATTATGAATTTTATTGGTAATTTAGGATATGTTGTAATTGCAATATTAGGTGGATATTTTACTATTTTAGGTAAAATAACAGTTGGTAATATACAATCATTTATTTCTTATACTAAAAACTTTACAAATCCAATTGCTCAATTAGCTCAAGTATCAAATATGATTCAATCAATGATTGCAGCTAGTGAAAGAGTATTTGAATTCTTAGAACAACCAGAAGAAAAAGAAGTTAAAAATCCTCTTAAAGTGGATAACGTTGAAGGAAATGTTACTTTTGATCATGTTAAATTTGGTTATAATGAAGATCAAATTATCATTAAAGATTTTAGTGCTGATGTTAAAAAAGGTCAAAAGATTGCTATAGTAGGACCAACTGGAGCAGGAAAAACAACAATGATTAAATTACTTATGAGATTTTACAATGTTAATGATGGTTCTATATTAGTAGATGGAAAAAATATCAATGATTTTAAAAGAAGTGATTTAAGACATATCTTTGGTATGGTTTTACAAGATACATGGTTGTTTTCAGGAACTATTATGGAAAACTTAAGATATGGTAAATTAGATGCAACTGATGACGAAATAATTGAGGCAGCTAAAAAAGCTCATGTTCATCATTTTATTCAAACTTTACCAGATGCATATAATATGGAATTAAATGAAGAAACAAATAATATATCTCAAGGACAAAAACAATTATTAACAATTGCTCGCGCTATTTTAGCTAATCCTAAAGTATTAATATTAGATGAGGCAACTAGTAGTGTTGATACAAGAACAGAAATATTAATTCAAAAAGCAATGGATGAATTAATGAAGGGAAGAACATCTTTCATAATAGCTCATAGATTATCAACTATTAGAGATGCGGATTTAATATTAGTTATGAATAATGGTGATATTGTAGAACAAGGAAATCACGAAGAATTATTAAAGAAAAATGGTTTCTATGCAAATTTATATAATTCACAATTTGAACAATAACAATCGTTATTGTTTTTTATATACTAGGAAAGTGCTTTGAAAAATTTTAAATAAGTATATTGACAAACATATGTACGTATGATAAAATT
>CALVSO010000022.1 GCA_944359055.1 uncultured Bacilli bacterium | reverse complement strand
AACTAATTAAAAAATCAAAATATAATAAAAATTTATAAAGTTTTGTATAGGAAATACTTGACTTTATTATGAGAGGAATGATTTAAATGGAAAATATAAAAAATGATGTTTTAAAAGAAATTGAAAATATAAATGATACAAAAACTTTATATGATGTAAGAGTTAAATATTTAGGTAAAAAAGGTATTATTAGTGAGTTATTAGCTAATTTAGGTAAATTATCAATTGAAGAAAAGAAAAAACAAGGACCTATTATTAACAGTTTAAAACAAGATGTTACTAAAATATTTGATGAAAAAAATAAAGAAATTGAATTAAATATTTTAAATGAAAAATTAAAAAATGAAAAAATTGATATTAGTTTACCAAGTACTAAAATAATTAATGGAGCTCCTAATATAATAGAAAAATTAATTGAAGAAGTAGAAGAATTATTAATGTCTATGGGATATGATGTAGTAGATGGCCCTGAAATAGAAGAAGATAAATTTAATTTTGAAATGTTAAATATACCAAAAGGACATCCTGCTAGAGATGCACAAGATACTTTTTATATTGAAGGAGAGGAAATATTATTAAGAAGTCAAACTTCTCCTGTGCAGGTAAGAACTATGTTAGTTAATAAAGGTGAAAAACCAATTAGAATGATTTGTCCTGGTAAAACATATAGAAGAGATGATGATGATGCAACTCATTCACATCAATTTAATCAAATAGAAGGATTGTTAGTTGATAAAGATATTAGTTTATCTGATTTAAAAGGAACAATTGATGTTATAGTAAAAAAATTATTTGGACAAGATATAAGTACAAGATTTAGACCAAGTTATTATCAATTTACAGAACCTTCAGTAGAAGTTGATATTAGTTGTTTTAATTGTAAAGGTAAAGGTTGTAACATTTGTAAAAATACTGGTTGGATAACTGTAGCAGGGGCTGGTATTGTTCATCCTAATGTACTTAAAATGGGTGGATATGATCCAAGTATTTGGTCTGGATTTGCTTTCGGATTTGGTGCTGAAAGATTAGCTATGTTAAAATACGGTATCAATGATTTAAGAGTATTTTATAATACTGATTTAAGAGAATTAAATACTTTCGATAGAAAGGATGCTGAATAAATGATAAGTTTAGAGTGGGTTAAAGATTATATTGATATAAATGATCAAGATTTAAAAGAATTAGCTGTTAAAATAACTAAAGCTGGTATAAATGTTGAAAAAGTAATTACTAATCACATTAATAATTTAGTTATTGGTGAAGTTGTTGATTGTATTGATCATCCTGATAGTGATCATTTACATGTTTGCCAAGTAAATATTGGAAGTGTTGTTACTCAAATTGTATGTGGGGCTCCTAATGTAAGAAAAGGATTAAAAGTGATAGTTGCTCTACCAGGTGCTATATTACCAGGTAATTTTGAAATTAAAAAAAGTAAAATTAGAAATCAAGAATCAAATGGTATGATATGTGCTTTATTTGAATTAGGTTTAGAAGAAAAAACAGAAGAAGCTTATAATAGAGGCATTGAAGAATTAGATAGTAACGCTAAAGTAGGTGATGATCCTATTAAATATTTAGGATTAGATGATACTTTATATGAATTAGATTCTCATAAACGTAGAAATAATGATTGTTATTATCATATTGGTTTTGCTTATGAAATCGCAGCTATTTTAAATAGAAAAGTAACTTTGCCTGATGATTCATTTAAAGAAATTAAAGATTCTATTAAAGATCATTTTAGTTTAAAAGTTGAAACTAAGAAATGTCCTTATTATTTAGCTAAGATGGTTACTGATATAAAAATAAAAGAATCACCTGATTTTATTAAAAAAAGATTATTAGCAGCAGGTATGAGACCAATTAATAATGTAGTAGATATTTCTAATTATGTAATGTTAGAATATGGTCAACCTCTACATTTCTTTGATAAAGATAAATTAGGTAATAATATTTTAGTAAGAGAAGCAAATAATGAAAATATCATTACTTTAGATGGAAAAGAAAGAAAATTAACTAATGATATTGTTATAACTGATGGAAATAAGCCTGTTTGTATTGCTGGTGTTATGGGTGGAGAAAACACTGAAGTAGATGAAAATACAAAAACTATTTTAATTGAATCTGCTATATTTGATGCTGTAAGTATTAGAAATACAGCTAATAGATTAGATTTAAGAAGTGAAGCATCTATTAGATATGGTAAAGGTTTAAATTATGAATATACTAATAAAGCAATTTTAAGAGCTTGTCATTTATTAGAAAAATATGCTGATGCTAAGGTTTTAAGTGATATGGTTATTCATGATGAAATAGATAAAAAAGAAAAAATAGTTGAATTTAGACCTTCTGAAGTTGATAAAATGTTGGGTATTACAATAAGTGAAGATGATATGAAAAAAGAACTAGAAAGACTAGATTTTAAATATAAATTAGATAATGGTAAATTTATTGTAACAATACCTAATAGAAGGTTAGATATTGATCCTAATGTTAATGATATAGCTGAAGAAATAGGTAGATTATATGGTTATCATAATTTAGTATCTACTTTACCTAAAGTTGATATTAAAAAAGGTGATTATATTGGTAATGTTAAGTATCGTAAATTAATTTCTAAAAGATTAAGATCTTTAGGATTAAATGAAGTAAAAACATACACTTTAGTATCTCGTGATATGTTAAAATTTAATTATGAAAATAAAGAAAATGTTATTTTACCAAATCCTATGAGTAGTGATAAAGAAGTTATAAGAACTACTTTAATTCCTTCTTTATTAAATGTTTATAATTACAACAAAACAAGAAAAGTAAATGATATTTTAATTTATGAAATAGCTAAAACATATGATATAAATTATAATGAAGATAGTAAAATATGTATTTTGATGAAAGGTAATTATATAAATAATAATTGGAATAATACTAAAATAAAAGTTGATTTTTACTTAATTAAAGGTATATTAGAAAATTTATTAGATTATTTAGGATTAAAAAATAGATATAGTTTTACTACTTCAGATATTCCTAATATGCATCCTGGTATCTCAGCAAGAGTTTTATTGGATAGAAAAGAAATAGGAATAATAGGAAGAATTCATCCAACAGATTCTAAAGATGAAATATATATTTGTGAAATAAGTATGGATAAATTAATAACTAATATAAAACCAATCAAATATAAAGAAATATCAAAATATCCAAGTATTATAAAAGATATGGCATTTATTATGCCTAAAGAGACTGAAGCTAAAGAAGTATTAGATATTATTAAAAAATCAGGGGGTAGATTATTAACTGATATCAATATTTTTGATGTTTATGAAGGAGAAAATATTGGTGATAATGAAAAATCTATTGCATATTCTTTAACATTTAATGATAGTACTAAAACATTAACCGATGAAGAAGTTAATACTTTATTTGATAAAATAATCAAAGATGTTGAAAATAAAGGTTATAAATTAAGAAATATGTAAAAAAGTAAGGAAAACTTACTTTTTTTGTGATATAATTTAAGTAGGTGATAGTTGTGCAAGAAAAAGATTTAAAAAAAGAATTGGATAAAGCAGTTGGAAATATTGAAATAGAAGGTCATAATATTTCTGGGAAAGAGAAAAATATTGTTTCTAGAATATATCAAAAATATAAAGACAGATTAGGAACTGATGCTATCGATTCATTGTTGTATGGTTTAGCAAAAGAAACTGAACATATGGAGCAAGAAAATGGAAGAAATAAATAGTAGAGTTGCAGAAGCTTTAAAATTTCAATCAAAATATTGTTATAATGGAAGTAATGTTTTAATAAATAAACTTGATATTTACGATCAAAAATCTTTAGATAAAGCAGAACGCAATATTACGGCTTTAATGTTGATGAAACTACAATTGAATCCAATCCCTAATCCAAAAGAATTATTTAGTGTTGTATATTTTATTAATTTACATAAGCAAGTTTTTGAATATATTTATCCTTTTGCAGGAGAAATAAGAAGAGAAAATATGGTAAAAGGAAATACACCTTTTTGTAGGCCAGAATTTATTTATAAATATCTTACTATGTTATTTGATAAAATTTATGATGATGTAAAAAAAATAAAAACAAAAGATGATATAGTAAATTTTTTATCTTATTATTATTCAGAATTAAATATTGTTCATCCTTTTCGCGAGGGGAACGGACGAATTATGAGAGAATATTTGCGACAAGTAGTTATATTTATAGATAAATATTTAAATTTTGATTATGAATTAGATTTTTCAAATGTAACAGAAGAAGACAAAACTAATTTAATGAATGGCTCAATTATTAGTGCTATGAATGGTGATTTAGAATTATTAAATAGATTTTTCAACAATGTATTAAAATCTAGAGAAACTATAAAAGAACATCAAATATAAAATGTTCTTTTTTTATAAAGTGTCTGTATAAAATTAATGTTTAAAAATATAAGTAAAAGAAATATAATATACTATAAAAATGTATGTGATAATGTAGATATCGTTTATGATTTAAAAAAGAAATAATTTTTTCTTTTTTTCTTTAACATTTAAAAAAAATGTGTTATAATTGTATAGCGTTTGAGGAGTGATGTAAATGAAAAAAACAAAAATTATTTGTAGTATTGGGCCAGCTAGTACTGATCCAAGTATAATGTGTGAAATGGTTAAAAATGGTATGAACGTAGCTCGTATTAATTTTTCACATGCAACTTTAGAAGAAAGGGAAAATGTTGTAAGTTCAGTAAAAAAAGTAAGAGAAATGACTGGATTAAATGTAGCTATATTATATGATACTAAAGGACCAGAATTTAGAAATGGTATGTTAGAAAATGATGAAATTAATTTAGTAGAAGGAAAAACTATAAGAGTTGTTAAAGATTATGTATTAGGTAATGAAGAAAGATTTACTGTAAATCATCCTAGTGCAATTGATTCTATTAATATCGGTGATACTATTTTATTAGAAAATGGTTTAATGAGTATGGATGTAATATCTAAAGAAGAAGATGGTATTACATGTAAGATTACTAGTGGTGGAGTATTAGGAAACAAAAAAAGTTTAAGCGTTCCTGGTGTTCAATTAGATATGCCATTTATTAGTAAACAAGATGAAGAAGATATTATATATGCGTGTGAACATGAAGGAGATTTTTTAGCTTTATCTTTCGTTTCAACAAAAGAAGATGTTTTACAAGCAAAAGAAATATTAAAAAAGCATAATCGTGAAGACATGAAAGTAATAGCTAAAATTGAAAGTAGAACAGGTATAATGAATCTAGATTCAATTGTTGAAGTAGTTGATGGTGTTATGGTAGCACGTGGTGATTTAGGTGTTGAAGCAGCTATGGAAGATTTACCTATTTTACAAAGAAAGATTATTGAATCTTGTCGTAAACATGGTAAATTCTGTATTGTAGCTACTGAAATGTTAGAGTCTATGAAAAAGAACATGAGACCTACTAGAGCTGAGGTATCTGACGTTGCTAATGCTGTTATTAATGGTACTGATGCTGTTATGTTATCAGGAGAAACTACAATGGGGAAATATCCAATTGAAACTGTAAAATATATGGCAAAGATTTGTGAAAATACTGAAAAATATTTAAATTATACAATAAATAATAATTATATTGATAAAACTATTAAAGGAGCAATTGCTACTAATGTTGTTGAAACTGCTAGCTTATTAGATGCAAAATTGATAGTAGCAACTACTATGAGTGGAAAAACACCAGTAAGTGTTAGTAATTTAAGACCAAAATGTCTAGTTTTAGCTACTTGTCCTGATGAAAAAGTTGCTCGTTCATTAGCTCTTGATTGGGCTGTTTATCCAGTTGTTACAAGTGTATTTAAATCAACTGATGAAATCGTTAATGATGCTAAAGAAAAAGCAATTGAATTCTTAAATTTACAACAAAATGATATCATTTTAATAACAGGTGGTTTCTATAAAGATGGTAAATCTAGAGAAACTAATTTTATGAAAATAGAGAAAATTTAATCTCTTTTTTTCTTGACTAAAATTAGTATATAATTTATAATTATATTGAAGAATAAAGAGGTGATTCTATGTATGATTTAGGTGAGCATTTTAAAGTTGACTACAATAGTATTAAGGCAAAACCTGAAAATATATTAGAAGGTAAAAAATATCGCTTTACTATTTTAAGTGATAGATTAATTAGATTTGAATATAATGAAAATGGTGTGTTTATAGATGAACCAACTATATTAGTAAAAAACAGGAATTTTCCTAAAGTCAATTTTCAAGTTAAGGAAGATAAAAATTATTTAGAAATTACTACAGCTTATTTCAAAGTTTTTTATACTAAAGATAGAAAACCAACTAGTAAAAATTTAAAAGTTGAAATATTAAACACTGATAAAGTATGGTTTTATAAACATGTAGAAGCAAAAACATATGATGCCCCTATTTTAATTGAAAAAGGAAAATTAAAAAATATTAAAAGTTTATATTCTTTAGATGGATTTGTTTCAATTGAAGATACTAAAAATAAAATAGTTTGTGAAGATGGAACTTTTAAAGAAAACAACAATGAATTTGATGTTTATTTATTTGTTTATTTAAACGATTTTGATTTATGTTTAAAAGATTATTATACTTTAACAGGTAATCCATCTTTAATTCCAAGGTTTGCTTTAGGTAATTGGTGGAGTAGAAATAATGAATATAATGATACTACTTTAAAACAATTAGTAGATAATTTTAATAAATATAAAATTCCTGTTTCAGTTGTTTTATTAGATAAAGATTGGCATATTAGAACATATAAAAATAAGGAACATTTAAAAACAGGTTTTACTTTTAATAAAGATTTGTTTAAAGCTCCTTATGAAATGATTTCATATTTACACAAACAAGGAATAAGAGTAGGCTTAAATATTAACCCTACTGAAGGATTTTATGATATTGATGAATATTATGATCAAGCTAAAAAGTATTTAAATCCTGATGAAAACGGAGTAATACCTTATAATATTTTAGATCCTAAATGGATTGATGTTTATCTAAAATTATATATTCATCCTTTGGATGCTTTAGGTGTTGATTTTTATTGGTTAGATTGTAATAATGAATACTTTTTACAGCATTATCAATATAATGATATGAAAAGAAATTATAAAAGAAGACCAATGTTATTATCATATGATAATTCTTTGGTTCAACATAAATATTCTGTATTATATCCTGGAAAAACTGAAGTTAGTTGGGATACTTTAAAATTAATTCCTAAGTATAATAGTGCATCTACTAATATAGGTGTTAGTTGGTGGGCTCATGATATTGGTGGTTATTTTAAAGGTGTTGAAGATAATGAATTATATACTCGCTATGTTCAATTAGGTGTTTTTTCTCCTATATTTAAATTTGGAGCTGATGTTGGAAAATATTATAAAAGAGAACCATGGAGATGGAGTGTTAAAACTTTAGGTATTGTAACTGATTACTTACAATTAAGACATAAATTAATACCTTATTTATATAGTGAAGCTTATAAATATTATAAAGATGGAGTTCCAATTGTTAAACCTATTTATTATGTAGCTAAAGAAATGTATGATGATTTATTATATAGTGACGAATATTATTTTGGAAGTCAATTATTTGTTTGTCCTATAACTAATAAAAAAGATTATGTTATGAATAGGGTAGTTCATAGATTTTATATGCCAGAAGGTATTTGGTATGATTTCTTCACTGGTCAAAAATATCCTGGTAATAATAATTATGTTACTTTTTATAAAGATCAAAATTATCCTGTATTTGCGAAGGCAGGTAGTATTATTCCATTAGGCTCTAATGATAATTTAAATGATACAACCCCACCTAAAAATATGGAGATTCATTTCTTTCCTGGTATCAGTAATGAATATTATTTATATGAAGACGATGGAATATCTAGTTTATATGAAAAGGGTTTTTACTTATTAACTAAAATTGAATATAATTATATGCCTAGTAATTATACAGTTATAATAAGAGCTTTAGAAGGTAAAAGCGGTATTGTTCCTGCTACTCGTAATTATAAGTTAATATTTAGAAATGCTAAAAAAGCAACTGATGTTATTGTTTATGAAAATAAAGAGCAAATTGATTGTAAATCATATGTTCAAGGCCCTGATTTTGTGGTTGAAATTAATAATGTTAATTCAATTGGTCAGTTAACGATTAATTGTAAAGGTAAGGATATTGAGTTTGATCCTACAAGATTAATAAATGATGATATTGCAGGTATTTTAGATGATTTACAAATTGAAACACTTATGAAAGAAAAAATAGATGCAATTATCTTTAGTGATTTACCAATTAAGAAAAAAAGAATTGAAATAAGAAAATTAGGAAGAAAAGGTTTAGAAAAGAAATTTATTAAATTATTCTTGAGATTATTAGAATACATTAGCACAGTCTAATGTATTTTTTTCTTGATTATTATTACATTTTATAATATAATAATAAATAGTTTGGAGGTATATTATGTTACTAGGATTTATAATATCATTTTTAATTGTTTATTTATTTTATTTGTTTACAGTTGTATTGCAAACTAAAAAGTATGAAAAATTTAAGAAAAGTAATCAAGTTATGTATTTTGTAAAAAAATATAAAATAAATGTTAATAAATTAAATATGAAAAAATTTACTAATATTTTAGGTTTAACTAATTCTTTAATTATTAGTATTGCATTTACAATGACATATTTAGTAGATAATTTGATATTACAATTATTAATTGGACTAATTGTTTTAATACCTCTTATTTTTATTTTTTATAGTTTAATAGGTAATTATTTGAAAGGAAAGTGTAAATAATGAATACAAAAGAAATAGAAAGTAAATGGCGTAAATATTGGGAAGATAATAATACTTTTAAAACGGATGTATGGGATTTTAGTAAACCAAAATTTTATGCTTTAGATATGTTTCCTTATCCATCTGGAGTTGGATTGCATGCTGGTCATCCAGAAGGATATACTGCGACTGATATAGTATGTCGTATGAAAAGAATGCAAGGTTATAATGTATTACATCCTATGGGATTTGATTCATTTGGTTTACCTGCTGAACAATATGCAATTCAAACAGGTAATCATCCAGCGATATTTACTAATAAAAATATTGAAACATTTACTGAACAATTAAAAAAAATAGGTTTTTCTTTTGATTGGGATAGATGTGTTTCTACTAGTGATCCTAAATTTTATAGATGGACACAATGGATATTTAGTAGATTATATGAAGATGGATTAGCTAAACAAATTGATATGCCAGTTAATTGGTGTCCTGAATTAGGTACAGTTTTAGCTAATGATGAAGTTATTGATGGTAAAAGTGAAAGAGGAGGATACCCAGTAATTAGAAAAAATATGAAACAATGGGTTATTGATATTCCTAAATATGCTGAAAAATTGTTAGATGGATTAAATGAAATAGATTGGCCAGATTCAACTAAAGAAATGCAAAGAAATTGGATTGGTAAATCAATTGGAGCTCATGTTAAATTTAAAGTTGATGATTATGAATTTACAGTTTTTACAACAAGATGTGATACTTTATTTGGAGCTACTTATTGTGTACTTGCTCCTGAACATGAATTGGTTGATAAAATATCTACTAATAAAAAAGAAGTAGAAGAGTATAAAAAAATGTGTGCTTCTAAATCTGATTTAGAAAGAACAGAATTAAATAAAGAAAAAACAGGTGTATTTACAGGTGCTTATGCTATTAATCCAGTTAATGGTAAAAAAATACCTATTTGGATATCTGATTATGTATTAGCAAGTTATGGAACAGGCGCTATTATGGCAGTTCCTGCTCACGATGAAAGAGATTATGAATTTGCTAAAAAGTTTAATATCGATATTATTCCTGTAATTGAAGGTGGAGATATTTCTAAAGAAGCTTATACTGGTGATGGGGTACATATTAATTCTGAATTTTTAAATGGATTAAATAAAGAAGATGCTATCAACAAAATGATTAATTGGCTAGAAGAAAATAAATTAGGTAGTAAGCATGTTAATTATCGTTTAAGAGAATGGATTTTTGCTCGTCAACGTTATTGGGGTGAACCAATTCCAATTATTCATTTAGAAAACGGCAAAGATGTATTGGATGAAAATTTACCTTTAGTTTTACCAGAATTAGAAGATTATAGTCCATCTAAAACAGGAGCCTCTCCATTAGATAAGGCAACTGATTGGGTAAATGTTACAGTTAATGGTATAAAAGGTAAAAGAGAAACATCTACTATGCCAGGTTCAGCTGGGTCTAGTTGGTATTTCTTAAGATATATTGATCCACATAATGATAATGCATTAGCCGATAAAAAATTAATTGAACATTGGATGCCAGTTGATTTATATATAGGTGGACCAGAACATGCAGTAGGTCACTTGTTATATTCTAGAATGTGGAATAATTATTTATATGATAAGGGAATTGTAAATGTTAAAGAACCATTTAAAAAATTAGTTCATCAAGGTATGATTTTAGGAGAAAATGGTATTAAGATGGGTAAAAGATACCCTGAATACGCAATTAATCCAAATGATGTAGTAGGTGAATATGGGGCTGATACATTAAGACTTTATGAAATGTTTATGGGACCTTTAGAAGCAGATAAACCATGGAGTAAAAAAGGTGTTGAAGGAGCTCGCAGATTCTTAGATAGAGTATATAGATTATATGAAGATAAAGTTAAGGATGTTACTAATAAAAACCTAGAAAAAATATATCATCAAACTGTTAAAAAAGTTACATTAGATTATGAATCTTTAAACTTTAATACGGCCATATCACAAATGATGATATTTATTAATGCTGTTTATAAGGAAGATGTTTTTCCATTAGAATATGCTACAAATTTTGTAAAATTATTAAATCCAATTGCGCCATTTATGACAGAAGAAATATGGCAAATGTTAGGTCATGATAAGACTATTGCTTATGAACCTTGGCCAACTTATGATGAAGAAAAAACAAAAGAAGAAGAATTTGAAATGGTTGTTCAAGTAAATGGTAAAGTAAGAGGAAAGATAGTTGTTAGTATGGAAACATCTAAAGAGGAAATGGAAACTTTAGCTAAAAATTTAGATAATGTTAAAAAGTATATAGAAGGTAAAGAAATTGTTAAGGTAATAACTGTACCTAAGAAATTAGTTAATATTGTAATAAAATGATTTATAACTCCAAATTAATCAATAATTTATTGACTTTTTTGGAGTTATGTGTTATATTTTAAATGGTGATACTTATGAAAAGAAAGGCAATGGATAAGTTAATAGCATGGAAAAATAATAAAAATCGTAAACCATTATTATTATATGGAGCTAGACAAGTTGGAAAAACTTATTTAGTAAAGGAATTTGGTAAATTATTCGATGATATGATTTATGTTAATTTTGAAACAAATGAAATAATAAATAGTATAATTAATGAAAATATTGAGCCTAATAATATTATTAAACAATTAGAAATATTTTTTAATAAAAAAATTACAGAAAATACTTTGATATTTTTTGATGAAATTCAACAAAATCCCAGAGCATTAACATCTTTAAAATATTTTTGTGAAGATGCACCTAGTTATTATGTGATTGGAGCTGGTAGTTTATTAGGTGTACATATTAAAAGAGAAAATTATTCTTTTCCTGTTGGTAAAGTTGATATATTAAATATCTATCCTTTAGATTTTGAAGAATTCTTAATGGCGACAAATAATGATTTATTAATCGAGGAAATTAAAAAATCTTATGTCACTAATACTAAATTATCTAAATTGTTGCATGAAAAAGCTTTAGATTTATATAGTGATTATTTAGCTATCGGTGGTATGCCAGAAGTAGTATTTGAATACACTAAATCTAATTCATTAATTGCTGCAATTGATATTCAAACTAAAATATTAGAATCATACAAAAATGATATTACTAAATATACTAATTATCAAGATGCTAACAAAATATTAGCAGCATTTGAATCAATTCCTGCTCAATTAGCGAAAGATAATAAAAAATTTCAATATAAATTAATTCAAAAAGGTGGTACTAGTACGATATTTGGGTATGCCATAGATTGGTTAGTTAATTCAGGTGTATGTAATAAATGTTATAAAACTAATATTGGCGTACCTTTAAAAATGTATGAACAATTAGATTCATTTAAATTATATATGAACGATGTTGGATTATTAACTAATTTGTCAAAATTTCCTTTATATTTAATTAAAAATCAAGAAATCGGTAATGAATTAATGATTGGCATGTTAACAGAAAATTATGTTGCTTCTTGTTTTAAATTTAATGATTTAAACTTAAATTATTGGCAAAATGATTATCAATCAGAAATAGATTTTGTTTTACAAACAGAAAAGGGAAATATCATACCAGTTGAAGTAAAGACTAGTAATCATGTTAAATCTAGAAGTTTAACTAATTATATTAATGAATATAATCCTAAATATGCAATTAGAATTTCTAATAAAAACTTCGGATTTAAAAATAATATAAAATCTGTTCCATTATATGCAGTATTTTGTATTAATAATTTAGATATAGGAGATGAAATATGAAAGATATACTAATAGGAGGTGCTTGGCCTTATGCTAATAATTCATTACATATTGGTCATCTAGCAGCACTTTTACCTGGGGATGTAATTGCTCGTTATCATAGAGGTTGTGGTAATAGAGTAATTTATGTATCAGGTACTGATTGTCATGGTACACCTATTACTGTAAGGGCTAAAAAAGAAGGAATTAATCCAATCGATATAGCTAATAAATATCATAATGAATTTACAAATTCATTTAAATCGTTAGATTTTTCTTATGACTTTTATACAGCTACAATGACAACTGAACATAAAAAACAAGTTCAAGAATTTTATAAAATAATATTAGATAATGGATATATTTATGAGAGTGTTGAAGAACAAGATTTTTGCCCTAAATGTAATGAATTTTTATCAGATAGAGAGATAGTAGGAACTTGTCCTCATTGTGGAGGTAATGCAATGGGGGAACAATGTGATGATTGTTTAAGTCCTATTAATCCTAAAGAATTAAAAGATAAAAAATGTAAAATATGTGGTACTAGTACAGTAGTTAAAAATAATAAACATTTATATTTTAAATTGTCTGCTTTTCAAGATATATTGGATAAATATGTTGAATCTCATAAAGATGATTGGCGCAAAAATGCTTATAATGAAACAAAAAAATATTTAAATTTAGGTTTAATTGATAGAGCTACTACTAGACAATTAACATGGGGAGTAGATGTACCAGTTGAAGGTTATGAAGATAAAAAAATATATGTTTGGATAGAAGCAGTACTTGGTTATTTAACAGCTACTATGAAAGTATGCAAAGATAGAAATATTGATTTTGAATCATTTGTAACAGATCATAAAGATTTAACAACTTATTTTGTTCATGGAAAAGATAATATTACATTCCATACTATTATTTATCCTGCTTTATTATCGGCTATTAACCCAAAATATCAATTACCTAAAAAAATTATTTCTTGTGAATATGTTAATATGAATGATGAAAAAATGAGTAAATCTAAAGGTAATTTAGTTACTATGGATAAACTAGCAAGTACTTATAATAAAGATACTGTTAGATTTTATATGATATTTAATGGTCCTGAAAAAAAAGACGTTAATTTTTCAAGGGATGATCTTGTTTTAGCTCATAATAAATTTTTAGTAGGAGTTATTGGTAATTTTATTAATCGTAATTTATCATTTATTAATAAAAAATTTGATGGTGTTATTAAAAAAGCAGAAATTGATGTTGATATTATGGCTAGAACTAAAGCTATATATGATGAAGTTGGTAAATTAATTACTGATGGTGAATTAAAAGAAGCATTAAATAAAATAGTTGAATATGCATCTTTAGGTAATAAATATTATGATGAAAGACAACCTTGGATTCAAGTTAAAGAAGATATTAATGCATTTAATGAAACTACTTATACTTGTGTTTATATTATGGCTAATTTATCAAATTTATTAAATCCATTTATTCCAAGTAGTGCTGATAAAATAAAAAATATATTATCATTAGAGCCATTTAAATGGGAAGAATATAAATTAAATGGTGATATAAAAATAACTAATATTGAATTATTATTTAATAGAATTGATTAAAATATAAATGAAACCTGATAAATGTATCAATTGATAAATAATCAGGTTTTTATTTTATATTAATTGTTTAACTTTTATTATATGATGAATTGTAACATATAAAATATTAACGCAACTTGCTATTATTAAACCATAAATACCTAATTTAAACAAACAACAAATTATTAAAATGATAGTTCTTAAAATCATTCCAACTAATGTTCCCATCATTGCACTATTACTTTTACCCATCGCTTGTAATGAAACTGTTAATGGTGATTGAATGTAATGTAATAAACAAATAGGGGCTAATACTTTAATATAAGTAATACCTTCGTTTGTATTAAATATTAATTTTAAAGGTATTTCAGGTATTAAAACAAATATAATTGTAGCTGGAATGCCTATTAATAATGAAATAAAAATAGCTTGTTTAATTTTATTTCTAGTATATTTATAATGTTTATTAGCGTATCCATTACTTACAATTGGAAGTAATGCTTGTGATATTGCTCCTGTAAAAAATGAAGGTAATAATATTAATGGCATAACATAACCATTTAAAATACCATATTCATTTAAAATGTATTGATTTGAAAAACCGGATTTTATTAAAAAGAAAGTTAAAATAATTGGTTCAAAAAACATACCAATTGTACCTATTAATCTAGATCCAGTTGTTGGTAGACTTATTTCTAATATATCTTTGATATTACTTAGTGAAGGAATAATATCTTTTTTATATAATTTAAAGTTTTTAGGTAAAAAGAAAAATAATATAAATATTGAAGTTAATTCACTTATAATATTTGATAAAATTAAAAATGCAACTGCGAATTCTAAGCCTTTAAGTAAAAAGAAAGGCGTAAATAAAATAATACTAATTAATCTTGTTACATCTTCTAAAACATTAGATAAAACATGAGGAAACATTCTTTGTTTACCAAAAAAATATCCTCTTAATATTCCTGATATTGATATGAATGGTAATACTAAAGCAATAGCTATAATTGAATAATATGTTCTATTTTCATGTAATAAATTATTTGAAATAAATTTAGCAAATAAAAATATAAATAACATAACAAAAATATTAATAATAATTATTAAAAATAAACTAGAAAAAACTAATTTTTTATTATTTCGTTTATCTTCGGATACTAATTTTGATATAGCAGTTGGTAATCCTAAGGTACATATAGCTATAAATAACATAAAAGTAGGGTTAACTAACATATACAAACCGATTCCTTCTGTACCTACTAATCTAGTCATAACTATTTTAATAACCATACTTAATATTTTTGTTATAAATCCACCAATAATTAAAATAATAGTTGATACAATAAATTTATTTTTTTTCATAAATCACCTTTAAAAATATTAATTTTTCTTATATAATATATGTATAAGTTTTTTGAAATAAGACAATAAAAAAAATAAAAAGGAGTTGATGGATGTATGGAAAATAGTTCATTTGTAATTTATAAAGATAATAATGATGTAAATGTTAAAGTATTTTTGCAAGAAGAAGACATTTGGATGAATCAAGAACAAATTAGTAAGTTATATAATAAGTCTAAGTCAACAATAAATGAACATATAAAAAATATTTATGCTGAAAATGAACTAAAAATGGAAAATACTATGAGAAAATTCGGTATTTCCGAATTTTCTACAAAACCAACTAATTTTTATAATTTAGATATGATAATTGCCATTGGTTTTCGAGTTAAATCAAATCGCGGTACTGAATTTAGAATATGGGCTAACGAATTATTAAAAGAATATTTAAAAAAAGGTTACAATATAAATGTTGAACGTTTTAAAAATAATGGCAATGAAAGATTGAATAAATGAGTTAGATAGTTTTTTTAAAATGACTCATAATGATATTTTAAAAACAAATGGTTTCGTTTCTCATAAAATGGCATTAAAGAAAGCACATGAAGAATATGATAAATACATGAAAAATCATTTGACACAAGTAGAAAAAGATTATTTAAGATTGATGGATATTGATTTAAAAGAAATAGATAAAAATATTTAAAATAAAAAGGAATGGGAGTAAAAATGGAAGTAGAATTTAATAGTTTAGAAGAATTATATAATAGATTAAAGCCAGCATTGACAACTAAAAAAAACGAAATGAATAGAAGTGGTTATCAATATATTAAAATAGAAGATATTTGGAATTACTTAAAAGAAGTTAAATGGAAAAAGGCTAAAGATTTATCATTATACGAAATGGTAAGCGATGTTTTAAATGTTGATGATTTATTAATTGATGATTATTTAAAACAAAAGTTAAATTTAAGAAATAGAGAAATATATTTTAAAGAAGAGTGATAGTATGAAAGTAACAAAAATAAGTAAATATGAACAATTAGAAGATAAATTGAAAACATATATTAGAAATGAAGATGAAATAAGTGAAATAAAAAAAGCTTATGAATTTGCTAGTATTAAACATTTTGGCCAAAAACGTAATAGTGGAGATGATTATATTATTCATCCTTTAAATGTTGCTTATATATTAAGTGAAATTCATGCTGATAGTAAAACTATTGAAGCAGCATTACTTCACGATACCATTGAAGATTGTGGCGTAAAAAAAGAAGAAATAGAAAATTTATTTGGAGAAGAAGTTGCTAAATTAGTTGAAAGTATTACTAAAATTAATAGATTAAATTTTAGTGGAGATACTGAAGCAATGATAGCTAATCAAAGAAAAATATTAGTTGGTATGACAGAAGATGTTAGAGTAATTATTTTAAAATTAGCAGATAGACTTCATAATATGCGTACATTATGGGCGTTGTCAGAAAAAAGACAAAAAGCTAATGCTAAAGAAACATTAGATATATTTACTCCAATAGCTCATAGATTGGGTATTAATACAATAAAATCTGAGTTAGAAGATCTATCTTTAAGATATTTAAAACCAGATGCTTATTATCAAATAGTAGAAAAATTAAATAAAACTAAAGTAGAACGAGATAATTATATTGTTGAAATGATGGATAGTGTTTCTAAATTGTTAAATGAACACAACATCAAACATGAAATAAAAGGTAGAAGTAAAAGTATCTATAGTATTTATAAAAAGTTGGATAAGGGTAAGTCATTTAACGAAATTTATGATTTATTAGCTTTGAGAGTATTTGTTGATACTGAAGCAGAATGTTATCAAGTTTTAGGTCTTATTCATTCTAAATTTAGACCAATTCCTAAAAGATTTAAAGATTATGTAGCTATGCCTAAAACAAATATGTATCAATCACTTCATACAACTGTATTTGGTATTGATGGACAATTATTTGAAATTCAGATAAGAACTTATGAAATGGATAAAGTAGCTGAATGTGGTATTGCTTCTCACTGGTCATATAAAGAAGGTAAATCTAATATGCAAAGTGAGATGGAACAAAAATTACAATTTTTTAGAGTTATTATGGAACTTAAAAATGAGGAAAGTGAAGAACATTTTGTTGATTCAGTAAAAGAGGATGTTTTAAAAGATACAATATATGTATTTACACCTATGGGAGATGTTATAGAATTACCAAATGGTTCAACACCAATTGATTTTGCTTATCGAGTACACTCTAAAGTTGGAGATACAACAGTTGGAGCTATCGTAAATAATAATATAGTACCACTTGATTATAAATTAAAAGATAATGATATTATAAAAATAAACACTAACAAAAATTCAACTCCTAGTCAAGAATGGTTGAATATAGTAAAAACAACTCAAGCAAAAAATAAAATAAAGGCATTCTTTAATAAAACATCAAAAGAAGATAATTATAATAAAGGTGAAGATTTATTAAATAAAGAATTAAGAAAAAGAAAAATGTCTAATGCTATATTTATGGATAATATTGATAAGGTATTAGAAGAGTTAAAATGTGCAGATATTAATGAATTATATATAAATATTGGAAGTAATAAATATACTGCTACACAAGTTGTTAATATTGTAACTGATGAAAATATAACTAAAGAAGAAATTATTTTAAATAAAACTAAAGATAAAGAAGTAATATTACCAACTTTGAAAAATGATATTATGGTAAAAGGAATTGATGATATTAAAGTAAATATTGCTTCTTGTTGTAAACCAATTAAAGGAGATAGAATAGTAGGATATATTACTAAGGGAAATGGTATAACAGTTCATCGTATGGTGTGTCCAAATGTAAGTGATTTAAATGAACGATTAATTGATGTTAAATGGAATGATACTAATAAAAAATATCCAACTAGTTTATTAATTAAATCTTTGGATAATAATATATTAATGAATATAGTTGCTAAAACATCAAATACTGATATAACTATTCAAAGTATTAAATCTTTATCAAGTGGTGATGATTATATTTATCAAATTACTGTTTTAGTTGAAAATAAAGAAAGATTAATAAAATATATGAATGATTTAAATATGATACCTAATGTTTTATCAGTAGAAAGGTTAATAAAATGAAATTAGTAGTTCAAAGAAGCAAAAATTCTAAAGTATTAGTTGATAATAAAATAGTTGGTAAAATAGAAAAAGGATTAGTTGTTTTAGTAGGATTTACTCATAATGATACTATCGAAGATATAAAAAAATTAACAAAAAAATTAGTTAATTTAAGGATTTTTGATGATGAAAATCATATTATGAATAAATCAATATTAGATATAAAAGGAAAAATTTTATCTGTTTCACAATTTACTTTATATGCTGATTGTAAAAAGGGAAATAGACCAAGTTATATAAATTCGATGAGAGCTGATGATGCTAGAAAATTGTATGAATTATTTAATGAAGAAATAAAAAAATATGATATACATTTAGAAACTGGTATTTTTCAAGCTGATATGTTAGTTGAAATTAATAATGATGGACCAGTTACTATTATATTAGAAAGTGAGAAATTATGATAAAGAATAAATTAGATTTTAAATTGATTAATATTGCTTTAATAGCAGTTATATGCTTTTTTATTTACCAAGCAAGTCCTTTATGGTTAGGTATATTAGATAAAATATTAAAAATAGTATTACCTTTATTTGCTGGATTTGTTATTGCTTATGCTTTATATCCAATTTTAGAAACATTAAAAGATAAAAAAGTACCTAAAGGATTAGGAATAGGAATTATAATAGCTTCTATAATTGCTATAGTAGTAACAATAATTATATTGTTGATACCATTATTATCAACACAAATTGTTAGTTTAATTGATTCATTAATTATATTTATTAAAGATATAACAACTAATTTTAATATTGATTTGGGTAGTTTAGGTGATACTTTAATTAAAACATTTAATGAAATAATTAGTAATGTTGGTAAGTATGTATCTGATGGTGCAGTTAAGACAATTAACACTTCAATAAATGTGATATCAAATGTTTTTATTGCTTTAGCTTCGGGAATATATTTTTTAATTGATATGGATAAAATAAGAGAAGGAATAAAAAAATATTTAAAAAGCAAGTCTGATAAATTATATCGTTATATTTCTTTGTTAGATCATGAAATAAAAAATTATATTAAAGGTTTTTTAACAATTGTTTTTATAAGTTTTTTTGAATATACTTTACTTTATTATATAATTGGTCATCCGAATGCTTTATTGTTAGGTATTTTATCTGCTTTGGGTAATTTTGTTCCTTATTTTGGTGGTATATTTGTTCAAATAATTGGTGTTATAACAGGATTTACTTTAAGCGTATCTCTAGGTATAAGTGTAATAATTGCGATACTTATATCTTCAACAATAGATTCGTATATTTTAAATCCATTAGTATATGGTAAAAGTAATCAAGTTCATCCAATTATCGTTATAGCAGCTGTTTTTGGTGGTGGTATTTTATTTGGATTTATAGGTGTTATTATCGCTTTACCACTTTCAATAATAGTATTAAGTTCATTAAAATTTTATAGGGAGGAAATAAGTGCTAAAGGAAATAGAAAATAGAAGAAGTATTAGAAATTATAAAAATGATAATATAGATAAAAAAATAATATTTGATATTTTAAATGCTGGCATTAAAGCTCCATCTGCTAAAAATAATCAACCTTGGCGATTTTTAATAGTTAATAATGATATCAAAAATAAAATAAGCGATAAAATGATAGAAATTTATGGTCCTAATAAAACTGCTGAAGTTATTAAAACTGTTCCTTATTTAATTTTGGTTTATAATAAAGATAACGAATATTTTAATCATTTATCAATTGGAGCAGCTATTGAAAATATTTTATTAGAAGCAGAAAATATTGGGTTAGGAACTTTATGGATTGGTTATATAAAAAAAATAGAAGACTATGTTAAAGAATTAGTTAATATTGATTATGAACTAGTTTCTGCAATTGCAATAGGTGTAAAAAATGAAAATCCACTTGAAAGACCTAGATTAACATTAGATGAGGTTTTACTAAATGAAGATTAATAAAATTAAAAAAAATGGTAAAAAATATAAAATAATTTTAGATAATGGTTTAGAAATAAAAACATTTGATGATGTTATTATTAATAATAATTTATTATATAATAAAACTATTGATGATGAATTGTTAGATAAAATAAATAAAGAAAATGAATATTATGATGTTTATAATAAAGTTCTTAATTTGATATCCAGAAAATTAAGAAGTGAAAAAGAAATAAATGAATTTTTAGATAAATATAACGTTGATAAAAATAAAATAGTAGATAAATTAAAAAGTATCAATTTAATAAATGATAAAATGTTTGCTAAAGCATATATTTCAGATAGAATAAATTTATCAAATGATGGGTTAGATAAAGTAAAAAATGATTTGTTAAAACATAATATTGATATAAATTTAATTATGGACGAAATATCTAAAATAGATAATGATTTAATTGATCAAAAAATAGAAAAATTAATCATTAAGAAAACAAAAAATAGTAACTATTCTGGATTTAAATTAAAATATAAAGTAGTAAATGAGTTAATTAATTTGGGGTATGATAAATCAAGAATTGTTGAAATATATGATAATTTGAATATTAAAAATGATGATGTGATTATGAAAGAGTATAAGAAATTATATAATAAGTTAAGTAAAAAATATCAAGATAAAGAATTAGAATATAAAATAAACATTAAATTATATAATAAGGGATTTACTAAAGAAGAAATTGAAAATATTCGTGAATTGAAAAAGTAAATTCCAGTTTCATAATGTGAAATTAAAATGTAAGAGAAACGTCTATAATAAAGGCGTT
>CALVSO010000021.1 GCA_944359055.1 uncultured Bacilli bacterium | reverse complement strand
AATAAATTTCGTGTCTTTTCGTCATGCATTAATATAGCATAAAATTTTATTATTGACAAATCTTAGAATGTCATAGTTTAGTTATTTATTGTTATTATTAAAAAACAAATAAATTACTTTATTTGTTCCCATGGTAAATTATCATAACCAAAATGACCATAACTTGCTATATCATAATAAATTGGTCTTAATAAATTTAATTCTTTTATAATGTTATCAACTGAAAAATCAAAATTATTTTTAACATAATCGTTTATTTCTTCTATACTTACTTTATTCGTATTAAATGTTTCAATATTAACACTAATAGGTTGTTCTAATCCAATAGCATAAGATACTTCTACTTCACATCTATCACATAAATTATGATAAACAATATTTTTAGCTACATATCTTGCATAATAAGCAGCACTTCTATCTACTTTAGATGGATCTTTACTACTAAAGCAACCACCACCTACTTTACCAACGCCACCATATGTATCTACCACTATTTTTCTTCCAGTTGTACCACTATCTCCAAATGGTCCACCAATTACAAAAGAACCACTTGTATTAATTAATATTTTAGTATCTATCATTAATTCTTTAGGTATAACATTATCAATTACATTTTCTTTTATATATTTTTTTAATTCTTCTTGTGTAACATCTTTTTTATGTTGAGATGAAACAATTATTGTATCAATTCTTTTAGGAATATTATTTACATATTCTACTGTAACTTGAGCTTTACCATCTGGCATTAAAATAGAATTTTTATCTTTCTTTCTAACTAAAGCTAACTGTTTTGTTATTTTATTAGCAAGTAAAATAGGTAAAGGCATAAATTCCTTTGTTTCATTAGTTGCATAACCAAACATTATGCCTTGATCTCCTGCACATATTTTCTTTTTAGAAACAGCGTTATTAATTTCTTGTGATTGGCCACTTACTTTAACTAATACTTCAAAATCATCATCATAGCCAATATCTTTAAGTACATCTTTAGCTATTTTAGAATAATCTAATTTTGCTTTTGTATTAGCTTCTCCATATATTAAAATAAAATTATCTTTGATTGTTGCTTCTACAGCCATATGACTATTAACATCTTCCATTAAAGCCATATCTAATATTTTATCGCTTATTTTGTCACATACTTTATCTGGGTGACCTTCTGTTACTGATTCACTAGTTATCAATTTTTTCATTTAAATTACCTCCAATTATATTATATGAAAAAAGACTCAATGAAAGAGTCTTTTTCTTTCATCGATATTAGCTTTACCACCTAACCTAATAGGTTGGTATGAGTTCACTGAGCTAATCCTCTCCCTCATTCTTGATAAAATTATATTATTTCGCCATCCATACTCCATGTTTTAACTGAAGTTATTTTGACATTTACTATTTTTCCTAAATAACTACTATCTGCTTTAACATTTACTAATTTCATAGTATCAGTATATCCTTTTAAATAACTACTATTTTTACTACTATAATCTTCTAATAAAACAGGTACTATTTTATTTAAATATTGTAAATTATTTTCTTTAGAATATTTATTTACTAAATTATTTAATGTTTGTAATCTTTCTTCTTTTTCTTCTAAAGATATATCATCTTTCATACGACAAGCAGGTGTTCCAATACGAGGAGAAAAGATAAAAGTAAATGCTCCATCATATTTACACTTATCCACTACATCTAACGTATCTAAAAAGTCTTCTTTAGTTTCATTTGGAAAACCTACTATAATATCTGTCGTAATTGAACAATTAGGTATTTTAGATTTTAATTTATTATATAAAGTTAGATATTCTTCTTTTGTATATCTTCTACCCATTAATTTTAATATTTTATCAGAGCCTGATTGTAAAGGTAAATGAATATAAGGCATAATATTTTTATATTTACTTATTACATCAATCATGTCATCATTAAAATCCCAAGGATGACTAGTTACAAATCTAACTCTTTCAATATTAGTTTTAGCTACATCTTCTAATAAATTAGCCATATTATAATCAATATCTAAATCTTTACCATAAGCATTAACATTTTGACCTAATAATGTTACTTCTTTATAGCCATCTTTAATTAATTCATTTACTTCATCAATTATATATTTAGGTAATCTACTTCTTTGTTTTCCTCTAGTGTAAGGTACTATGCAATAAGTACAGAATTTATCACAACCATACATAATATTAACCCAAGCTTTATATTTACTATCTCTTTTAACTGGAATGTTTTCAATAACATCGCCTTCAATAGAAAATACATCTATTTCTTGTTTGTTTTTTGATTTTTCTATTATGTTAGGTAAATCATAAATATTATGAGTACCAAAAACAAAATCAATCCATTTATATTTATTTAGTATTTCATCTACTATTACTTCTTCTTGGGCCATACAACCACCGAAACCAACCAAAACTTCTTTAGATTGTTTCATATGTTTAATTCTACCTAATAATCCAAATACTTTATTATGAGCATTTTCTCTTATTGCACATGTATTTAAAATAATTAAATTAGCATCTTCCATATTATCAGTAGCAGTATATCCCATATCTTCTAATATTGCTTTAATATTTTCAGAATCATGTTCATTCATTTGACAACCATAAGTCTTAACAAAATATTTTTTGTTTAACCCTAATGTTTTTTGTTCTTCTGTTATTTTATAATTATCTAGAATTTCAACTTTTTCTTTTGTTCTTCTTCTTGCATCATTTAAATTTGGTAGATTCATTAAAACCACTTCCTAGGTATAAATAATATCATATTTAATAAATTATTTCAAGAAAAAAATTGTAACTAAGTACAATTTAAATTTCTTGAATCATAATTAAAATTATTGGTTTTGATTCTGTTTGTTGATAAAAATAATTACCTACTTTATCTCTTATTTCATTTTTAGTTTTACCATAATCAATATAAGATACTTTAGTATTATTTTTAATTATTTCTAAAGACATATTTTGAGCTTCTTTAATTAAATCAATATTTTCTTTAACATAAACAAAACCTTTAGTTACAATTTGTGGACCTGATAAAATTTGTTTAGTAGCTTTATCGACGATAGCTAAAATTAAAACAATTCCATTTTCCCCTAACATTTCACGATCTTTGATAACTAAATCACCAACATCACCTAATGTTTTACCATCGATTAAAATGTCATCTACCTTAACAAATTCTTTATCATCAGTTAAATTACCATTAACAAAAGTAGCAACTTCACCATTTAATTTAAGAATAATATTTTCATCTTTCATACCCATTTGTTTAGCAACTTCACTATTAGCAACTTGATGTCTATATTCTCCATTAACTGGAAAATAATATTTAGGTTGTAATAAATTTAACATTAACATCAAATCTTCACTTGAAGCATGTAATGAATTAAATTGTTTACTTGACATTGTAATTAAATTACATCCTTTTTTAGCTATATCATCAAATACCATAGTTGCACTTTTTTCCATACCGTCATAAACAGGTGAAGCAAAAATAATAGTATCATCTTCTGTTAAAGTTATAAATTTATCATAGCCTTTAACAATTCTTTTAATATTAGAAAAAGGTTTTTCTCTTTCATCAGATACAATTATAATTGAATCTTTTTCTAAATGATGAATATTACCAATTCTTGATTTATCAAAATTAATATAACCATTATTAATTGAATTAATTAAAGTATTTTCTAATCTTTTACCTAAAATAACAACTTTTTTATTAGCTTCAGTTATAACATTTAATAATTCTTGAATTCTAAATATTTGACCTTGTAATATATTAATTAAGATTCTATTTTTAGAGCTGTTAATAATTTCTCTTAAATAACTATAACTTCTATGTTTTGGAGAAGTATAACCTATTTTGTCAGCATATAATGATTCACTTAATAAACATAATACACCTTGTTTTCCAACATAAGCAAGTTTACCAATATCAGTTTTATAATTTCCTTGCATAGCAGAATCAAAAACAAAGTTACCGGTATAAAATATTGCTCCATCTTTCGTATATAATACATATCCTACTGCATCTGGTACAGAATGCGATAAACTAATAGGGAAAATATAATTCTTACCTACTTTTATTTTTTTATGTGGTTGAATTTCAACTAAATCTGCTTTTAACTTTTCTTGTTTTAATTCTTCTTTTAACAAATCTAAAGTAAATTTAGTTCCATATATTTTAATATTAGGCAAATCATATAATATATCAGGAATTGCTCCTATTTGTTCATCATGACCATGAGATAAAAATATACCTTGAATTTTATTTTTATTTTTAATTAAATAATCATAATTAGGAATTATATAATCAACACCTAACATTTTATCATCAGCGTATTTTAATCCAGCTTCAAATATATATAACTCATCATCAACATTAACAACATACATATTTTTACCTATTTCATTTAAACCACCTAATGCGAAAATTTTAATCATTTAATAACCTCCTTTCATATAAAAAGACTAATTAATTATATCAAAAAATAACAAATTAGTCTAGTTTTAACGTTTTTACTTTTACATCTTCTTTTCTATTTATATCATTAATTGCTTTACGAGCTAATCTTAACGACATAAAAGGTTTTATAAATCTAGAAGAATAATTTGATAATGGTTCAAAATTAATATAACCGTCATTAGTAGTTATAGCTAAATTTGGATTTTCACAACTTACTTCATAATCTTCTAAAGAAGACTTAAGAGGTTGATATATTTTATTATCAAACAAATTCATATAACCTATTATTTTATTTTCACAATCAGTAACTACCATAAATATCGATTTTTCTTTTTTTATATCAAAATGGTGAATTATACTACTACTTCTATATATACCACCATACACAAATTCTAATGTTTCATCTACATAATCTGCTATGTATAATTTATTTAATTCTATTTTTTCAAACATAAAACTTTCCTTTCCATTTTTTTAGCGGGACCTCCAGTATATCACATAAAAAAAATAAGAGTCAATAAAATTGGTGCAATTTACCAAATTATTGACACTCGACAATAATAACATCATCACCAATTGTTTTTATTTGACTCCACTTAACTTCTATTTCGTCTTTTGATGTAAACATTGATATTAAAAACTTACTTTTTTCAACAACTAAATATTTTATTGTTCCACCTTCTATTACAACATCAATAATATTTCCAATTAATTTACCTTCTGTTGTTATAATATTTTTAGATTGTAATTCACTTAACCGCATATTACCACCTAATAAAATTTATTCATTATTTTAATAATTTTTTCATATTATCCAAACAATTTTTTTCTATTCTTGATATTTGAGCTTGTGATATACCAATTTCTTCTGATAATTCCATTTGAGTTATTCCCTCAAAATATCTTTTATAAATAATATATTTTTCTTTTTCCTTTAAATTATTAATAGCTTCTCTTAACATAATATTCATATCTAATCCAACTTTATCTTTTTTATCAGCTATTTGTTCTTCTAAATAAATAGTATCTCCACCATCACTATAAATAGGTTCTTGAATACTAACCGCATCTTTAACTGCTTCAAATGCTTGCATAACATCTAATTCATCTAATTCTAATGCTTCAGCAATCTCTTTAATAGTCGGTTCCCTATTTAATTTATTAGTTAATTCTTCTTTGGCTTTTAACCCTTTATAAGCAATATCTTTTAAATTTCTAGTAACTCTTAACGAACTATTATCCCTTAAATACCTTTTAATTTCTCCTAATATCATCGGTACGGCATAAGTTGAAAACCTTACTTCATGTGATAAATCAAAATTGTCAATTGCTTTAATTAACCCAACACAACCAACTTGAAACAAATCATCTAAATTATCTGTTCTGTTATTATACTTTCTTAAAATAGATAGAACTAGTTTTAAATTACCATTAATTAAATCTTCTTTAGCAAACATGTCACCACTTTGATATTTTTTAAATAAATCAATCATCTCTTCATTACTTAAAACTTTAATATTCGCAGTATTCACGCCACAAATTTCTACTCTATGACGTGCCATATAAAAATATCTCCTTTCATATCAATTATGATATAAAAAGAGATATTTAATACAATTATTTTATAAAATTACCATCTTTCATGATTATTTCACCATCAGCTATAACTTCTAAATCTTTAGTACCTATCATAAAGTCAACATGTGTATTACTTTTATTAACTATATCAAAATTAGGTTCCTTAATACATTCTAAGTAACTAGATCCTAAAGCTAAATGACAAGCAGCATTCTCATCATACAAAGTTTCATAAAAAATCAAATTAGATTTAGATATAGGCGAATCATAATCAACTAAAGCAACTTCTCCTAAATATTTAGAATTTTCATCATATTCAATTATTTGTCTTAAAGTTTCTTTGCCTACTTTAGCATCAAAATTAACAACTGCTCCATCTTTAAATTCCAAATAAAAATCTTCAATTAAGCTTCCATTATATACTAATGGTTTCGAACTATAAACAATCCCATTAACACCAAACTTATAAGGTGATGTAAATATTTCTTCCGTCGGCATATTAGCAATTGTTTCTATACCATTTATAACTGTATTACCACCAGCCCATATATGATTTTCTGGTAATTCTATTGTCAAATCAGTACCCAAACTATTTTTAAAAGTTAATTTTTTATATTGCTTATTATTCATAAATTCTGATTTTTTACTATTTAATTTTATTTTATTATCCCATTCTTTAATTGGATCTTCCTTATCAATTAAACACATTTTATAAATTATATTCCATAACTTATTTACATTATCTTCTTCATTTGGAAATAATTTGTCAGCCCATGTTTTAGTTACAACAGAAGCAATACACCAAACAATTTCATTTTTTAATTGTCTTTCTTTATAAATAGGTTTAGTTTCTCTTACTAACTTCGCACTTAGTTCTAATTTTTTGTTATCGATACCACTAAAATCTTCATAAGCATACAACATTAAAAAACAAGCATCTTTTTTTGCATATTCATCAAATATTTTTTTATTAAAGAAACTACTATTTTTTAACTCTTCATGACTTAAATTATTTAATTGTAATTTTTTTAACTCTTCATCTTCAAAATCAATATATATATCTTTAACACCAATTTCATAAGCCTTTTTAACTAATACCCTTACAAAATCATAAACTTCAATTGGACATGATATTAATAAAGGTTGATTAGATATATTTAAACATCTTTTTAATAATAATTCCGCATACTTTTCTTGCATTTTATCACTCTCCTATAACTATTATATCCCAAAATGATACATTTTAATTATTTTTTTAATATAATTAATTAGGTGATTAATTATGTATTATAAATCAACTTTACCATATCCTGAAATTAGAGTTGAAAAAGAAAATATTGAATATGCGAAATTATTAATGTATCCATATGCTAGTATGGTTAGTGAAGATACAGCAACTCATCTATATATGTTTCAATCATTTATTTTAGATGATGAAATAGGTAAAATATTAGAAAATATTGCTATAGTAGAAATGCATCATTTAGAAATGCTAGCTAAAACAATTAATATGTTAGGCTTAAAACCAGAATATAAATCTAATGATATTCCATGGACAACAGAATATGTTAACTATAATACCAACTTAAAAGAAATATTAAAAATAAATATTGATGCTGAAACATTAGCTATTAAAAACTATCAAAATTTAATTAAAGTAATAGATGATAAATATATTAAAGAATTATTAAAAAGAATTATTATAGATGAAGAAATACATTTAAAAATATTTAATGACTTATTAAATAAAATTAACTAAAAATCATAACAATTAAGTTATGATTTTTTATATTTTATATAATTATTCTGTAGGTGTAGTTACATCATCATCTGGTATACCATCACCATTTAAATCCAATTTAACAACAATTGTTCTTTTTTTAGTTACAGTATTATTGTCGCTATCAGTAACAGTATATGTTATTACATTAGTGCCTTCTAAAAATACACTAGTATCTGTAAAAGGTAACCCGTTAAATGTTATTTTAGGTGTTAAAGGACCGTCTTCTTTATCAGTAACAGTTACATCACTTAATAAATCAATTATTTGACCTTTAATAATAATAATTGGTGTTTCATCAAATGAAATAACTGGCACTTCACCTATTATAGTAGGTGTTTCTGGTTTTGGATCTGGTTTTGGTTCAACATAAACTGGATCATTAACATCAGTTGCTTCTTTATCATAACTACTTTCTAACATTTCACCTGCATATACCTTATCAATTAATCCTTGAGCTTCAGTCACTGTTTCTTCAATTGGATTCATTACATATAATTTTTGGGTAGGATATGAATAAGTATATTCACTTCCATCAGTACCATCTAAACTATAACTTGTAATATTCCAACTAGCCATATCGTTTAATTGCATTTTAATTAATTTTTGAATATCATTATCACTCATATTAGTTTGAAAAGTACCATTTAATGAACTTAAAATTTTACTATATCCTGTTATAATTGCAGGACTAGTTGCTTTTCTTATAATTCCATCAATAACTGCTTGTTGGTTAATGCCACGAGCTCTATCACCACCTGGTAATGCTTTTCTTTCACGAGAAAATGATAAAGCTTGTTTTCCATTCATATGATTATAACCTTCTGTAAAATAATATGTTCCACCTGTTGCTTTTGAACTTGTAAAGGTATATTTAGAATATACATCAACACCACCTAAAGCATCAACTATATTTTCTAACGAAGAAAAGTTTACTCTAAAATAATAATTAATTTCAACATCTAATAAATCTTCCAAAGTTCCAACAGAAGTTTCAACACCATAAAGTCCTGCATGAGTTAATTTATCTTTATAACCTGTTGTTCCTCTTAATTGAACATAATAATCACGAGGTATCGAAATTAATAATACTTGTTTAGTTTTAGGATTAATAGTTGCTATCATATTAACATCACTTCTGGATACAGTAGCAATACTACCATAAGAATCAATACCACTTATATAAACTGTAAATGGTTGATTAGTAACATCGGTTTCCTTAGTAATCTCTATTTCTGTTTTAATATTTATTGTATATATAGTTTTAAACATGCCATTATATTCTTCGTTTTGTTCATATATTAAAGCCATAGATGATTCTTCAATTAAAACTGAATCTATTTCTTTATTTATTAAATCATCAAACATATCAACATTATTATCATATTTTATATTTTCAATTGTAATTTCTTCATTTAATTTAGTTAAAGCTTCATTAATATTAGATAATTCATTAGAAGTATATCCAATATTAGATAAATCATTTAATGATTCGAAACCACTATCATTCAAAACTAATACTAAATAATTTTCTTCTTTATATTTGTTTGATCCAAATCCTTTAAAAAATCCCATCGTAACATTTAAATAATAGAATAAGATTGCCATAATAATAACTAAAATACCACTTAAAACATATCCTATTATATTTTTTATTTTATGTTTTTTAAATAATAAGAAAAATAATCCAACATCATATAAAATAAATATAGCAAATAATAATAATAAATATTTTAATGGTACTATATTAGTACTTATAATAAAAATTAAAAATAAAAGAGATAAGAACGCAATAATTGTATATATAATTCTATTAACACTTAATTTCATACTATCACCACTTAAAACATTATACCATATTTTTACTATATTTTTTTACTATATCATACAATTTACAAAAATTGGACAAATTAAAAATTAGATAAATTTGATTATCTAACTTTAATATTAATTTTTAAGACATCCAATTGGCACTATTAATATTCCATCTTCAGTAGTATAAGCCATATCAGTTCCTGTAATTATCATCATAAATTCTGGTTGTCCTAATTTTGGTTCATTTTCTAAAATTAAATTTTTCAAATTAATTAAATGTTCTTCGGCTTCTTTTATTTTACTTCCTCCTAATTTTGTTTCAATTAAAGCATATTTACCATTATCAAAATTAACAACGTTATCACATTCTAAACCATAACGGTCGCGATAATGTTTCAAACTACCACCAATCGAATCAACATAAACACTTAAATCCCTATTAACTAAGTTTTCAAACAATAATCCGAATGTATTAATATCCATCATAATTTCTTTAGGTGAACAACCTAAAGCTGCTACTGCTAAAGAAGGATCAATCATACTTTTTTTAGAAGCTGTCCTTATTGCTGTTTTACTACGAATATTAGGATTCCAAGCTTTAATTTCTTCTATTATATATAATTTTTTTAAAGTGTTTAAATAATCTAAAATTGTTTTTTCACTTACATCTGCATAATTTGCTTTAACATCATTATATAAAGATTGATTTGAATTAATTGTTGAAACTTGACGAGCATACGATTTTAAAATTGCTCTAGCTAAAGATGGATCTCTTCTTACACCATCAACCCTTGAAATATCAGAATTGCATAAAACATCTATATAATTTTTAGGTATTGCTAAAGCCTGATTTTCATCTAATTTTAAAGAATTAGGCCATCCACCACGAGATAAAACATAAGCTATTTTTTCATAAACTAAATCAGTTTTTATACCATCAATATCTCTTTTACCATTTAATATATCCAACAAAGAAATTTTTCCATTAGATTCGCCACTTTCATATAATGTCATTGGTTTCATTGTCACAAATCCAAATCTTCCAACGCCACTATGAAGAGAATAATCTTCATTTGGAATTGCAGAACCAGTAAGAATATATTGATTAGGTAAGCCTGTATTATCAACGGAATATCTAACTGCATTCCACAATTTAGGAGCAAGTTGCCATTCATCTATTAATCTTGGTTTATCACCTTCTAATAATAAAGATGGTCTAGTATTAGCAAGCTCTAAATAATTATCTTGTAAATCAGGATTTTGTATTTCCAAAACACTTTTAGCAATTTGTTTAGCACTAGTTGTTTTTCCACACCACTTTGGACCTTTTATAAGTATTGCTCCAGTTATTTGTAATTTGTTTTTTATTTCTTCATCGACAATTCTTTTAATATATTCCATAATTTAATCATCTCCGATAATATTATATCAGTTTTTTTAAATCAAAGCAATTCTAATTCCAAAAATTGTGGCATTTTACTTCTGAAATTTGTGGTGTTTTATTTCCTTATTTTGTGATTTGATTAATTTTTAATATACTTATCACATCTATTGCCCCATATATCAATTAATTTATTATTTTTATAAATTCTTAGTATTTCACAGTTATTGCTACAACCACCACAATCAATTGCTTTAGTATCAAAAGAAATATCTTGAATATTTAAATCGTATATCTTATTAGAACTATTTTTTTTAGATAGAATAGCTATTCCTAAAGATCCCATTAAATGACTATTAGGATCAACGATAACATCGGTATTTAATATTTCTTTAAAATATTTTAATACACCTAAATTTTTAGATACACCACCTTGAAATATAACTGGTGATTTTATTTTTTTGCCTTTTCCAACATTATTTAAATAATTTAATACAATACTTTTACATAATCCAGCTACAATATCTTCTTTTTTATATCCTACCTGTGCTTTATGAATTAAATCTGATTCAGCAAACACAGTACAACGAGCTGCTATTTTAACAGGATTATTGCTTTTTAAAGCTAAAGGTCCAAAATCTTCGATATTAATATTTAATCTTTTAGCTTGACTAGACAAAAATGAACCTGTTCCTGCTGCACATAAAGTATTCATTGCGTAATCAGTAATTATTCCATTATTTAGTAAAATTATTTTAGAATCTTGACCACCTATTTCTAATATAGTTTTAACATCTGGATATATGGATAATGTTCCGATAGCATGAGCCATTATTTCATTTTTAACTACATTAGCATCTAATAATAAACCAATTAATTTACGGGCACTTCCGGTTGTTCCTATTCCTTTTACAACATATCTTTTATCTAAATTATTTTTTAATATATTAATTAATTTTTTTACAGAATTAACAGGATTACCTTCTGTCCATATATAAGAAGAAGTAATAATTTTATTATTATCATCAATTATTACTCCTTTAGTAGAAATACTACCTATATCAATTCCTAAATAACAATTCATTGTCTCCTCATTTCTATCATATCATAAAAAGCTTCTAATCTAGTTTTTATTCCTACTTCACTCGTATTCGCATCAAAACTAAAATATATTATAGGTATATTATAATTATTGGCAATCTTATCAATTATTGGCATTGAACCTATTTCAGGAGTACAAAAACTAGATTTGATATGAATAATACCATCATATTTTTTATTGCATAAATATTTAGTCCAATATATATTACTAGAAGCATCCGCACACATTTTATATTTCATATATTTTTTAGATTTTCTTAAAGCTTTTTTTATTGTTTTTTTATTTTTAAATAATAAATAGTTTACATTAGTGAACCTTTTAATTTCAATATTAAATGAAGCTAATTCTTTTTCTAAATAATAATTACTAAAAGGTTCCATTAAAGTATATAATTCGCCTATTACACCAACTTTTAAACAATTTTTAGGCTTATTTATTTTTATTCTTTTGAATTTATGAAAATATTTTTTATATAAAATATATAAACTAATTGGATTATTAACTTTACTAAATTTATCTAACATTTCTTTATTTAAATTATCAAAACTATTTTTATTCACTTCAAATCCAACATTTTTTCTTATATAATCATCTACTTTATCCATATATTTAACCATATTTTTAACTATATATAAATAATATAATCCTTTAAAAACATTAAACTTTTTATCAATCCTTTTAATCGTTTTATAAATTCTTTTAACGTTCGCCTTACCATTAGTTACTAAATTAAGAAGTTCAAATTTATAGCCTAATTCCTTTAATATTTGTTCTTGTAGTTCGCTATAATAACCATATCTACATCCCCCACCAAATTGAATTAATATAGAGGCACCTTGTTCTAAAGATTCTATCATTGTTCCTAAGGTATATTTAAAAGGAGTACAAACAAAGTCTGGGCTATATTTACTACCCAATTCAATTGTCTTAGCAGTTATAAAAGGAGGTATAATTATATCAGCATCAACTATATGACTTAATAAATATTTAGCAGGAATATAATAATTTCCCATATGAGGAAAAGATACTTTAAGCTTGCTCAATTATATCAACAAAACTTTCTATTCTTGTTTCCATTCCTGCTAAAGAATCTAAATCATCAATAACCAAATTTAAATAAGGTTTATCAATTTTTCTCATTACTAACTCATTTACCAAACTATCTAATCCACATGGAAAAGCTGTTAAAAAGACAATCCCTTCAACTTTTTCCTTACAATATATAACACTAGATACATTTTTTTTGCTATACTTCCAATATAAATCTTTGGACAAATAAAAATAATAATCATCATCAAATAAATCACTATAGATTATTTCAACATTATATTTTTTTATTATATCAATAACTTCATTTAAATATTTATCTCTAATATTATAAGAGTGACCTACTAATAATATTTTTTTATTTGAACTATTTAATTTATTGATATTTTCTATTTTTAATTTTTTTAATTCTTTATTATATTTAATTGAAGCTTTTAAATATGCTCTTTTTATTTCATTTCTTTTAAAACCTAATTCTTTACCAATTTTAATAAAGTTTTTGATTTCTTTTTTACTATCAAATGTTAGTATTTTAATATCTAACAAATTATTACATAAATCATATAAACAATCAAAATTTGAACACATTTGATCTTTAATACCATAATTTAATTTAGGTATTAAAATATAATCACTTTTATCTTTTAAATAAGCAACATGACCTAAAAATATTTTTAAAGATAAACACATCTCACTAGTAGCTATAGTATTACCTAACTCTAAAATTTCCTTATTTGTATCAAAACTTACTACTTCAATACCCAATTCTTCAAAAAAATAAATCCATTTCTTACAATAATAATAGTATAATCCTTTAGGTAGTCCAATTTTCATTATAATCACCTACACAAATTATATTTACTAAACACAATTTATATGACTTTTAATAAACATTATGATATAATTTTAATAGGTGAATTTTATGGAATTTAGAGAATTAACTAATCAAGAATTTATCAATTTTATAACAAATTGTCCCCTGAAATCAATATATCAAACTCCAGAATATGGTTTTGTAATGAATAACCAAGGATTTGATTCAATTATTTTAGGTTTGATTAAAGATAATATTATAAAAGCAGCTTCTTTAATATTAATTAAAAAAGAAGAAGGATTTAAATATGCTTACGCTCCTAGAGGATTTATATTAGATTATGAAGATTTTTATATATTAAGAGATTTTACAAATAATTTAAAAAATTATTTAAGTAATTTGGGTGTAATGGGTATAAAAATAAATCCACTTATAATAAGAAATATTTATGATTTTAATAAACAATTATCATATAAAAATCCTAAATATGAATTGATTTATGAAGCATTAAAACAAAACAATTATTATCATTTAGGATATAATAATTTCTTTGAAGCTTTAAAGCCAAGATTTGAAGCAATTATAGATTTGAATATTTCAATAAATGAATTATTTAAAAATGTTAAAAAAGAATACCGTACAAAAATAAGAAGTGCGATTAGAAATGGAATTAAAGTTTACAAAGGAAATATAAATGATTTAACTTACTTATATAATTTTACAAAAGAAAAATACAAAAGAGAATTAAATTATTTTAAAGATTGTTATGGATACTTTTATAAAAGAAATATGATTGATTTATATTACACAAAATTAGATACCAAAACATATCTACAAATAATTCAGAAAAAATTAAGTCATTATGAACAGCAATCAAGTAATTTAAATAATCTCATTATTAAAAGAAAAAATAATAAAAAAACAATTAATAAAAAAATTAACATAGATAAATATCTAAACAAATATAGAAATGAATTAATAAAAGCCACTAATTTATTAAGAACTTATCCAGATGGTGTTGTAACATCATGTATATTACTAATAAAACAAGATAAAGAAATAACAATTTTAATTGATGGATATGATAAAAAATTCAAAAGTTTAAATTCTAAACATTTACTAATTTGGCAAATAATTGATATTTATAAAAACCAAGGTTATACTAAATTTAATTTAGGTGGTATGTCTAATTTAACAGTTGATGATAAAAAATATAATGGATTAGATGAATTTAAATTAGGATTTGGAGCTAAAATGTATGAATATGCTGGAGACTTTGAATTAGTTACTCATAAAAGAAATTACAATTTATATAGAAACTATGTACCTTTAAAAAATCTAATAAAAAGCAAGTTAATAAAATAACCTGCTTTTTTAATTTGATACTAATACTGCACGAGTAGAAGAGGAATACGCACCACCATCACTATCGTCAAAGTAAAAAACACCGGCATTCACACCTTTGTCGTATTGACCGCCCCGTACGAACCAGGAAAAATTAGAGTTCGTAAATTCTGCGTAATCACTATGCCAACCACCAGAGGTATTTCCAAATGTCTTTAATATTTCTTTTGTAGCATCACCTAACTTTCCTCGACTATGCGTGGTGGCAGAAGTACTATATGTATATTTATCATAATATTTTGAGCTTGGTGCACTTGAAAATCCTGCATTACTTGAATAAAAATTTCCACTACTATTTACTATATTTCCAATCACATATTCAAATGTTCCACCCGACATGTCATATATGCCATATATATTTCCTGTAGTAGATTGATTAATATTAGTTTTATATACATTAGAAGTCCCACCACCAGTATAATAACTACTATTCGAATTTATGACAACTTCGATACATGTTCCATCTGAGCAAGTTCCATATTTACTATGAGATAAATATGCTACTGCTCCCCATTCCATATTCTTAATCATATGACTATCTCCATTTATTGAATAGCTTGTATTCATATTTTGAATAGAATTAAAAAATGATGATACTGTTTGACTTCTTAAACTACTTACATTTGGTTTTATTGTTGTTTTATCTGTACTTCCACTCACTTCAAACTTGCCTACCCAAAAGCCTGTTAATTCTTCATCACCGAATGTAAATGCTGGATGAGTGTATGTACTTGTTCCATTTATTATACCTCCATTAGTATTATCTGTACATACTTCACTGCTATTTCCATTTCCACTTACTGCATCGATACATTTTACTGTTCCACTACTATTTGTTCCACTTTCAAATTTTATTTGGATTTCTAATGGATCTACACTTCCATTATTTCCATTAAATATTGTATAAGTATATCTTGGTATCCATACATACCATAATGTAATTTCATCCTCTGTTATTGTATCACCTACATTTTTAGTAATACCACTATTTAACACTACGGCATTGGCCCATTCCTTTTTATCATAATCATACCACTCTTTTTTTACGTCTGCATATATCCAATTACTTCCATCATAATATAATGGTATCATATTATTTAATAGTTCTGGACTATTTGCTCCACTATTATCTGTATATATTTTTTCTAATTCATTTCCATATATTTTATTTAATGTATCACTTTTAAATTTATCTATTATCAATTTGCGACTTCCTAGTATTGCTAATATACTGAATATAAGTATCAAAAATAATATTAATATTGAATATATTATTCCTGATATTGCAAATCCTTTATTTTGATAATTCTTCTTGTAATTAATATATGTTAGAATTTTTTTGTAAAACAAAATTTTCATCTAGCACCAACTACCTCTAGTATTAATTATACATAATTTTATTAGTTTTTACAATATATATAAATCAAATAAACTAACTATATCATATAGAATTATATACTAAAAAATATATTAAATATTAAAATTTGTATAGTATATTAAAAACTGTAATATTATTACAGTTTAACATTTATATCTAAAAGAATTGCTAAATCAATAGCTTGATTACTATTAACAGTTATTTTTTTTATGCTTTTTAAATCAGTTGTTATATTAGTTATTATAGATGTTGAAAAATCAATATTTTTAAAATCATTATTATAAAATTGACTATTAGCAAAATCACAATCATCAATGCGTAAATTATTACTTATAACTTCTAAAAAATTAGATTCTATAAAACTACTATTTTTAAATATACTATTTTTAATTTTTACATTAGAAAAATTAATATATCTACATATGCAATTATCAAATAAACAATCAAACAATGATGATTCAATAAAATTGGTTCCCATCATTTTACAATTAATAAACTCACATCTTGTAATAGATATCTGCTCAAATTCTAAATTTGATAAATCACAATTCACTAATCTACAATCGATAAATTCTAATTTTTTTATTTTATGTTTAGTAAAATCTACTTTTTCTATTTCACAGCTATCAAATAGTACTTCTTTACAAATAACGTTTCCATCTTGATTTATTATTTTAACATTATTAAAAATACAATTGGTTAACGAATTAATTATATCAATTTCATCTACAATTTTAATTATTGGCTTCTTCATATATTGAATTAATCATCTCATTATATTCAATAGATAATTGTTCATCTTCATATTTTACTTGTTCATTTTCTACTTTCCAATTATTATTTTTAATTAAAAAATTGATTACTTCTTCTATTTTATTTATTTTAGATAAATATGAATTAACTTTATCTTCAATTTGATTTTTTCTTTTTTCAATATTTTTATCTTTCATAAAATCTAATGATTCATATAATTTAATATAACTATCAGCTAAATTTTTATCATTTATATAACTTATCATTTTTTCTTTATTTAAATTATTTAAAATTTCTTTTTCAATATCTTCTATACTCTCTTTTAAACTAGATAAAGTTTCTTTAGAATTTTTAAATTCTTTACCATCTTTTTTAATATTTTCAATTGATATTATATTTTCAATATTAGCTTTTTCATAAGTTTCATCTAGATTTAATACTTCTAAAAAATAATCTAATAAATAATCTTTAGCTGAATCTTCTACTATTGCGTAACCTTCTTTTGTTACTATATTATCAATTTTTTCATAAACATCTTTGTAATTGTAATCATCCATAATGATTAAATTATATGTTTCAGTTATTTCATCTTTTAATTTTTTATCTAATAAAAAATTTCTAAGAATTAAAAATATTATTATACCAATTAAAATTAATATTAATATGTTAAGAATTATTTTCGCTTTTCTATTCATTTTCTCCTCCTTCAATAAATTTTTTAAAATCTTTTATTGCTAAAGGTTTAGAAAAATAATATCCTTGAATAATATCGCAATTTAATTTTTTTAAATAATCTAATTGTTCTTTTGTTTCTACACCTTCAGCTGTTAAATTTAAATTTAATGATTTACCTAATTTAACAACGTATTTTAATATTTCTTTACCTTTTTCTGTTTCATCAATAATAAAACTACGATCTATTTTAATTCCATCAATATCCAATGATTTCAACATTGAAATAGAAGAATAACCTGTGCCAAAATCATCAACTAATAATTTAAATTTGCATTTTTTTATTTTTTTGATTACCTTTTGAATTACTGTATTATCTGATAAAATAGTTCCTTCAGTTATTTCTAATTCAATTTCATCTTTTTTTACATTATATTTTTTCATTATTTCTTCATATTCTTCTACTAAATTAAATTGCTCTATTTTTTTTCTTGAAACGTTAATAGAAACAGGTCCGATAAAAATATTATTACTTTTAAATTCATTTATTATTTTGCATACCTTTTCAAACACATAAGAATCTATTGTTGTAATAAAACCAGTTTCTTCCGCAATAGGAATAAATACTGCCGGACTTATAAATTTATTATTTTCTTTTAATCTCAATAAAGCTTCTGATCCTACCATTTTATTTGTTTTACAATCAAATTTAGGTTGTAAATATATTTCTAATAAATCATTTTCAACTGCATTAATTAATTTATCTAATATTGTTTTACTTTCTACCATATCATAAACCATTTTATCTTCGTAAATTGAATAAAATATATTATGATCATTTTTAGCTATTTTCCAAGCAATAATTGCTTTGTTTTCAGCAATTTCAAATTCTTCATCATATAATGATTCATATATACCAAACGTAGAAGTTAAAACAAAATCACTATCTTTTATTTTTATTTGTCTTATACCATTATATATTTTATTTACATAAGATAGAATAGTCTTTTCCCCACGATGATTTATACATATTAAAAAGTGATCAGCAGTTTTCCTACAATTAAATCCATCTTTATTTATTTCATTTAAAATATTATATATTTTATTTAATACTTCATTACTTGTATCATATCCATATAATGTATTTAATAATTTAAAATTATTTATATCAAATATAACTAAAGATTTATTATGTTTTAATTTATCATATTCTTCTTTAAATTTTTCATAAGAATAACCACCAGTTAGTTTATCTTTATAAACAACATTATATAGTTTTTTATTTTTAAAATATAAAATTAATGATATAGTTAAAAATATTATTAAAAATATTATTATTAAATAAATTGACACTAATAAAGTTGAAGACATAATTTGATTATATATACTATCGATAGTACTAGTAGGCACAACTGTTAAAATATACCAATCATTTATTCCAAGTGGTGTATAATACATTTGCTTATAAGAATCACTATAAAATAATATATTATTACTTTTTAATTTTTTAAAATCTTGTTCTAAAATCGAAACAGTATCTATATTTTTACTATCAGCTTCTATCATAGCATCAAAAATATTATCAAATTCATAAAAACTAGTTGGATTATTAGATTTTAATATTTTATTACCTTCACTATCAACTAAATAAGTATAACCATCACCATTAAATGATGGAATAGATAATTTATCAACTAAATTGTATAAATCGTAAGAAAAAAATACTGTTGCCTCTTTATCTTTTATATTTTCTCCTATAAATATACTCATTTCTTTATTGATAGGATCTTTATCTAATATTATGACACTACCTTTATTTTCTAAATCATCATAAAAATTTTCATTTTTTATCTCAACTTTATCTTCAGTTATATAAATAGTTTTATCTTTAGAAACTATTCCTACATTTTTATAATTATTAGTATCATAAATATTTTGTAATAAAGGAACAACTTCTTCATCAAAATCTTTTAAAGATAATGTGTTGGCTAATTGTTCAACTAAATCATGTTGTTTTTCTATTTCACTTTCAACTACTAATTTATTTTGATTTCCGACTTCAGTTAACATAACTTTTATTTGCTCATTTAATTTGTTATTTAAATTGTTAGAATAAATACTAAAACCTGTTAAAATTAAAATAATTAATAAACAAGAAATAATTATATATTTGATAAAGTTGTTTTTCATCAGTACCACCAATTATATTATATCACATATCAAAAAAATAAGTATTGTATTTATACTCATTTTTAACAATGTTTCTAAATTTATCTTTTATAAATTTAGAAACATTTTCCCCATACTCATTAATATCTCCTTTTGATATTTTTTAACAATTTAACCAAAATAACAAAAAAAAGTTTAATTTCTTAAACTTTCGATTTGTTCTTTAGCTAATTTAGTTACTTTACTTATTACATCTAAATCCATATTTAATTCTAACATTTCTTTTGCTACATCTATTTTATTTTGTTCGATTCCTTGAGATAATCCCAGTTCTTTTCCTCGAGCGATTCCTTTGGATAAACCTTGATTAAGTCCTTTTTCATACATTACTTCTTCATATTGTTTTTGTTCTTCTTCACGACTTATCCAATCCACTACAAACTCATCATTGTTAGCTTTTATCACTTCTTCTTTAAAATTACTCACTATCTCACTCTTTTCTGATAATTCTTCTAATCCTTGTTTACCTAAATCTAACATGATTAATGCTTCTTCACCCTTGGTAAACTTCTTATCATTATTATAATAGTTTTTTATGTATTTGTCTATACCTACATTATATATTTTTATATAATCAGTTAACTCTATTTTGTTTATTCTATCATATAATGTGTATATACTTTTTTCATATTTACTATTATAAAAATTTAAATTTACTTGAATTATCGAATGACCTACTTTGTATTTGTTTCCTCTTTCCGTATTTTCACTTGCTAACTTAAAAACATAATGAAGATTTCTTATTTTTATTTCTTCACTATAATTAGTATTTAATTCAACATTGATTATCTCACCTTTTGTTTTTACTAATAAATCTAATCTTTGACCACGTAACTTATAATAATCTTGAATTAAATTAGGATTTAGTATTTGTAAATCTTCAATTTTTTTATCAATAATTGGTTCTAAAATAGCTATTAAAAATTCTTTTTTAACAGCAGCATACATGAAAACTGGTTCATGTCTTGCTGTATAAAATTGTTTTATATAAATAACCTATTATTAGTTTTATTAGCCAAAAGTATAGTGATTTCCTGCATAATTTTAAAAAAAAATTGCATTTTATTGCAATTTTCTTAATTATTTATTTTTTTAAACTTTCAATTTGTTCTTTAGCTAATTTAGTTACTTTACTTATTATATCTAAATCCATATTTAATTCTAACATTTCTTTTGCTACATCTATTTTATTTTGTTCGATTCCTTGAGATAATCCCAGTTCTTTTCCTCGAGCGATTCCTTTGGATAAACCTTGATTAAGTCCTTTTTCATACATTACTTCTTCATATTGTTTTTGTTCTTCTTCACGACTTATCCAATCCACTACAAACTCATCATTGTTAGCTTTTATCACTTCTTCTTTAAAATTACTCACTATCTCACTCTTTTCTGATAATTCTTCTAATCCTTGTTTACCTAAATCTAACATGATTAATGCTTCTTCACCCTTGGTAAACTTCTTATCATTATTATAATAGTTTTTTATGTATTTGTCTATACCTACATTATATATTTTTATATAATC
>CALVSO010000020.1 GCA_944359055.1 uncultured Bacilli bacterium | reverse complement strand
ATTTTAGGGCATTTATTACAAGCACCAGGGGATTTATCTCTTTTATTGCATTTAATTTCTTCATATCTAGGACATTGCTTTTTACAACCACCACATTCTTGTCTGTGAACACAAATAGAGGGATAAATAAATTGATTTCTAGGTTTAAATGTTCTATGTTTTCTAATTTCTTTAGCAATAGTAGTAGGGTCTTTTCCAATAGTTCTAGCAATGTCAACTTTATTTGAACGATTTTCAATTCCAGTTTGAATAATTTTTCTTTCATCTAAAGTTAAATGCTTATTATCATGGATATGTTTTGACATAATATATACCTCACTTTCAAAGGCGAAACACCCATGTGATATATTATATAAAAAAGAATTTATTCTTACAAATTTATAACTGGAATTTGATGTAAGACTAAATTCAGTTTTCAAATATTGAAACTGGAATTTATTTTTTCAATTCACAATTTGATAATAAAATGTATTTATTATAATGGTTATATTGACTTTATGATGATATTTATTATATAATATAAGGAAAATTTTTGGAGTTGTTCATTGTTTTACGTAAATATATATTTTTTTTAATAATTTTTGTTGGGAATATGAGCAACTTATGATTCATATTCTCTTTTTTGATATTAGTAAAAAATATGTAAAATTTTATGGTATAATAAGAATATAAGTTATTGTTTAATATAATAGGAGGTAATAATGAAAATTTTAGTTACAGGTGGAGCAGGGTTTATAGGGAGTAATTTAGTTTCTAAATTGGTTAAAAATAGAGAAAATCAAATTATTGTTTTAGATAATCTTTCGACTGGTGCAGAAAAAAATATACAAGAATTTCAAGATAATGATAATTTTCAATTTTTTAAATACGATATAACAGATTATTCAGTAATAGATTTTATAAAGAAATTGAATGTAGATGAAATATATAATTTAGCGTGTCCTGCATCTCCAAAATATTATTTAAATCATCCAATTGAAACTTGGGAATCTAGTGTACTTGGTATTCGCAATTTATTAGAATCTATTAAAGGAACAAAAATAAAAATGATTCATTCGTCAACATCAGAAGTGTACGGTGATGCTTTGGAGTATCCTCAAACAGAAAAATATTGGGGAAATGTAAACCCAATTGGAGTGAGAGCATGTTATGACGAAGGAAAAAGAGCAGCCGAATCATTAATATACGATTATATACGACAATATAATGTTGATGTAAGAGTAATTAGAATATTTAATACTTATGGTCCAAAAATGAATCCATTAGATGGAAGAATAATTTCTAATTTTATAATGCAGGCATTAAATAATGATGACATTACAATTTATGGTACTGGTGAGCAAACTAGAAGTTTTTGCTTTGTTGATGATACAATCGATTTTATGGTTAAATTGATGAATTCAAACAATAGAAATGATTCACCAATCAATGTTGGAAATCCTTATGAATTAACAGTTAATTATGTTGCAAAATATATAAAAGAAAAAATTGGTTCATCTTCTCAAATATTTTATTTAAATGCTATGTCTGATGATCCAGTAAAAAGAAAACCTAATATTGATAAAGCTAAAAGTTATATTGATTGGACTCCATGTGTAAGTTTTGAAAATGGAATTAAATTAACAATTGAATATTTTAGAAATAATAAATAAAGAATATTTTATTTAAAGAATTTAATAATATGACATATGAGATAGGAGATTAGTATGATAACAGTTAAAAGCTTAGAAATTCATGTATCATATCATTGTAATTTATCATGTAAAGGTTGCTCACATATGACACCATTAGAAAAGGAAAAATTTATTGATGAATCTGATGTATACGATACATTAAAAATTCTTAGTAAATATTTGCATTGCGAAGTTATTAGATTGATAGGAGGGGAACCTACTCTTAATCGTAATTTGGCTAGTATTGCTAAAAATATAAAAGAAATAAATATTGCAGATAAAATTGCAATTGCTACCAATGGTATTTTTATTGATAAAATTCAAGAAGATGTCTTAAAAAATGTTGATATATTTGAAATTTCAAATTACCATTATTCAGAACATTTAACTAATAAAATAATTAATTGGGCAAAAAATGTAAAAGAAAAATACAATATAAAAACATATATCTATATGTATGAGTATTTTAGAGAATCAATTTCTTATTTAAAAAATGAGGATACTGATTTGATAAAGAAAATATATGATACATGTATTGTATCTCATGATTGGCAATGTTTTAATGTTTTTGAAGGTTATTTTTTTAAATGTCCACAAGCTATGGCAATATCACGTAATATTGAAAATAATTATATGGATACAAACGGTATTAAAATTGAAGATGATTCTAATTTGGAAGATAGATTATATGAGTACATAAATGATGATAAGCCATTGAAGGCTTGCAGTTATTGTTTGGGAACTGTTGGAAATTTCATAGAATTGACTCAAATTTCCAGAGACAAATATAAAGATTTAGCAAGCGATGAAATTAAAGAATTGGTTGATTATGAGTTTTTAGAAAAAAATTTAGAAAAAAGTACTGGTGATATGTTCACTGTTGAAAAAGTGATAGAAATATAGGAGTTTTTATGGAAAGATATGTTGAAATTGATGGTAAAAATATAAAAGAATTAACTTCAAATAATAATGTTGTATGTTGTAGATTAAGAAATTCTAGAATAAAATCAAAGCAATTAGCAATTATGGAAATGTTGTTAATGAATTATGATTTGGGTCTTCGTTTTATTAAAAATGGGCCTTTAGGAGATGTTAAAGGTATTGTATCTTTTTTAATATCAAAAGATAAGATGGATGCATTAACTGAAAGATTAAATAGAATAGGGTATTTTAACGAATTTTATTTATTAAACTTTGATTCTGAAATATGTGAAAACAAATCTAATATAGAAACTATTAATCCATTAGTATGGAAAGGATTGAGTTTTTCTATTGAAACAATTTATAAACAAGATGAAAAGTTATATGAACAGCAATCACCTCATAATAGAACATTTAAAATTGTTTCTTATAATGGTGAAGAAAAAGTTTTAAATGGTTATAGAGGAAATGGAACAGATATGGGTAGACGTGCTCTTCCAGTAGAAGACGCAAGATGTTTAGTAAATTTGTCAATTCCGTTTAATGAAAATAAAGTACTAGAACCATTTGCTGGAGGCGGAGGAATAATATATATGTATAAATATATTAATCCAAATGTTGATATAACTAGTATTGATATAGATGAAACATTAAAGCCTGGATTAGAATATTATGGGGCAAAACATATAGTTGGTTCATCAGCAAATGTTCACTTATCTGAATCATATGATGCCATTGTAACTGAGGTACCTTTTAGCAATAATGCTACTTCATCAGTAGTAGAAGCAATTAAAAATGTTTATGCTAATTTGGATGAAAAAGGAATTATTGTTTTAATGTGTGGAATTCAGCAAAGTAAGGATATTGCAAATTGCTTGAAAGAAGATTTAAATAGTAATTTATTATTTAAAAAAGAACTAAATAGAAAAGGTACTGATGTTGTTATACAAGTTTGGACGAAAAATTTTGAACTTTATAATGAATTAGAAAGTACAATTTCAACTGTATCAAAAGTATTTTAATGGAGGAGTGTATCCAATGAAAAAAATTGTATTTATGTTACAAAATGGTATCGGGTTTGGACACTTTAAGTTGGCATTGACTATATCAAAATACATGAAAGATAAATGTGATATTTCGTTTATAACTCAAGCAAAATCAACAGTGATATTTGATAATTATGATTATAAAGTATATAATTTTCCAATGTTATATTCACTAAAGTCTAATAACGAAATCTTAATAATGAATAATTTGATTAATAAGCTTATTGAAGATATTCATCCGGATTTAATAATAGAAGATACTTATCCTGAAGATTTTTATATGAATCTTCCTGCAACAAAAAATATATCAAAAATTTTATTGATGAATAGATTAAATTCTACTGAGTTTGAAAACTTTTTCTATAATGGAGTGCTAAATCAATATGATAAATTAATTGTATTAAAAGAAAAAGATGTATTTATTAATGAAATAAATGCTAAAGAAGTAAAAAATTATGCTACATATTCTGATAGAATTGTGTATTTGAATGGTGTTTTTAATGAACCAACTGAGGATGTTAAAGAAGAAGTTGAAAAAAAATATAATTTGAATAATTTTGAAAAGAACATTGTTGTAAATTGTGGAGCTGGTGGATGGCATATTGGAAATAATATTTGTGAAAAAATATTTGATAAAGTTATTGATGTAACTAATAATTTGGTAAAAAAAGATATGAATGTTCAATCTATTTTGGTTCTTGGGCCATATAGCAAATATTTGGAAGAAAAGTATAAGGAAAGTATCAATGAACATATAAGAATAGTAGATTTCGAAACTAATTTAGATGCTTTGTTTACAAAAACTGATTTAGTTATATTAAGACCAGGATATAATACCACAATGGAGACATTAGCTGGTAAGCAAAATGTCTTATTACTTCCTGGAATATCTTATATGGAAGATCAAGATGTTTGGTGTAGAGAACTTGCTGAAATTTATGGTATTGATTATATAAATGTAGATAATTTAGATAATATGGATTCAAAAATAGAAGAATTGTTGAATAATAATAAAAGAACTTCTGCTAAACCAATTAATAATACAAAAAATGTAGCAAATGAAATATTAAATACATTAACAAAGAATATTAAGAATAAAGAAGTACAAATATGTGTTAATAACTTAATTAATGGTAACGCTTTATCATTACCTAAAAATGTCTATAATTTGACTGAAAATAAAACTATTGATAGCATTCCTGTTTTAAATATGTCAGATATAAATTTTTTAGATTATCCAAAATATAATAGTTTTATTTTTGTTAATGATATAAATTTAGAGTTAAATAGGAAATCTTTTTATACCACAAGGTATGATCTTACAGGAATAAATAAAATTGAATATGAGGAAGTTGTATTTTTAAATAAAGATCAACTATTTAGTGAAATTACAACTATATTAGATAATCCTCAAAGATTTACTAATAATATAATGATTACGTTACCTAGATTACCTAAAAATAAGTTAGATGATTTTACGATTGAGTTGGAACAATTTATAAAACATAATGATTTGAATGTGATTTCATTGAATCAGATATTAACAAATTGTGTAAACGAATCTATATCGAATTATAAGTATGGGTTTTATAGACCGGAGATAACTAAATTAAGTTAGGAGGACTTCATGAATAGATATAAATGTTATAACATTCCGAATATTTCATTTGAGCAATTAAATGATTTAGAAGATAATTATTTAGAACAAATTCACAACGATTATTTGAAAAAAGTGGAAATAAAAATTGAAAATGATGACATAAATATTAATATTGAACCATTTTATAAAGAGTCATTATTGTGGGATAAAGTTTCTGATTTAATTAAGAAAAATAAAACGAAATTTTGGTTTAGGGATGATGATGCTGGAATAGACAATAAATCACTTGATAATCTTATGCAGTATTTAAAAAGTAAAAAAATCAATTTATTAATTGCTGCTATACCAGTGCTAAGCGATAATAAATTAAAAATCATATTAGATAAATATGATAATTATGTTATAGGACAACATGGATATTCTCATACAAATTATTTAAAAAATGATTTAAGCGAATATCCTGATACAAGAAAAGAAGAGATTGTTGCTGCTGAATTAATTAATGGTGATAGAATCTTGTCTAATTTATTTAAAGATAAATATAATAAAGTGTTTATTCCACCTTGGTTTGAAGTTGGAAGTAAAACGAAAAAATTGTTAAAAGAACATAATTATTTGGCAATTTCTAATTATTGGAAAAATCAAATAAATTCAAATGGAATGATTGAAATAAATTCACAAGTTGATTTAGTTGATTGGGATAATGCATATACATTTGGTGGCGAAGATTACGTTTTGAATCAAATAATTTCCGAAATAGAATCGGAAAACACATGTATTGGAATATTATTACATCATGAAAGAATAGGAAAAGAAACTTATTATTTTTTAGATAAATTGATTGAAACAATATTAGAGCATGGATCAATTGTGGATTTTAACTCAATATTAGAAGGATATAAAAATGATTAGTGTTATAATACCAACGTATAATTCAGAAAAATATATTTTGGATTGTTTAAATAGTATTTTTTCAAGTACTTATACAAATTATGAGGTAATTATAGTAGATGATGGTTCAACTGATAATACGATTAATTTTATTAAAAATATTAGAAATCATAATATAAAAATATATAGTTGCAATAATAAAGGTCCTGGATTTGCAAGAAATGTTGGAATTAAGCATTCAAAAGGTAAATACGTATTTTTTGTTGATTCCGATGATACAATTAATTCAGATACATTTGAAATGTTATTGAGCGAAATGAAAGGTAATGATATTGTTATAGGAAACTATAAAATAATTTATGATGATGGAACTATTGAAAAGTTTATTACACCTTTAGATTCATCTTTCAACAGTTTTTTTGAATCAGTTACTATATGGAACAGATTATATTTAAAATCATTTATAGTAGATAATAATGTAAAATTTAATAATATATATCAAGGAGAAGACAGATTATTTTTAGCTAAATTATATTTATTAAATCCAAGGTTTAAAGTAATATCTAAAAGTGTATATAATTGGATAAGACATGATACTGCCAATACTGCAACATTAACTCATCTGCATACAAAAGATAGATTTTACAATCAGGTAAATTGCATAAAAAGTTTTTTTGAACTATTGATAAATGATGTTTCAATTGAAGAAAGAGAATTATTATTTGATCATTTAAGATATAGTTGTGTTTATCTAATGGAAATATATAAAGAAGTTAATGATGATACTTGCAATCTGGATTTGTTATTAGAATTTGCAGATTTACTCGAATTTGATAAAAATAAAGAATTATATAATGAAATATTTAATAAGAAATGGAGTGACAAAGATGTCTGAAAAATTATCATTAGAAGAAAAAATTGATAAAATGCAAAATGAAATAGATAATTTAAAAAAAGAATGTGAGTATTGGGCAAAGGAAGTGGAAGATATAACAGAATTATCTCTACAAAAAATGAGAGGCCCTTATATTTCTTTTGAATACCATTTAAATGATCATTGTAATTTAAATTGTAAGGGATGTGACCATTTTTCACCATTAGCGGAAGAAAAATTTACAAACTATGAACAATTTGAAAAGGATATTGAAAGAATGTCTGAATTATTTGATAAAAAGGCAAAATCAATTCATATATTGGGTGGTGAACCATTATTGAATAAAGATGTTATAAAATATCTTCAAAAAACAAGAGAAGCTTTTCCAGATGTTGATTTAACTGAAATTAGATTGATTTCTAATGGTATACTTGTTAATTCAATGAAACCTGAATTTTGGGAAGCATTAAGTAAGTATAATATTATATTATCTGTAACTAAATATCCTTTGAAATTAGATTATGAATTAATGAAGAAAACTGCAGATAAATATAATGCTATGTTTGAATTCTATGATAATACTGACAAAGAACAAGTTTGGTATAATATCAAGCTTCAAGAAGATGGTAAACGAAATCCAAAAAGAAGTTATTTTAAGTGTTTTGTTTCAAATAATTGCATTATGCTTAAAGAAGGAAAACTATATACATGTACGTTGATACCAAATATAGAGCACTTTAATAAATATTTTGATAAGAATTTTGAAGTGTGTGATGAAGATTATATTGATATTTATAAAGTAAAAGATAAGGACCAAATATTTGATTTTTTAAGTAAGCCTGTTCCTTTCTGTAGATATTGCAATCCAGATGTTAAAGATTATTCTTTAGAATGGGAACCAACTAATAAAAAAATAGATGAATGGATTTAATTGTATGAAGTACGTATTATATTCAAGTGATAATGTCACAAAAATATTAGAAAAAAAAGGATTTAATTATGAATATAGAATTACTGTTGATGCAAATGAAATTAATAACGATATCAAAAGTGCCTATTTTTTAAAAAATAATTATAATGGTGAAAAAATAATCATTCCTTCATTTATTTCTGACAATATAAACTCAGATGAGATATATAATTATATGATAACGATTGGATTCGATTGTAATAATATATTATTTATTCCAATTGAAATGATTTATGGTGATGAAGCTATTGATGTTGATAAATTTTACAAGTATGGTGATGTAACATATTTAGATTATATTGAGATAAATATAAATGATCATTGCAATTTGAATTGCAAAGGTTGTTCTCATTTTGCCCCTCTAGCTTCAGCTTCTTTTAAAAATTTTGATACTTTTTTTAAGGATATAAAAAGATTAAAACAATTAATACCTCATATTTTTAAAATTAGAATAATGGGAGGAGAACCATTTTTAAACCCTGAGATAAAACGATATGTTGAAACATTAAAAGAAGTGTATCCTTATTCTGATTTAAGAATTGTAACAAATGGACTATTATTAAAGAATATAAGTGATGAAATGCTAGATTTTGTCAAAATTAATGATATTATGTTGGATATATCAGTATACCCTCCACTTTTTAATGTTATCGATGAAATTGTTCAAAAATTAAAAAGTAAGCAAGTAAAACTTTTTTTAGAACATATTAGTATGTTTAAGCCAATATTATTAGACTCTAAAGAAAAGTATCCTTTTAAGACATTACAAAATTGTAACTGTATTAATTTAGAAAATGGTTTTATATCTTCATGTCCATTACAAACAACAATTAAATATTATAATGAACGTTTTGAAAACAAATATAATTATAAAACAAATAAAATAAATATCTATGATTCAATTACAGGAGCTGAAATAAAAAAAAGATTGAAGGAACCATTTGAATTGTGTGATTATTGTGCCCATTATCGTGAAGATTTGCCATTTTTTGAATGGAGTCAGAGTTTAGCAAACATAAATTCAGAAGATTGGATGTACAAGAAAGGAAAGTAGCATGGGGTTAAGAATATGTAAAGGTAAATATCTTATTACTAATAAAAACAATATTGATTATGCTTTTTTTCAAGATAGTAATAACAAGTTTATTTTCATTACAAATAATGGTGTTATTAAATCATATATTACTAATGATTATAAGGAACATAATGAGTTTTTAAATGTTGATGATATTTACAAAAATGGACACACTTTATTGACTAAGACAAAATTAGAATATGTGCCTATTATAGATAATAATAAGATAATTGGTTTTTGCTATGATGATGAATATATTAATGATGTGATTGATAAAATCAAAGATTTAATAACATTTGTAGATAGCAATATATTATCTTCATATTCTAAAGCAATTATATATGGTTATAATGAGATAGCATTATACTTAGAACAATTATTTAAAAAGTGCAATTTAAAATATGAAATAAAAAAAGGATTATTTACTAATTATAAATCGGAGAATAAAAATGACATATTAGAATTATATGTTGAGGGTAACACTGGATTAGCTATAGAAAACTATTCATATTGGAAAGTGTATCTTGAGTGGTTATTTGATAATATGAAAATTATTTATGAATTATATGAACTTTTAAATAAGTTTGATTATGATAGTGAAACTTTAATTGAACAAAAAATAAAGAATAATGAACCATTTATGATGGCAAGAGTTGGCAATACAGAATTATGGATTGTAAAAGAGTATTTACATAAAAAAAGAAATTTAATATCTAATTATAATTCATTTTGGGCGGATTATTTATTAAACACATCTGGATTTTTTACAAGAAATAATATCAAAGACGATATAGATGAATTTGCAATTCAACATGTTGAAGCAATTAGAAACTGTGATTTTAATTTATGCTATGGTAATGATGAATTAGCTGTTGGATTAAAAATGACTTTAGATAATTTACAAATACAATCTTATAATTTTGATTGGGAATCGTTAACAATTCCATTTAATAATTCATGGTTTAAGTTATTAAATGGTAAAAAAATACTAGTTATAAGTCCTTATTCAAAAAGTATTAAAAAGCAATATAATAATATTAAGAAGATTTATTGTAATGATTATCCAAAATTTGAACTTATAACTTATCAAAGCTATGAAACACAACTAGGTAATGATTTAGGCTTTAATTCGTATTTTGATGTGTTAGATAAAATGGAAGAAGATATTCTTAAAATTGATTTTGATATTGCTTTAGTTTGTTGTGGAGCATATGGTTATATTCTTTCTAGTCGTATAAAAAATATGGGTAAATCTGCTATTGAATTATGTAGTTATTTACCAAACTGGTTTGGTATAAAGATTAAAAGATATTGTACTAAATTAGATGTTAATAAATATTGGAATGAAAATTGGATTTTTCCTATTGAAAATCCAATAAAAAAATCAGAAGAAATAGAAGAAAGTTGTTATTGGGAGTAAATTATGAGAATATTAATATACCTATATTATCCTGTGTATGAAGATCATTTAGCTGGTGGTGTACAAGTATGGATAAAAGATTTAATAAAATATATTGAGAATAAATATAATGATATAAAATTTCAAATTATATGTCCAGATGGAGATAGATTTGATTTTGCAAAAGATATTCAAATCGAACATTCTTTAGTTGATATGGAAAGAGATTTTGTTTCTCCAAAAGATATATATGAAAATTTTCAAAAAATTAAGAAGTTAGAGGAACAAACTGACATAATATGGATGATTGATCGCAATTTTCCTATTCAAAGCAATAAACCTAAATTATTATCATTAAATACTTTATGTTATGAAAGAGAATTAATGAGTATATTTCAAAGTGGATGGACAAAGATGGTTTGTTTAACTGATTTTGTCAAAAACCAAATTAAAGATTATATCGACTCGAGCAATTTATATAAAATTCCTTGCTATGTTGATCCAATATTTTTAAATGTAGATGTAAATGAAGAAATTATAAAAAAATATTTTGATTATGATAAAAATAAAAAGTATATTTTGTTTCCGCATAGACCTGATTTAGATAAAGGACATTTTGAAGCTATTGATATATTAGAAGAATTAATAAAAAGTGATGACTCATATCGCTTATTGATCCCAAACCCACCACTTGCAAAAGAAATAAATGTTGAAAGAGAACAACATAATATTGATGTTGTTAAGGAATATGTAAATAAAAAGAAATTGAATAATTATGTTATATTTCATAAGTGGGTTGATTATAGTGATATTCCTTATTATTATAAAATAGGTGAATTTACATTATTTTTATCTAAACTTCCTGAAACTTTTGGAATAACTTTGTTAAATTCAGTAAGTGTAGGGACACCTGTATTAAGTTACGGAGTGGGAGCATTAAATGAAGTTGTTCCGGTTGGAAAATCTCATTTTAATTTTAAAACAAAAGAAGAAGCTACTAAAATAATTTTAAGTGGTAAAAGTAATATAGATGTTGAATCTGATATAAGATATGTTAAAGAAAAATATAATTTAAATAAAATTGCTGAACAATATGTAGAACTATTTAGAACAATAAAGGAGAATAAAAATGAATAAAGTAAGTATAGTTACGGTAACTTTAAATAGGCCATCATTAAAGCAGGCGTGTGAAAGTGTTGATCGACAAACATATAAGAATTATCATCACTATGTTTTAGGAGATGGCATATTACCAACTGAGTATGAAAATCCTCAAAGGAGTTCTTTAGGTTTTTCAGTTGCGTTAGGTGCAAAAGAACCTGGTGCTAATATGCCTAATGGTACACCGAATCCATTATTAAGATGGGCAATTAAAAATTTAGATTTAGGTGATTATTTATGCTTTTTAGATGATGATAATATTTATAAGGACAACTATTTAGAAGAAATGGTCAAAGTATTGGATGAAAATCCAGATGTTGGTTTGGTACTATGTGGCGCAGAAGATTTAAGATATGAACAAAATATAGATGGTTATCCTGAACTTGGAAGATGTGATAATTCAGCTTTTATGGTTAGAAGAAATATTGCTAAATCTATTGAATTTCCGCATGCTTCAATGGATAAAAATGTTGTTCAAGATTGTGAATATATAAGTTTATGTTGTAAAAATCACAAATGGAAAAATTTAAATAAGAAGCTATTGGTGTTTGGGTATGGATTAAATAATCCTCCTAGTAGAGGAAAGATTATGTATTTAGAATCTTGGAAAATGCCTCAGGAAGCATTTAAATTAGCAACACAAAAAAATTATGAAGAAGCTGAAAAAATTCTTATCAAGTCAATAAATGATTGTAATACTGATGCGTGGTCAATTAGAAAACTTGCAGAATTATATATGATTACTAATAGAAAGAATGAAGCAATGAATTATTATAAAATGTGGGAAAAATTGTATTTAAGTGAAAAAGAACATCATTTTGCGGTTGATTATTCATATGCAATTTATTTAAAACTAATTGGCAAAGATTATAAAAAATTAATGGAAAAATCAACATATGAACGTGAAAAATGGAAGGTTGCAGAACCTGATGCGTTAGAGCACTTATATTATTTATATTTATCATATGCTTTTTTAGGAAATCAAAAAAAGTGTGATGAATATGCTAATATAATAATTAGTGCTGGAAAAGATGCAGTATTATGGGCATATCAAGATGTTGCATGGAATTTTGAAGTTTACCGAGAATTATTCGATGTTGATTATCATTTGATGGCTAATTTTTTAGGAGTATAGATTATAGATGAAAATATTTTATATTAGTCCACATTATGATGATGCAGTTGGATCTTGTGGGGCAAGAATGAGTAGGGATAAAATGGAAAATGAAGTTAATTTAATTACTGTTTTTTCAGAAGTTAAAAAACCATTTTCAGAATATGCTAATATGTTACATGCATATTGGAATTTAAAGAATCCTCTTTCTGATAGAAAAAATGAAAATATAAATGTTTGTAAATTTTTGAAAATTAATAATATAATGCTAGGATTTTTTGATTCAATATACCGAACTTTTAATAATGAATATATATATCCTAGTCAAGAATCCATTTTTTCAAAAGTAAGTCCACTTGATTCTGAATTAATTGAAAATATAAAAAATGCGATATTACGTTATATAACAAAAGAAGATTTGATTTTTTTCCCATTAGGTGTCGGTTCACATGTAGATCATATTATCGTTAGTGAAGTCGGGAAAATTTTAAAAAGTGAAAATTATAAAGTTAGTTTTTATTTAGATTTTTATTATACAGGCATGCTACCAGAAATGTGCGAATCGCTTGATGAAGTAAAAATTAAATTTGATAGTAATTTTGTAAATGATAAAATTAATGCAGTAAAATTATATAAATCTCAAGTACATATGTTGTATGGAGATGAAAGTAAAATTACTGAATACTACAATAATAAGCTTAAAGGAGTTGAAATATATTATGAATAATGAATTACCATTGATTACTGTAATTACTGTAACAAAAAATAGACCAAATTTATTAAAAAGGGCTATAGAAACTGTAAGAAAACAAACATATTCTAATATAAAGCATTTGATTATTATAGATGAATGTCCAAAAACATTTGAAATGTTGGAATCAGATTATAAAAATGATCCAAAAATAGAATATGTGTATATGAATAGAATGACAGGTGATAAAAGTGGACCTAGTGTATTGGCAAGATTAAGAACATATGCTATTCATAAAATTGGAAATGGTTGGTTTTCATTTTTAGATGATGATAATGAATTTTATCCAAATCATATTTCTGATTTATATAAATATGCAGTTGCTAATAATTGTAGTGCAGTTCATTCATATCGTGAAGTTATGTATAAAGATGGTACACCATATTTAAAAGAAGAATGGCCATGGGGAAGAACAAAAGAGAAAAAGTTAGAGACATATAATTATATGAAAAATGCTGGTGTTGTAGTTCCAGGAAGTAATATTTGGCATGATAAATTTGGATATACAGTAGATACCAATGTGTGGTTATTAAGAGCTGAGTTATTTAATGATAAAGAAATTCAAAACAAATATACAGAAGAAGATTATGAAGAATGTAGGCCGGAAGATGAAAAAATGATGGAATTACTAATAAAAAACAATGTTAGAGTATTAACTAACCAAATGGCTACAGTTAAATATTATTTAGGCGGATATTCTAATGAAAGCGATGACCCAATTGAAGGAACGACTGCATGGGAAAAATAAGAAGTTTTAAAACAACAGATAAAATTTTAAATTTTATTAATGATTATAAAAAAATAAAAGATGATTATGAATTAAGGTTTAAAGAGTCAATTAATCGTGAACCTTATGAATCGATAAATAACTATCCATTAAATGAGTGCAAATATAAAGTTAGTTTAGTAATTTCTACGTGGAATAGTTGCAAATCATTAAAAATGACTTTGAGAACAATTGAAAATACATACATTTGCAATAATTTTAATGATAAACTTGAGGTTGTTCTTGTTGATGATGGTTCAGATGATGAAACATTTGAATTGATAAATAGTAATAATTATAATTTTAATTTGAAATATATTAAACAAGTTCATCTTGGAAGAGCACAAGGAATTAATTTAGGAGTATCAAATGCTACTGGCGAAATGATTATATTTTTAGACTCTGATATTTTATTATTTCCATATACAATAGATGAAATAGTTAAAAGACAACAAGAATACTTACATGATGTTATTTGTTTTGGGTTTAGGGAAGATGTATTTGATATTCCAGAAAATGAAGAAGATATTATTGAGTATGTTAATAACTATAATCCTAAATTTTGGCTAGATAATAGATTTACATATGATTTTAAAGGGAGTTTTGGAAGCAATATGATGTTGGAAACTAACATGATGTTAAATTATCCAACAAAGAAAAATATATGGGTTAGTAATAATATTAATGCTATATATGATTGTTGGCAAGTATATCGTATGGTTTATGGCTTTTTATTTGCTGTCAGTAAAAAGAATTTTGAATCTTTTGGTGGTTTTGCAGAATTTCTTGTTGGTTGGGGATGTGATGATACATTATTTGTATCACTTGCAGTTGAGAATAATCTAAAATTAATCCCAGTCCCATCTGCACACTGCTTGCACATTTATCATGATATAAGAATGAAAAGTCAGTGGGAAGATGGAAAGAAAAACGAAGAAAGAATGTATAATTATATTTCAAAAAATAATAGAATAAACTTTTTAGATAATAATTATGAATCACGAATAATTTCTAGAATTGATAAGCAAGTAAAATTTGTACCGCATAATATAAAAAAAATTATTAGGAAAAACAATAGTAACTTAGAAGAAGCAAACTATCATTATTATTTAGGAAATTTGGAAAAGTCATTAAATTTATATAAGAAGATATCCTCTAAATTAGATATTGCAAATTTAGAAAATTTATTTGATATTATTGTAAGATTGGGTGATAAAAGAACTTTTAACAATATTAAAAATATTAATAATCGTGAATGCTTTTTTTATCATTTAGGTAATTATATATTTAATGATAAAGTAGATTATAGTGGAGAGTCAAAAAGTATTTATTTTAATTTTTTGAATAATATTAATTTAGATGAATTAGAAGAAAGAGCTGAACAATATTTATATGAAAAGCAATATTATCTTTCTTTATTAGATTATTTTGGAATTTATATTAAATCTCAAAAAAACAAAAATATTTTAGATGAAATAATAAATAAATTACAATATTAAGTTAGGAGGTATTTTACTATGGCCAATCGAATAGATAAAGAATTGTTTGTTAGAAATTTAGTACCATCTAGAGCAAAAGCACAAGAATTAATAAAAGCAAAGTTAGTCTTATGCAATGGAAAAATAGTAGAAAAGATGAACTATTTAGTTTCTGCTGAAGATGAAATAGTTATTAAAGAAAATGATAAATTAAAATATGTATCTAGGGGTGGGTTAAAACTAGAACATGCAATTAAAGAATTTAATATAGATATGACAGGATTAAAAATAATGGATATTGGTTCAAGTACAGGTGGTTTTTGTGATTGCGCACTTCAACATGGAGCATCATCAATAATAGCAATTGATGTTGGAACAAATTTATTACATGAATCATTAAGAAATAATAAATTAATTGATTTACATGAAAAAACTAATTTTAAGGATTTGGAAAGTAAATATTTTGTTAATCTTGATGCTATAGTTTGCGATGTTTCCTTTATCTCTTTAAAACAAATTATTGAAAAAATTTGTTCAGAAAAAATAAAAATTGATGTAATATGCTTAATTAAACCTCAATTTGAGTGTGGTAGAGAAGTTGCTACTAAATATAAAGGGATAATTTTAAATAAAGATATTCATGTTGATATAATTAATTCATTAATAAAATACTTTAATGAAAAAGGATTTTATATTAAAGAACTAACACCATCTCCAATTAGAGGTGGTGATGGGAATATTGAGTATTTAACTTTTATTTCAAATAAAATAAATCAGAATAAAACAATAAATATAAAAAAAATAGTATCTGAGAGTTTTAATTTTATAAATTAATCAATATCATTATCAAAATGGGAGGTGAATATTATTAAGCGAATTGATCGAATAATATCTGAACAAACAAATTATAGTAGAAAAGAAATAAAAAAATTAATTTCTAGAGGTTTAATATATGTAAATAATAAACAAGTAAAAAAGACAGAATGTAAATTTGATGAAAAAGACATATCGCTTAAAATTGGTGCTGAAGAGATTGATATAAAAAATCATATTTATTTAATTTTAAATAAACCAAAAGGATTTGTATCTACAACTGATGTAATTAAAGAAAATAGTGTATTAAATCTTTTGCCAGAAAGATACAAAAAAAGAAATTTGTTTCCTGCAGGTAGACTTGATAAAGATACAACAGGTTTAATGATTATAACTAATGATGGACAATTCGCACATAATATTTTAGCTCCAAACAAACATGTAAAGAAGGTATATGAAGTTAAAATCGATATTCCTGTTTCTTCTATAATGAAAGAAGGATTTGAAAAAGGAATAAAATTAAATGATGGGGTTTGTAAACCTGCAATATTAAATATAAAAGAAAAATATACAGCTGAGGTAATTCTTAGTGAAGGAAGATATCATCAAATTAAAAGAATGTTTGGATGCTATGGAGCAAAAGTAATTGAACTAAATAGAATTTGTATAGGTAATTTGTATTTGCCAGAAAATTTAAAAATTGGTGATGTAAGAGAATTAACGGAAAATGAATTACTAATGATACAAGAAAAATAATTATATTATTACTGTGATTGTTATAAATTTACAAACGTATCAAAAAGGTATGTATTCGTACCAAAAACGGACTAAATTTGACTTGAATTAGTTTTGTCAAGTGATATAATATAGTAAAATATGCATGAACTGTGAAGAAAATTTGCATATTTTTTTGTGGCATAAATTGTACATGGTATGACATGAATTGGACATGAAATGAGCTTGACTTGTACTTGTCAATAGTTATAATAGTGTAAGATATGAAAAATTTATGTGGAGAGGAACTACGTGTTCTTCTCTTTTTATTTTAAAAGAAGGTGATGGATGAATTAAAAACTAGAGGAAGCACATATTTTTAATGAAATAGTCTAGAGTGTCACTTTTATTAAAAAGAGTAGTCACTTTTTTTGTTGGTATTAAAGGAATAATTATACATGAGTAGCCACTTACTACTTAAAAAGTAGTCATTTTTGCAAGTGCAAAAATAGTAATGACACCACTATATTTACTTTATTTTATAAGGTATATATAAGTTTATGGTGTCATTCTCCTTATGCCCATTAAAAATATGCAGTATTTTTTATTTAAAAAATAGCTTAAAAATAGTAAAAGTGGCTACTCATAATTTTAAAGAATGGAGGAAAATTTTTATGAGATGTACTGAAAGAACTACACTAAGAATAGATAATAATTTAAAAACTAGAATACATCTTTTAGCAATCAAAAATAATTTTAGTATGAATAAAATGTTTATCTATTTATTAGAACTAGGATATAGATCTTATGTAGAAAGATATGAAAAGGATTATGAATTTAAAATGGAAAAAGGTAAAATACTATGGTAATAAGATTAAAAATAAATTAAAAAATTTTTATAAAAAACTCTTGCAAAATTTATTTTTTTAAGTGATAAATATTAAAACTAAATTTTAATTTATTGATGCTTAATTTAAGAAATAAGAGACTCTAATATTAATCTTAATCAGTTATTAGTATAAAAAATAAAGTCTCTTAAAATGACTTAAATTGAAAATGAAGGAGTGTGTTTGTTATGTATTTAAAAAATACAAGTAATGAAGTAAAAGAATTAGTTATAAAAATAAATGAACTTGATAGAGATGATAAACTAAAATTTATTAGCTATGTTTTTAACTTATGGGATAGAGATCAAATTAATAGTTTAAGTGAGGTTAATCCTAGTTTACTTGATGATAGTATTGATATTGAAATATTTAATCCAAGTAGTATTGATTATCGTTATTTATTAATTGAGATTAAGGAGTATTGGAATTATAAATATAGTCTTTATCGTCTTTATCCAAAAAAATATAAAGAATTGATACCAGTATTTGAAAAATTACCGTTTAAAGAAAAGAAAGATTTACTTGCAGAATTATTCTTAGTTATAGAACATGATGAATTCTTACCTGATATTATTGATGGCTATGAAATAGCTAGAAGAATTTTAAAATATTAATATTAAAAACTAAATTGTTATTTGAAAACTTAATTTATTTCAAATGATGATTTAGTCTAATTTTGTCCTTTGAGGTGTTTAAGTTTTCAAATTTTTTGTAGAACTTAATACCTTAAGTTCTTTTTTAGTTTTTATAAAAATAAACTTAAAAGAAAGGACAAAGTATATGGAAAATATAAATAAGATTCCATCTAAAATAATTGAAATAGAAACTAGTATTAAATTACTTGAATATTTAAAAAGAAAAAGAGTTATAGATGATGGAATGTATAATTTTTGTATTAATAAATTGTTAAATAAAATAGAATTTGAAAAACAAAAACAAGATGATGAATATATAAATGATTTAAATAATTATAAATTATTAACTTAGGAGGTGCGTTATGGACTTATATACAGTTAGGAATAATATTATGAAAGGTGTTCCACTACAAGAATTAAATTTAAGAGTATGTTTTTATGCAAGAGTATCAACTGATAAAGATGAACAATTACATTCTTTACAAAGTCAAATATCTTTCTTTAATGATTATATTAGTAAAGTTCCTAACTGGGAATTTATAGGTTCATATATTGATGAAGGTATTAGTGGTACACAGGTTAAAAAACGTGAAGAATTCTTAAGAATGATTGAAGATGCTAAAAGGCATAAATTTGATTTAATATTAACCAAAGAAATATCAAGATTTTCAAGAAGTACACTAGATAGTATTATGTATACACAAGAACTTTTATCTAATGGTGTTGGTGTTTATTTCTTAAATGATAATATAAATACAATACTTCCTGATTCTGAACTTAGACTTACAATGATGTCGTCTATTGCGCAAGATGAAGTTAGGAGACTTTCTGAAAGAGTTTCATTTGGTATGAAAAGAAGTATTGATAATGGCGTAGTGTTAGGTTGTTCTAATATTTATGGTTATGTAAAAGATAAAGGAAAATTAATAATTGATGAAGAACAAGCAGAAATGATTAAAATAATTTTTGATAGATATGCTAATACTACTGATGGGTTATCTAAAGTATCAAGATATTTATTTGGTTTAGGATATAAAAGTAGAACAGGTAAAAGAATAGATACTACAATACTTACAAGAATTATAGAAAATCCTAAATATAAAGGATATTATTGTGGACATAAAACTAAAGTGTTAGATTATCGTACTAAGCAAAAGAAAAAACTTAATGAATCTGATTGGATCATTTATAAAGATAATGAAAATGTTCCACCAATAGTATCAGAAGAATTATGGGAAAGAGCTAATATTAAATTAAAACAAAGACAAGATAGTTTTACAAATAGAGCAGTCAATAAAGCAGTATTTCAAAATAGATATACTTATTCGGGTAAAATATATTGTGGATGTCATAACTTAACTTATCACAGGTCAAGTGCTGGAAAAAGAAAAAACAATCCTGTATGGGAATGCCAAGTATACCGGAAAGAAAGTTTAAAGGGTTGCTCTAATCCTAGAGTATTTGAGTATGAATTAGATATAGTTTTTAAAGATATGTTTAAAAAATTATTGAAACGAAGAAAGCATATTTTTGATGATATATTAAATGATTGTAAGAATTATTTAGAAACGAATAATAATGAATCTGAAATAAAAAATATAGAATCCAAAATTTTAATGTTTAATAATAAAAAAGATAAATTACTAGAACTTGTTATGGAGGAGTATTTATCTAAAGAGGACTATAAAAAACAGGTAGATTTAATTAATGAAGAAATAATTACTAATCAAAACAGATTAAATGAATTACAAAATAACAAGCAGGATAAAAATTATATTGAAAATAAAATTAATGAACTAAAAAAAGTGTTAGATAATTGTTTAAATGATGATAAATGTTATAGTGATATATTTAATGAAATAGTAGATAGAATAATAGTTCATAAACAAAGTGATAAACAAATTAAATTAGATATTTTTATTAAGACAGGAGAAAGTATAAATACACTTTCTGATAATTTAGGCAAAAAGTTTCATTTATTAGACTACGTTACAACTTTCTGTCTTATGAATGATACCTATAAAATTACTAGGGGAATAAGTAGTATTTATACTAAAAAGTATGATGTAGCATATGAATATAAGTGTTTAATAAATATATAGATTTAAAATACTACTATTAATAAAATATGCTAAAAGTTTATGGTATAATAATAAATATAGGTGATGAATTATGGGTATATTTGATAAATTAAAAAAGAAAAGTGAAAATTTTGAACAAGACAAAAATTTAACAACAATTACTACTAAAAAAGATATGGATAATTATAATTTAGTAGAAATGAATAATTATGTATTAGCAGATATAAGAAAAGAAAATTTAAGTACTAATTCTTATAGTTTAACGATATCAAAATTATCTGAAATTAGTCCAATAGCAGTCTCTACAGCAGATAACATAAAAAACATAATAAAACAAAATTCTAAAACAACAGATAAATTATATCGTATTACTAATCTTGGTAAAAATGATTCATTAAAAGCAATGAAAGATGGAAAAAGTTTTTGGGGAGCAATCAAAAAAAGAGATGGAAGTTCAAAACTAGCTCAGCTTAAAGAAGTAAATTCAACTAGTGTTATGGCACTTGATCCTACTGTAATGATGATGTCTGTTGCACTCTCAGGTATTGAAGCACAATTAGGAGAAATTAAAGAATTAAATAAAAAGATCTTATCTTTTTTAGAAGATGAAAAAGAATCTGAAATTGAATCAGATTTAGAAATATTAAATAGATCAATTTATGATTTTAAGTTTAATTTGGAAGATGAAAAATATTTAGTAAACAATCATAAACAAGTTATGGATATAAAAAGAACTGCTAATAAAAATATGTTATTTTATAAAAAACAAATAAAAGATGAATTATCAAAAGATAAAATATTTACAACTAATATTACTATGAATTCAATAATTGGTGACATAGAAAAGAAATTTAAATATTATAGATTATCTTTATATATTTATTCTTTTTCATCTTTAATGGAAATTCTTCTTTTAGGAAATTATCAAAGTGAGTATCTTTTATCAAAAAAAGATGAATTAGATGCGCTAGATGATGAATATACAGATATTTTTAATAATGCTTTAAATTATATCAAAAAGAATGCTAATAAATCTTTAGAAGGAAATGTACTATCTGGTCTTGGTAGTGCGGGAAAAGTAATAGGAAATATTGCTGAAAAGGCTAAAATAAAAAATGTTGATTCTTGGCTTAACGAAAGAGGAGAAAATCTAAAACAAACAGGGCAAAATATTAAAGATAATTTTGTTAATAAATTTGATGAAATTAAAGAATCTAATTCCAAGACATTTATTAATCAAATAGAAAAAGTAGATTGTATTTATAATAAAACGAAAGAAATCTATTTTGATAATGAGAAAATATATTTAGAAATGGAATAAAAATTATATGTAATTCTAACTTGCAAGGAGTGTAAAATGAAAAATGTAATTGAAGTTAAAAATTTAATAAAAGAATATAAAGAAATAAAAGCAGTAGATAATTTATCTTTT
>CALVSO010000019.1 GCA_944359055.1 uncultured Bacilli bacterium | reverse complement strand
AAAGTCAAAAAGAAACCCTTTATTTATAAGAGTTTCTTTTTTTTTCTATGATAATTAAATTTCTATGATAATTTATATTATCATAGAACTCTGATAATACAAGTTACAATAAGCAAATATTGTAGGAATAACAGTAATGTATAAACGAAGAAAAGACACACCTTGCCGATAAATTGGCAAGGTGCAATTTATTTAACATATAATTAATCTAGTTTAAACACTAGATTTTTTTATGTTAATATGATAAACTTATTTGGTTGGTGATATTTATGTTAAAAGTTAATAATTTAAGTTTGAGATTTAATACAAGAACATTATTTGAAAATGTTAATTTAGAATTCAATGGTGATAATTGTTATGGTATTATAGGTGCTAATGGTGCAGGGAAATCAACTTTCTTGAAAATATTATCAGGTAGTATTGAATCTACTACCGGTGAAGTAATAATAGGTAAAGGTGAAAGAATATCTGTTTTAAAACAAAATCATAATGAATTTGATGATATGACTGTTATTGATGCAGTTATAATGGGTAATAACAAATTATATCAAATAATGATTGAAAAAAATAATTTATACATGAAAGAAGATTTTACTAATGAAGATGGTATGAGAGCAGCAATTTTAGAGGAAGAATTCGCATCTTTAAATGGCTGGCAAGCAGAAAGTGATGCAGCTATCTTATTAAATAGTTTAGGTATAGATAATAGTAAGCACAATTTGTTAATGAAAGATTTAAAAGATAGTGATAAAGTAAAAGTATTACTTGCTAGTGCTTTGTTTGGTGAACCAGATATATTATTATTAGATGAACCTACTAATGGATTGGATGCTAAAAGTATTATGTGGTTGGAAGAATTTTTAATTAATTTTAAAAATACTGTTTTAGTTGTATCTCATGATAGACATTTTTTAAATAAAGTATGTACGCATATGTTAGATATTGATTATAATAAAATTACTTTATTTGTTGGTAATTATGATTTTTGGTATCAATCTAGTCAATTAATTCAAAAACAAATGAAAGAATCTAATAAAAAGAAGGAAGAAAAAATTAAAGAATTAGAGGATTTTATTAGAAGATTTTCGGCTAATGCTTCTAAATCTAAACAAGCAACATCTAGAAAAAAATCATTAGAAAAGATTGTTTTAGATGAAATTAAACCATCTAGTAGAAAATATCCTTATATTAATTTTGATTTTGATAAAAATGTTGGTAAAGAAGTTATTACTTTAGAAAATATAAATTATAAAAATATTATTAAAAATTTAAATTTAACTATTAGACCAAATGATAAAATAGCTTTAATAGGTAATAATGAAATAGGTAAAACTATTTTACTAGATATAATAAGTGGTAATATAAAACCCGATAGTGGAACTATTAAAATAGGTGGAAATGTAAAAATAAGTTATTTTAAAAAGAATCATGATGAATATTTTAATGATTTAAATATGGTTGATTGGTTAAAACAATATAGTGATAATAAAGATGATAGTTATATAAGAGGATTTTTAGGTAGAATGTTATTTTCTGGTGAAGAAGTATTAAAGAAAGTTAATGTTTTATCAGGAGGAGAAAAGGTTAGATGTATGTTTAGCAAGATGATGTTAGAAAAATCTAATGTATTATTATTTAATGAGCCTACTAATCATTTAGATATTGAATCTATTACAGCTTTAAATGAAGGTTTAAATAGATTTATGGGTGTTGTTATATTTTCTACTTTTGATCAAGAATTAATAGAAACTGTAAGTAATAGATTGATTGAAATAAAATTTGATGGTACATATAGAGATAAACAAATGAGCTATTCTGAATATGTAGAAAAGTATGGGTTAAGTGAATAATATGAAAAGTATTAATATAAATAAATTAAATTTAAAAAAATTACAATTAATAAGTTTTGGTACAGATGCTAGAGTTTATCATGATAAACATTTTGCTTATAAAGTATTTCATATGGGAAATGAAGATTTAGAATTAAAAAAAACAAAAGTTGAACTCTTATCTCAAATTAATTTAGAAGGATTAATATGTCCTTTAAAAAAAATAGTTGATCCTAATTTTGTAGGATATTCTATGAAGTATGTTGATGGTTTAAACATATATGAATTAAATCCAAATAGATTAGAATTAATAACATTATTCAAAACAATTTCTAACTTATTAAAAATATACCATAAAAATAATATAATTTTATCTGATATAAATCCATATAATATTTTAATAAAATCTCCTGAAGAAGTGTTTTTTTGTGATGTTGATAGTTGTTCAATTGATAATTTAGACTCAGAGGCTATATCATCTATTTCATGTGATTTTTTAGAACAATTAGGAATAGATTCAAATAACATAGAAATAGATGAAGAGTTTGATAGATTAAGTACTTATTTATTGTTTTTGCATATTGTTTTTGACGGTAAAAGATTTTATGAATTAACTGATTATGAAATAGAGAAGCTATTAATGAAGAAAAATTTTTTTAAACAAAAAGAACTTGTAAAAACATTAAAAAACAGGTTAATTGAAGTACCTTATATTGGTGATATATTATGATTATAAAAAAAGAAGAACGATTAATTGACTATTTAAAACAATTTAAAAATTATAAAACTTTACTTAAAAACGGTAGTGTATTAGTTAATAATAAAATAGTCACTAAGTATGATTATGTTTTAAAAATAAATGATGAAGTTACTATTAATAAATATAACAAATCGAAAGATATTAAAATTATATATGAAGATAAAGATATAATAGTAGTAGATAAACCTTATAATTTATTAACTATATCAAATGGTAAAGAAATATCCTTATATAATTTAGTAAGTTATTATGTTAAAAAGAATAATAAAAATAACAAAATATTTATTGTTCATAGATTAGATAAGGATACATCTGGATTAATTGTGTTTGCTAAAAATACTAAAATTAAAAATTATTTACAAAACAATTGGAATAAAGTAGAAAGAAGATATAAAGCTCTAGTAAGTGGTGTTACTAAAGAAAGCGATATATTAAAAAACTATCTAAAAGAAAATAAAAATCATTATGTATATGTATCTAACAATGGTGTTTTAGCTATCACAGAGTACAAAAAAATAAAAGAAATAAATAACAATTCATTATTAGATATAAATATTAAAACTGGTAAGAAAAATCAAATAAGAGTACAATTAAGTAATATTGGTCATCCTATTTTAGGAGATAAAAAATATGGTACTAATAATTATAAAAGATTGTGTTTACATGCTTATAAATTAGTTTTATTTGATAAAGAATTTATAAGTGAAGTAAAATTTTAAGATGATTATTCATCTTTTTTTGATATAATTAAATAGGTGATAATATGAAAAAAATAACTAAAAAGATAATAACTAAATTGTCTAAAATAGATATTGATTATAAAAAAGAAAGAATATTAAAAGATATTGTGTTTAATGAAAAAAATGTTAAATATATCGATACTTTTATATTAGTTAAAGATCATAATGTTAAAGTAAGATTATTTATTCCTAAAATAGTTAATCAAACAATCATATATTTTCATGGTGGTGGTTTTGTTACAGGTAATATTAGTAATTATAGTAAAACTTGTTATGATTTAGCTACTAATACTAATTCTTTAGTTATTTCAGTAGAATATCGTTTAGCGCCTGAATTTCCTTTTCCTAATGGATTAATAGATTGTTATAATGTTACTAAATATTTATATAGTAAAGATAGTTTTATTGATAATGATATAATTATTATGGGTGATAGTGCAGGAGCTAATATAGCTAGTGTAGTATCAATTATTGCTAGTGAAAAGAAAGAATTTAAAATCGAAAAGCAGATTTTATTATATCCAATAACTTATCATATTCATGATGAAAATAGCATTTTTGAATCAGTTAAACAAAATGGAAATGATTATATTTTGACTAACAAACGAATTAATGATTATTTAGACTTGTATGTTTTAGATAAGAAAGATTTAACTAGTAAATATATATCACCTTTAAATGCTGATAATTTATATAATCAGCCAGATACTTTAATTATAACTGCTAATTTAGATCCATTAAGAGATGAAGGAGAGGCCTATGGAAATAAATTATTAAAATTTAATAATAAGGTTAAAATGTATCGAATTGATAATATTCATGGTTTTTTTACAATACCGATTAACAAAAAAGAAATAAATAAATGTTATAATTATATAAACAACTTTTTAGGAGATGATGTGGTTGAAAACAAAATGGTTTAAATTAGATAATGCTGCCAAAATATTTCCACCTGTTAGTAATAAAAAAAATCCTAAAGTGTTTAGATTTGTATGTGTTTTAAAGGAAGATATTAATAAAGAATTATTACAAGATTCAGTTAATGAAGCTTTAAACTTTTTTCCTAATTTTAGATCAGTATTGAAACGAGGATTTTTTTGGCATTATTTAGAAACAACTGATTTCAATCCAATTGTAAAAGAAGAAAAAAAGGATATATGTAGTCCTATCTATAGTAAAAAGAAAAAGAAATTATTATTTAGAGTAAATTATTATAAAAATAGAATTAATTTAGAAGTATATCATGCTTTAACGGATGGAACAGGTGCTTTAGAATTCTTAAAAACGATAGTTCATATTTATATTAGTAAAAAATACGAATTTAAAGAGTTTAATTTTGATTATGATACATCATTAAATGAAAAAAGTAGTGATAGTTTTAATAAATATTATAAATTTCAATTAAATAAAATAGATAATTTAGATAAGATATATCAAATAAAAGGAGAGAAACTAAATAAAATTAAAGTAATTAATGGTTGCATGAATACTAAAGATTTAATCGATTTGGCCCATAAATATAATACTACTTTAACTGGTTTAATTACTAGTATTTATATTTTGGCTATTAAAGAAAATATGAATTTAAAAGATGAAGATAAATTTATTACAATTGACATACCTGTTAATTTAAGAAAATATTTTAAATCACAAACTGCTAGAAATTTTTTTAGTGTTATAAAATTAAAATATAAAGGTTCTGATAATTTAGAAGAGATAATAAAATATGTTGATAAAAATTTAAAAAAAGAATTAAAAAAAGAAAATTTGTTTAAATCAATGAATAAATTTGCTACTTTCGAACATAATTTTTTAATTAGATTAGTTCCTTTGTTTATTAAAAACATTGTTTTAAAAATTATAATCAAATTTGTTAAAACAACTACTATAGTTACTAATTTAGGCATAATTAAAGTAGATGATACAATTAAAGATTATATTGATAGTTTTGAAGTATACGTAAGTACCGATAAAATGCAAATATCAATGTGTTCTTATTATGATAAATTAAATATATCATTTACTTCCATATTTGAAAATATGGATATAATTAAAAACTTTTATCGTAAACTAAGTTCTTTTGGTATAGATATAATAATTACTAGCAACAAGATAGAAGGTGAAGAATGAGAATTTGTAAAAAATGTAATTTAAAAATAAAAACTGATTCTGATATATGTCCTTTATGTCAAAATAAATTAATTGGTAAAAAAGAAGATAATGTTTTTCCAATTATCCCTAATATTTATAAGAAATATTTTACTTTTTTTAAAATATTATTATTAATTAGTATTATTACTTCTTTAATTTGTATAACTATTGATTTAATGATTAATAAATATCATTTTAGTATATTTGTTGTATTAGGATTTATTTGTTTGTTTATTATTTTAAAAACAGCTTTTAATAATAAAGAAAGTTTATTTAAATCCATTTTAAGTCAGTTGGTTATTTTAAGCATTTTATCTATTTTATGGGATTATTTTACGGGATTTCATTATTGGTCAATTACATATGTAATACCTATTTTATGTATTATTTGTAGTATTAATTTAGCTATTCTTTCTATAGTGCTTAAAGATTATTTAGATGAAGAAATATTTTATTTTATATGTATTGCTTTAATAGGCGTTATTCCTTTAATTTTTATTGTTATTGGTATATCAAATAAAATTCCTTCTATTATTTCTATATTATTAAATTTAATATGTTTTATAAGTTTATTAATATTTAAATTTAAAGATGTAAAAGAAGAATTAAAAAGAAGAATGCATATTTAATTTACATTCTTCTTTTTTTTTGATAAAATTATAAATGTAAGAAGGTGTGTTATGACGTATTTAGATTATTCTGCTACCACTCCTACTAGTGAAGAAGTTTTAAATACATTTGTAGAAGTTAGTAGAAAATATATTGGAAATCCTAATTCATTACATAAATTAGGTGTTGAAGCTAACGAAATTATTAAAGCTTCTACTAAACAAATAAGTAATTTATTAAATATAAAAGAAAGTGAAATAATTTATACGAGTGGAGCTTCAGAATCAAATAATATGGCTATTAAAGGTATTGCTTTAAAATATCAAAATAGAGGCAAACATATTATTACAACAGAGTTTGAACATTCTTCAATATATGGACCTTTAACATATCTACAAAAACAAGGGTTTAAAGTTGATTTTGTTAAAACTGATGAATTTGGTAGGGTTGATATTAATAATTTAAAAGAATTATTAACTGATGAAACTATTTTAGTTAGTGTTGGTTATATCAATAGCGAAATAGGTATTATAGAGCCTATAGATGAAATAGGTAAATTATTAAAGGAATATCCTAAATGCTATTTTCATGTTGATATGACACAAGCTTTAGGTAAAATAAAAATTGATTTAACTAATGTTGATTTAGCTAGTTTTTCAGCTCATAAAATTTATGGTATTAAAGGAATAGGTATGTTATATAAAAAAGAAAATATTACTTTAGAACCTTTGATTCATGGTGGTAAAAGTACTACTGTATTTAGAAGTGGTACACCTGCTACAGCTTTAATCGCATCATTTGCTAAAGCAATGCGTTTGATATTAGAAGATTTAGATAAAAAACATGAATATATATCTAAATTAAATAAAATGTTAAAAGAAGGATTAAAGTATGATAAAGTTTATATAAATAGTAATGAACATTGTATCCCTAATGTTTTAAATATAAGTGTTGTAGGTGTTAAACCTGAAACAATGTTACATGCTTTAGAAAAATATGATATTTATATATCAACACAAACAGCTTGTTCAACTGGTACTAGTTCAAAATCAGTTTATGCTTTAACTAAAGATGAAGATAGATCTAAATCAAGTCTTAGAATAAGTTTATCACACTTAACTAAAGAAAGTGATATAGAATATTTTTTAGAAAAATTTGATGTTTGTTATAAGGAGTTAATATGAGAGTAGATAAAAATAATTATTATTTAGATATTGCAGAAGCAACTTTGGAAAGATCAACATGTGCTAGAAGAGCTTTTGGAGCTGTTATAGTTAATAATGATGAAATCATTTCAACTGGTTATAATGGAGCGCCGAGAGGTAGAAAAAATTGTACTGATTTAGGTTATTGTATGCGTGAAAAATTAGAAATACCACGTGGCGAAAGATATGAAATGTGTAGAAGTGTTCACGCTGAACAAAATGCTATTATAAGTGCTGCTAGAAAAGATATAATAGGATCAACTTTATATTTGGTAGGCAAGGAAGTAAGTACAGGCGAATATGTTAAAAATGCTATGCCTTGTATGTTTTGTAAAAGATTTATAATTAATGCTGGAATAAAAAAAATAGTTGTTAGAAATACAAAAGATGAATATACCGAAGTAGATGTTAATACTTTTATTGAAAACGATGATAGTTTAGAAGGGGTGTTTGGATATTAAATTAATTAGAATAAGCGCCGTATGGTGTCCAGCATGTTTAATTATGAGATCTAGAATGCAAGAGATAGAAAAAAGATTCCCGAATTTTGAGCATATTGAATATGATTATGATTTAGATGAAGATATAATAAGTAAATATAAAGTAGGGGATATTTTACCTGTATTTATTTTGTTGGATGATGACAAAGAAGTAACAAGATTAGTAGGGGAGAAATCGGTTGAAGAAATAGAAAATAAATTGAGGTGTTTCGAATGAAAAAAATAATATTTATAATAGCTTTATTATTATTTATCCCTAAAGTTAATGCTTTAGATATTCATTTATTTTATTCAGAACTATGTAGTACTTGTGAAGAAGAAATAAAATTTTTAGAAGAATACAAAAAAGAAGCTGACATAAATATTATTTATTATGAAACAACTAGAAATAAAGAAAATGATGAATTATTGAGTAATGTTAGAAAAGCTTTAAATAATAATGATAAAACAGTTCCTTATACTGTTATAGGTACAACGGGAATTACCGGATTTAATGAAACCATTAAAAATCAAATTAAAGCTGCTTATGAATATTACACTGATGAATTTGTTGATATTGTTGATGTAGTAAAAAATGATCTAGATGTAGATTATGAAATAATTCCTCCAGAAGGAGAATATAATATACCAATATTAGGTGATATTGACCCTAAAGATGTATCATTACCATTAGTAGCAGTTATTGTAGGTTTCATTGATGGCTTTAATCCTTGTGCAATGTGGGTATTATTATTTTTACTATCAATTATTGTAACTATGAAAGATAGAAAAAAAATGTGGACTATTGGATTAACATTTTTAATTACATCCGCTTTAGTATATTTAGGATTCATGTTAGCATGGTTACAAATTGCAATAACTTTGTCAGAAATAGTTTGGGTAAGATTTATAATAGCTTTAATAGCTTTATTAGGTGGAGCAATTAATTTAACTAGTTATTATAAAGAAAGAAAAAAAGATAATGGTTGTGCTGTTGTTGATAAAGAACAAAGAAAGTCAATAGCAAAAAGAATTAATAAAATAGTAAAACAAATCGACAATAAAAAAACATTTTACTTAGCTATTTTAGGTGTTATGGGATTGGCTGTTTCAGTTAACTTAATTGAACTTGCTTGTTCTTCAGGGTTACCTTTAATCTTTACTCAAATATTAGCTATCAATAATTTGAATAGTTTGCAATATTTATTATATATTTTAATTTATATATTATTTTTCTTAATTGATGATATTGTTATATTTGCTATTGCTATGAAAACTTTAAAATTAACTGGTATTTCAACTAAATATAATAAATTATCGCATTTAATAGGCGGAATATTGATGCTATTGATTGGTGTTTTAATGATTTTTAAACCAGAATGGTTGATGTTTAATTTTTAAACATCTTTTTTTTGTGGTATAATTAATTAGGTGATTTTATGAATTATCAATTAGAATTAGAAAAAATAATAAATAATTTAGATGGAAGAAAAACTTTATTATTACATAGTTGTTGTGCTCCTTGTAGTAGTTATGTAATAACTTATTTGAAAGATTATTTTGATATAACAATTCTTTATTATAACCCTAATATTGAACCAATTGAAGAATATAATAAAAGAAAACAAGAGCAAATTAGATTATGCAATTTATTTAACATTAAAGTATTAGACTGTGATTATGATAATGATTTATTTCATAAAACGGTATTAGGTTTAGAATCTTGTAAAGAAGGGGGAAATAGATGCTTTAAATGTTATGAATTAAGATTAAGAAAAACTGCTTCTTTAGCTTCTAATTATGATTTTTTTGGAACTACTTTAACTGTAAGTCCTTTTAAAAATAGTAATAAATTAAACGAAATAGGTTTAAATTTAGAAAAAGAATATAATGTAAAGTATTTGGTAAGTGATTTTAAGAAAAAAGAAGGATATAAAAAAAGCATTATATTATCTAAAGAATATAACTTATATAGACAAGATTTTTGTGGTTGTATATATAGTAAAAGAGATAAAATAATTGATTAAAACATATACTTATTATGGAAAGTATGATAAAATAAATAAGGTGATTTAATATGATAGATATAATAATTTTAGGAATAATTCAAGGAATAGCAGAATTTTTACCAATATCTTCTTCTGCTCATCTCATTATATTTAGAGATATATTTGGAATAGGTACAAATATTGGAAGCAATATTGAACTTACTTTTGATTTAGCTTTACATTTTGGTACATTGTTAGCAATTATAATATTTTTCTTTAATGATTTGTTTAAAATTTTATTTGAAGGATTAACTAAAGGAGTTAAAACTAAAGATGGAAAATTATTTTGGTATTTGATTTTAGCTACTATTCCAGCAGGTGTTGTCGGAGTTTTGTTCGAAGATATTTTTGATTCGTTTTTTAGAAAACAATTATGGTTAATTGCAATTGCATTAATAGTTATGGGTATTATAATTTATTTAGTTGATAAAAAATCTAAAATATCAATTAATATTAAGGAAATGAAATGGTATCAAGCATTGCTAGTTGGATGTGCTCAGGTATTTGCTTTAATACCTGGTTTTTCTAGAAGTGGAACAACTATTACAGCTAGTAGGTTTTTAGGGTTAGATAGGGAAGATAGTGCGAAGTTTTCATTTTATTTATCTGTTCCGGTTGTCGCAGGAGCTTCTTTATTAAGTTTAATTAAAGATGATACTTTAAATATTATATTAGATAATTTAATGATATTTGGAACAGGTATTTTAATTTCATTTATAACCGGATTATTATGTATTTCATTTTTACTTAAGTATATTAAGAAAAACGATTTTAAATTATTTATGATATATAGAATAATTTTAGGAATTTTAGTATTATTTATTTTATGGCAACGTTAGTTGTCTTTTTTATTAAAAAAATTAAGGTTTTATCCTTAATTTGCTTTGTTTATTAAATCATTTAAAGTTTGTGGTATTGCTTGTTGTTGATTTGCTGTAGCTATTGGTTGTTGACTGTTTGTTGCTGTTATAGGAGTAGGTATGTTCTGATTTACTATAGGTTGTTGTGATATATTAGACATAGTTTGTTGATTGCTAGGATCTTGATAAGTTATTTGTGAACCAGTAGCCTGTTCAAATTGCTTTGAACTATCATTTTGTTGTATTTCTGAATAATTATTCATTTTAAATTCTCCACCGGTTACATTTGTGTTAGCAAGGACTGTATTATTAATGGCACTCTTCAAACCATAAGCTTTAGAACCTTTTTCATCATCTTCTAATTCAATTAATTTTAATACTTCTTCAACTGTAGTTAATCCCATTAAAACTTTTTCTAGTCCATCTTCTAACATAGTATTAACATCAGATTGATATACTAAATCTCTTAATTTATCTCGTCTAATACCAGCACTTATAGCATCTCTAATTTCTTGATTAAATAATAATACTTCATGAATTGCGATACGTCCAGAATATCCATTACCACATATTTCACATCCTTCAGTAGTATAAATTTCATCAACATTTTTATTTAGGACCTCTTTAAATAATTCTTTTTCGTATTCATTTGTTTTTCTTAATTTACGACAATGAGGACATAATTTACGCGCTAATACTTGTGAAATTATACCTTCTAAAGAACTTGCTAATAAATATCTTTCAACATCCATATCTAATAGACGTTCAATGGTATTTAATGAGTTATTGGTGTGAATTGTAGATAACACTAAATGTCCAGTAATAGATGCACGAACTGCTATTTTAGCTGTTTCTGTATCACGAATTTCTCCTATCATAATTACATTAGGGTCTTGACGTAAAATAGAACGTAGTGCTGCGGCAAAAGTCAAACCAATTTCACTATTTGTTTGAATTTGATTAACGCCTTCAATATTCATTTCTACTGGGTCTTCAACAGTAACTACATTAGCTGCTTCAGTATTTAATCTTTGTAAAATAGAGTAAACAGTTGTAGATTTACCAGTACCAGTTGCACCGGTTACTAAAATAATTCCATTTGGAGCACCAATCATTTGAAGAACTTTTTTATAATTACTATCACTAAAACCTAAATTTTCAACACCAGCTAAACTCATCGAGTAATCTAAGATACGAATAACTATTTTTTCACCACTATTAGTTGGAATACATGAAACACGAAGGTCTAGGTTAGTATCTTGTAATGTTGCTTTAATCGCACCATCTTGTGGTAATCTAGATTCTGTGATGTTCATTCCAGAAATAATTTTAATACGAGTAATTAAATTTTTCTTTATTGAATTAGGAACAACAGCATAATTATGTAAAATACCATCAATTCTAATTCTTATGTGCATTTCATTTTCTAGTGGATCAAAGTGAATATCTGATGCACCTCTTTTTGCTGCGTCCACCATTATTTCATTTACAACTTCTACTACTGGTATTTTTTCAAAATCAAATTGTCTAATCATATTTTCAACCTCTTTTTTCTTTTAGGACTAGTTTTTATTCTAAAAATATTATATAATATATCTAAGATAAATACAAGATTAAAGGAGATATTTATGAAAAAAAATAATAAAAAGGGTTTTATATTAGCAGAAACTATTGCTGTTTCAGTGATTATTATGACAAGTTTAGTCATAGTTTATACACAATTTGTAACCTTAAATAATAATTATAAATCTTCATTTAAATATGATAATGTAAATAATTTATATCTAGTTAATAATTTAAGAGATTTTATTAAAAATGATGGATTAGATAGATTAATTCAATTAGTTGATAATAGAGAATATGTTGATATAACATCTTGTCCAAATTATATATTTGATGAATATTTATATTGTAGATTGTTAGTTGATAATTTAAATATAAAAACAGTTTTATTTACTAAAGAAGATATATCAGAATTAAAAAATAGCATAGATGATACTGATTATTCTCAAGAAATGAAAAATTATGTAAAGAAAATTAATAACTCTACTGAAAACAATCAAAGATTAATTGTTGAATTTAATGATGAAACTTATGCTACTTTATTGTTTTCAAAAAACACTAATTTTACTTATAAAAATTTTGAATTTACTGGTTCTGAACAAACATTTGTTGTGCCACAATCTGGGTATTATATGCTAGAAACATGGGGAGCACAAGGTGATGAAATAGCTTATGGTGGTTATTCTTTGGGATATATATATTTAAATAAAAATGATGTACTTTATATAAATGTTGGTGGAAGAGGTGAATATGGCCAAAATGGTGGCACCGGCGGTTATAACGGTGGTGGTACAGGATCTGGAAATATTGGCTTTGTCTCAAGTGGTGGCGGTGGCTCTGGTGGCGGAAATAATAATAACGGCGGCGGTGGCGGTGGTTCTGGATACATTGGGAATTCTTCTTTGATTAATAAAGCAATGTATTGTTATAATTGCAAAACATCATCAGATTCACAAACTTTAACAAATTCAACCACAAATGTATCGGAAAGTCCAATAAGTCAATATGCTAAGATAGGAAATGGTTACGTTAAAATAACTTATATTGGAACTGAAATATAAAATATTTAAAGGAGATTTATTATGAAAAAAGCGTTTACTACAGTTGAATTAATTGTTTCTTTTTCTTTGACAATGGTAATAGTAGTATTTTTATTTCAATTAGTTGTTAGTTTGAAAAATATATATATTGCTAATTTGTTAAAAACAGAATTGCTAAATATGCAAGCAATTATAAGTGATAAGATTAATACTAGTTTTAGTAAAAAAACAATTAAAAATATAACCAAATGCGGTTCATATTGTTTAAATTTTATATATAGTGATAATTCAAATGAGATGTTAAAGATAGATTATAATGAAAATTCAATTGAATTTGGCTCATATAAAGATGTTTTGCCAGATAATAGCTATATATCTAATCCTTCTATTGATTTGGCATATTCTGGTACTTTTTCTAAAAAATCAAATAATGCTTTATTAATTATCAATATTCCCATATACAATGATTTTTTAAAAAATCAAAATTATGGTATAAATGTAATTTATCAATATAATTCAGAAAATTACAATTTAAGCTTACCCGGATTTAATGATTATAATGGCGAATATGGATATCTTAAATTAAATGGAGAGAGCAATTTGGTAATAAGTAGATTTAATGAATATAACGATTCAGGGTATACAGTTGTTGATTCCCAAGGAGAAGAAATAAGTGATGCAACTGTTAAAGTAACTAACCCATTTATAGATATGGATATACCATATAATTTAGGAATTTATAAAATAGAGTATGCGTTATTTCATGATGATAAACAAGTAGAAGTTTTATATAGATATGTAGCGGTTGAGGATGCTACTTTTGAATATGACTATACAGGTGGAGAACAAATGTTTACTGTACCTCATTCTGGTTATTATAAATTAGAAGCATGGGGAGCTCAAGGCGGAGGTGCAAATGGTGGTAAAGGAGCTTATACGTCAGGAATGATTTATTTGAATGAGGGGGAGAAAATTTACGTTTATGTTGGTAGTCAGGGTGGCTCTAATAACACTGTAACTAATATAGGTGGTTATAATGGTGGTGGATATTCTGGAGATTACTCAGGTAGTAATTCATATGGTGGCGGTGGTGCTACTGACTTTAGATTAAATAATGGTACATGGAATGATTCAACATCACTAGCTAGTAGAATTATGGTAGCAGCTGGAGGTGCTGGAGGCGTCAATATTTTAACTACTATTGGCGGCGAAGGGGGAACTTTGATTGGTGGCAACTCTACAACTTCAAATTCTTCCTTTACTTCATCAATATATAGTACTACTGGAGGCACTCAGATAGGTGCTGGACTTAGTTACCAATCTGCTAGAGGAGGTAGTTTTGGTCAAGGAAAACAATCTAATACTTATGGCTGGGGCGGAGGTGGTGGATCTGGCTATTATGGCGGATCTACAGGACATGGTCGAACTGGTGCTGGTGGTTCGTCATATGTTTCAGGATATAGTGGCTGTATTGCAATAAAATCTGCTACTGACATCACGCCTAAAGTAACTACATATTCAAAAATAGAAGATTCATATCATTATAGTGGCAAAATATTTGAAAATGCAACTATGATTGATGGCAATACTAGTATGCCAACACATGATGGTCAAGGAACTATGACAGGAAATAGTGGAAATGGATACGCTAAAATTACTTATGTTGGAGAATAAAACATCAATATAATATAACAAATAATAGTAGCAATGATTGCATGAATTATTCTTGCAAATAAAAAAGGTTTATATTTTATTTTAGTGTCACTTATGATACTTAGAATTTGAGTATGAACTGATAAGCCACCGAATGAAATAATAGTGCATATTAAAATTGCCTTAAAATTATTGCTACTATTTAATAAACTAACATGTTTTAGACCTTGTGTCATTTCTAAAAAACCGCTTAAAAAAGTTTTATTTAATATTGATAAATGAAAATTATTATCTATTATCGTTGTTATTATTAAAAATGTAGTAATAACACCCAATATTAATAATAAGGTGTTGATTGTATTAATAAGAGAATTAGTAATAATACTACCAAATCTTTTATTGTTATTAATTCTTTTGTTATGCATCATTAAAACTGCTTTTTTTAAAGAAAATTTATCATTTGTTATTTTACTCGGATGGTAATTTCTGAATATCAAACCAATTATAATATTAGCTATATAATGTGAAAACATAACTACCAATCCTAATTTTGCGTTTTTTAAAAAAGTTATCGAAATAGTTCCTAAAATAAATAAAGGATTAGAAAAGTGTGAAAACATTAATATTTTTGATGCTTCATTTTCATCTAATTTATTTTGCAAGTATAATTCTTTAGTATATTTAGCATTACTTGGAAATCCTGATAGAAGGCTCATTATAAATACAAAAGATGCATTGCCATTTATTTTAAACAATTTTTCAAATATTGGTTTGAATAACTCACCAACTAATTCAATAAAACCATAGTTTACTAAAATTTCTGATAACACAAAAAAAGGAAATAAAGAAGGGAATACGTTATTTATCCAAATATTAAAAGAATATGATACAGCGTTCATTATAGTAGCTGATTCACTCAATATTTCATAGCCACAAAATATTAAACATATCATTATTAGTATACTAGTTATTTTTTTCATTAAATCACTCATTTTCTAAAGGAGGAACACGATGTTCAATAAAATATATGATTACGTAAAAAAAATTATAAAACAAAATTACATTTATTTATTGATATTATTTATTTCATTTTTTATTTTAACTTTTCCACTTCCATATTATATAGATGCTCCAGGAGGGTTAATTAATGTATCTGAAAGATTAGATGTAGAAGATGGTTATCCGATTAATGGCTCTTTAAATTTGGCATATATTTCTGAATTTAAAGCTAATATACCAACTCTTATTTATGCTTTATTTAATAAGGATTGGGAAATTATAAAACAAGAAGAAGTTGTTGCTAACAATGAAACTATTGAAGAAAATGATTATCGGAATCATTTATTGTTAGAAGAAGCTAATCAAAATGCAATTATGGTAGCATTCGATAAAGCCGATTTAGATTATGAAATTAGTAATAGAAAAATTAATATAATTTATATTTATGAGCAATCAGATACTGATTTAAAAATTGGCGATCAAATTATAGAAGTTAATGGAGTTAAAGTAAATAATAAAGAAGAGGTTTTAAATGAAGTAAATAAAAGTGATAATATAAAATTTAAAGTTTTAAATGAAGGAATTGTATATGAACGATACGCAAATAAAGTTTTGATTAATGATGAAAAATTAATAGGAATTATGTTATGTGAAACTAAGGAAGTAACTTCATCCAAAAATATTGAAATTAATTTTAAAAAATCAGAATCAGGCCCTTCAGGTGGTTTTATGATGTCTTTAGCTATATATGATTATTTAACTAGAGAAGATTTAACAAATGGATTAAAAATAGTAGGAACAGGTACTATTGATGAATTGGGAAATGTCGGTGTAATAGGAGGCATTAAACATAAAATAAAAGCAGCTGTTAAAGAAAAAGCTGATATATTTTTTGTTCCAACCGAAAATTATGAAGAAGCAAAATTGACTGTTTTAGAAGAAAATTTGAATATAGAATTAGTAGAAGTTAAACATATTGACGATGCAATAAATTATTTAAAATCAATTAATTAACATATTTATTAAAAATAAAAATTTGACAAAATTAAATTTAATATGTATAATATGCAGTGTATTTTGAAGGGGGAGAAAAATTATGGACAAATATTTAATTTTAATAACAAAATTACAAACTGAATTAGCAAGTTTAAATTTAGAGCTTAAAAATATTGAAGATGAAATAAAAGAAAAGAAACTTAGTATTTCTAATTTAAAATCAACTATTGGTGTAACAAATGATCAGATTAACATTAATAAAAATAAAATTAGAGATAGAAAAAGTAAGAAAAAATATTTCAAAGAAAAAAAATTACGTTTTTTAAAGTGGTTTGCTATTTTTTCCTTGATTTTATCAGCTTGTTTAATTTTACCTGGTTTTTTAGTTGGATCAATCGCCGGCATAATTACTAAAATATTTATTTCTTTGGGAATTTCTACAGTATTAGTTGGTGGTGCATATGCTATAACAACTTATGATGATTTAAAGTATTTTAATTCTATTGATGTTGATGAATTATATCATGAAAATTATAATTTATCAGAATTTGCTATGTCAAAAGCAATGGAACAAAAACAAATTAAATCAAATGTAAAAGAATTGGAAGAAAAACGTAATGAATTGCAAGAAAATATTACTTCAAAAACCGAAACTTTAAATAATACATGTAAAGTACGTAATGATATTTGGAATGATATTATGGGCGAATTAATTGAGCAAAAGATTAATGAATCTGAAACTTTAGGAATAAATTCTAAACAGAAAGTATTAAGAAATCAATAAACTTATAATTAAAATTTGGTTAAATCAAAGTTATTTGTCAAGAAATCGCAAATAACTTTTTCAGTAGAAAAGAGGAAATATTATGGATAGATATGCAAAATTAATAAATGATTTAGAAAATTATTTAGATGAAACTAAAATCGAAATAACACAATTGGAAGAAGAAAATAAAAAATAATGATTAAAATTAAAGTTTATTTAAATTAAGAAGGTGTTATTTATAACTAACGAACAATTATTAAATAAAATTGGTACTATTAATGATAAGAATAGTTTAGAAATATTATGGTCAAATTATATTTAAATGAAAAAAGATATCCCATTAATAATAATCTGATGGATAAATTAGAAAATTTAGAAATTAAACCAATTTATTACATTGATAGTAATTTACATTTATCTTTTGTTAAAAATATTAATAATTTAACTAGCAAAAAAATATTTTCTGAAGCTGAAATTATTCAAATTTTAGAATATATTATTTCATCAACAATAAAATCTTTTATTCCAAATGCAAATGATTATATTAATTATTCGTTATTAAATATGTGTATTAATATAACTACTTATATTTTAATCAATTTTGGTAATAAGTTTAATTCAGTGGATATGTATCCATTAAATATAAATAATATTTTCAAAACTAAAATTGGTCATCAATTTGTAATAGTTATTTTTCCTACCGAAAATGGAAATAAAGCTTATATAATTGATTCGACATATAGGCAATTCTGTTTATTAAGTTATTGCAATAAAAATAGATTATATCATTATGATCCATATATAATGCCTGGTTATTTTGTTAAAGATTTAAAACCAATTTTGTTTCTTTTGAAAAACGGATATTTAGAAATAAATGAATATACAGCAAAAATATATTGTGACAGTTTTATCTTATCAGAAGAAAGTTATTTAAAACGTGAAATTATTACTGAGTCTAATTACAATGGAAAGCAATATATAAAAGCTTTTGAGACAGGAGTAATATAAAGAATGAATAAGAAATAATTTTCTTTTATAAAAGCTTATGATATGCTTTTTTTTATTGTGATTTTTTGGTAAAATATTAAATGTGGTGGTAGTATGACATTAGATAGTGTAGATATAAATAAAGTAACGCCAATGATGAGGCAATATATAGAAACTAAAAAACAAAATAAAGATATTATTGTTTTTTATCGGTTAGGAGATTTTTATGAAATGTTTTTTGAGGATGCAATTACAGCTTCTCATGAACTAGAGTTAACTTTAACAGGTAAATCAGCTGGCTTAGAAGAAAGAATACCAATGTGTGGTGTTCCTTTTCATTCTGCTAATATTTATATTGATAAATTAGTTGCTAAAGGATACAAAGTTGGTATTTGTGAACAATTAGAAGATCCTAAAAATGCTAAAGGTATAGTTAAAAGAGGAATGGTTCAAATAGTAAGTAGTGGTACTTTATTTAATGAATCATTGAATGAAAAAGAAAACAATTATATAGGTGCTATTATTGATTTTAATTATGGTTATGCTATAAGTTATGGCGATATAACAACAGGTTCAATTTATACATTTTTATTAGATCATAATCCTTCTAAACTAGTAAGTGAAATAGTAAGTATTGGCATTAAAGAAGTTGTTGTTAGTGAAAATTTTAATAAAGACATTTATTCATTATTAAGAAATAATTTTAAAATAACGGTTTCTTTATTCGATAAAAAAGAAGATTTAATAAAATATGATTATGTATATGAAGATATTTCTGATGCAAGATTAGTAGAAGTAATTAAATATTTATTAAGTTATATTGATTATACACAATTTAGAGATTTATCGCATTTACAAAAAGCTGTTTTGAAAGAAACTAAAAATTATTTAAAAATGGATATCCATACTAAACGTAATTTGGAACTAACTGAAACTTTAAGATTAAAGCAAAGAAATCATTCTTTAATTTGGTTATTAGATAAAACTAAAACAGCTATGGGATCAAGGTTGCTTAAAAATTTTATTGAAAATCCTTTAATTGATAAAAATGAAATTGAAAGAAGATATGATTGTATTGAAAAATTATTAGAAGAATTTATTTTAACTAATGATTTGGAAAAATACTTATTAGAAGTATATGACTTAGAAAGATTATCAGGGCGCATTGCTTTTGGGTCAGCTAATGCTAGAGATATGTTGCAACTTAAAAATTCTTTAAAAGTTTTACCTAATATTAAAGATATTTTAACTAAAATTGATTTTTATAAAAATATTGAAGATTTAAATGAATTATATGAATTGTTAGATAAAAGCATTTATGAAAATCCACCTATGACTATTAAAGAAGGATACATAATTAAAGAAGGATATAATAGTGAATTAGATGAATTAAAAGATTTAAGAAAAGGTGGTAAAGATTTTGTAGCTAAGTTTGAAAATGAAGAACGAGAAAGAACTGGTATTAAGAATTTAAAAGTTGGCTATAACAAAGTATTTGGTTATTATATTGAAATATCAAAAGGTAATATTAATTTAGTAAAAGATGAATATGGTTATGAAAGAAAACAAACTTTATCTAATTGTGAAAGATATATAAGTCCAATTTTAAAAGAAAAAGAAAATTTAATATTAAATGCTGAAGAAAAGATTATTGATTTAGAATATCAATTATTTGTTGAAATAAGAGATAAAGTTAAAGAATATATTCCAAGATTACAAAATATTTCTAAAGTAATTAGTGAAATAGATTGCCTACAAGCATTTGCTAATGTTTCTTCTAGCAATAATTATGTAAGACCTAAATTAGTTGATGAAAGAGTTATTAAATTAATTGATGATAGACATCCTGTAGTTGAACAAGTAATTGATTCTGAATATGTTCCAAATGATATTATCATGGATTCTAATACTAATATTTTATTGATCACAGGACCTAATATGGCTGGTAAATCAACTTATATGCGTCAATTAGCAATTACAGTTATAATGGCTCAAATAGGTTGTTTCGTACCTGCTAGTGAAGCTACTTTACCAATATTTGATGCAATATTTACGCGTATTGGAGCATCTGATGATTTAGTAAGTGGTGAATCAACTTTTATGGTTGAAATGAATGAAGCAAATAATGCTATTAGTAATGCAACATCTAATTCATTAGTATTATTTGATGAATTGGGTAGGGGAACAGCTACTTTTGATGGTATGGCTTTAGCTCAATCAATTATTGAATATATTCATGATAATATTAAATGTAAAACATTATTTTCAACCCACTATCACGAATTAACTGATTTAGAAAATAATTTAAAAAGTCTTAAAAATATTCATGTATCAGCTGTAGAAGAAAACGGTAATATTACATTTTTACATAAAATTAAAAATGGTAGCATTGATAAAAGTTATGGTATTCATGTTGCTAAATTAGCTAATTTACCTGATTCATTAATAAAAAGAGCTAAACAAATATTAAGTGTCTATGAAAATAAAGAGAAAAAAAGAGATGTAATTATTCAAGAATCTTTACCATTAGATGATTTGATAAAAGAAGAATCAGAAATAGAAAAAGAACTTAAAAAAATAAATCCTTTAGAAATGACACCTCTTGAAGCTATTAATTTTTTATATGAATTAAAACAAAAGATTTGATAAAATTCAAATCTTTTTGTTAATTTATTGTTATATAAGTTAATTTGTAGTATAATTGTATATAGGAAATATATCAGTTGTTGAGTGTCTACCTCTAATCTTTAATGAGAGGAGGTTTGATAAAATGTCAAAAAGAATTTTTGTTATAAAAATTTTAAGGAGCATTATTATCATTTTATCACTTCTTATCGTAATGATAATAGTAATAAAAAAATGACACTTAATTCATTAACGAATTAAATGTCTTCAACCAATAAGGTAGACATTCAACATGAGAAAACTGAATGTTTCCTTTTTATTATATGCAAGTTTCCTTGACAAATACATTGTATCATAAAATAATATCTTTGTCAAAATAAAATTAATTAAAAATTAACGGTTTTATTGTTATATAAATTAATTTGTAGTATAATTATACATAGGGAATATTGACTGTTGAGTACTTGCCAAATTCTAAACGAAGGAGGCTTGATAATTATGAAGAAAAAAGATTTATTAATTTCATATCTAATATTAATTATCATTTTATTAACAATATCTTTATTGATATTATGTATAAAAAAATAGTACTCAATCTAACAGATTAAGTACATCACTAAATTAAAATAGGTGAGTACTCAACATGCAAAAGTTAAGTATTCCCTTTTTTTATTATATGCAAGTTTCCTTGACAAATACATTGTATCATAAATTAACATGATTGTCAATAAATCAATTAGATAGCGAAATAATAATAACTATACAAAAAAATGAAAGTATGATATAATTCAATTATAATAAATATAACAATCTGATTGGTAATGATTTATGAATTTTTAAAATTTCAAAGTTAACTAAAAAATTGGGGCTTTGTCTAAAAAACGATTAAAGAAATTTGTTATGTTTTTAAATAGGTAAAATTATTTTTGAGGAGAATTATATATGATGTTAGAGATATTTTTTATTTTAATTTTATATGTAAGCTATAAATTTAATATATATTTTGATATTAGTTTTATTAATTTTATCATTTGTTTCTGTTTTTTACTTATTTCATCATATATAGTTTTTAAAAGTGTTAAATCACCTAAGTTATATAATAAGATAATAAGTATATTATTTTATATAATAATTATTCTAATGTTATTATTAATATGTTTTCATTGGTTTTTCAACTCTTCAATAGTAACTGAAAAGACTTATAAGGAAAATTTAAATAATAATAATGAAATATTAAAAGTAATCTCTTATGACGATGGTGGCCAGAGTGGACCAACTTATGTTGTATATCAAAGAAAACTTTATTTTGGTTTGATTTGTGAAAATACAGTTAAAGTCAATTCTTCATTTGATGCTAATTTCAATTTAAATGAGATATACAATGAATTGAAAAATGACAATAGTTTTTGCAAATATAATTCAAGGATTTTTAAATAAATTACAACAACAAAATCTATTGTTGTTGTAAGATAATTGAATAATATGTTGTAACTTTTAATTATAAAAATGAAAGCAATATCAATTCTATAGATTTGATATTGTTTTTTAGATAGTAGGGACGCATGAAATTTTTACAATTTATCAGTATGTATTTATTAAGCTTTGACTATATTAAATAAAACGATGTTATAAAAATCAATAATTCAATATTTTATCTTTGTAAATATCATATTTCGTGATATAATGAATATAATGAAAAAGAGGTTATATGTATGGAACAATTAAATAGAAGTGAAGCAAGAAAAATTATTATGACTATTCTTTATCAAATAGTTGTTTATGATAAAAATAAAATGATTTATGAAGTAGAAGATGTTATTAAAGAAAATTTAGAAATTGATAATGAATTTGTTAAAGATATTGTATATGGCGTTATAACATATCAAAATGATTTAGATAAAATTGCTAATAAATATTTAAATAATTGGACAATTGATCGTTTAGGTAGTACTGATATTGCTATTTTAAGAATGGGTATTTATGAATTATTATATACTGATACTCCAAGTATTGTTTCAATTAATGAAGCAGTAGAATTAGCTAAAATATATAGTGATGAAAGTGTTGCTAAAATGATTAATGCGGTTTTAGATAAAGTATATCATGAGATGGTGGACCATGAATGATAAGTATTTAAGTGTAAGTGTTATAAATAGATATGTCAAACACGTAATAGATACAGATGTAAATCTGCAAAAAGTATTTATTAAAGGTGAAATATCTAATTTTAAAGCCCATTCAACTGGGCATTTATATTTTTCAATTAAAGATGAAACTAGTAAAATAAATGCTATTATGTTTAATGGTAATGCTAGAAAATTAAATTTTAATCCAACTGATGGTACAAAAGTTTTAATAACTGGAAGAATTAGTGTTTATGAAGCAACTGGCAATTATCAAATTTATGTTGATGAAATGATTGAAGATGGTGTTGGTAATTTATATATTGCTTTTGAAAAATTAAAAAAACAATTAGCTGCTGAAGGATTATTTGATAGTAAATATAAAAAAACAATTCCTAAATATCCTACTAAAATAGGGGTAGTAACTGCTAATACTGGCGCAGCTATTAAAGATATATTATCAACTATTAAAAGAAGATTTCCTATTGGACAAGTTATATTATTTCCGAGTTTAGTGCAAGGTGATAATGCTGCTAAAGATATTGTTAAAAATATTAAATTAGCCAATACTTATGATCTAGATGTATTAATAGTTGGCCGTGGTGGAGGATCTATCGAAGATTTATGGCCATTTAATGAAGAAATAGTAGCTAGAGCTATATTTGATTCTAAAATACCAATTATTAGCGCAGTAGGCCATGAAGTTGATTTTACAATAGCTGATTTTGTAGCAGATTTAAGAGCCCCAACTCCAACTGGAGCTGCAGAAATGGCTGTGCCTAATTTAGTTGATTTAAATAAATATATTGAACAATTAAAAATAAGATTAAGTTCGGATATAATTAAAAAAGTTAATATTTATAAATTAAATTTAGATAGTTTAAGAAACTCATATATACTTAAAAATCCAAGTATATTATTTGAAAACAAAAAACAAAATTTGGATTTAATAAATAATAAAATAAATGAATTGTTATTAAAGAAGATAGAATTAAAAAAATTATATTTAGACAGTTTGAAAAATTCTTATGTTTTAAAAAATCCAAGTATATTATTTGAAAACAAAAAACAAAATTTAATTTTATTAACTAAAGAATTAAATAAAAATATTAGTTTAAAAATAGATAATAATGTAATTAAATTAAATACTATTATTGAAAAACTAGAACTTATTAATCCATTAAATGTTATGAAAAGAGGTTTTAGTTTAACTTATAAAGATGACAAATTAATCAAAAGTGTTAAAAAGATTAAGAAAGATGATGAATTAAATATTAAGTTTAATGATGGTAATATATTAGTAAATGTAAAGGAGATAAATAATGAAATTTGAAGAAAAAATTAAAAAATTAGAAGATATTGTTGCTACTTTAGAAAGTGATACTAATGATTTAGAAGATTCAATTAACAAATATAGTGAAGCAATGAAATTAGTTAAAGAATGTGACGAACAATTAAAAAACATTGAAGAAAGTGTTAATAAAATAGTTAGTGAAAATGGTGAATTAGAAGACTTAAATATTGAAGAATAAGTCTTTTTTTCTTGTCAATAATAAATAAATATTGTATACTTTTAATAGAAAATGATTAAAAAATTTAAAACGATAAGGAGATGTTATAGAAAGTGCAAAAAACACAAGAAAAATTAATTGGTAATGAAAATAATATTTTATTTTATAATGATGAAGAAGGAAATGTAACTGTTGAAGTATTACTTGAAAATGAAGATGTTTGGTTAAATATAGAAGCAATTTCAAAACTTTTTAATATTGATAGAAGTGGTATTGTTAGGCATATCAATAATATTTATAAAGATGATGAATTAAAGCAAAATTCAACTTGTGCAAAAATTGCACAAGTTCAAAAAGAAGGTAATAGAGAAGTTAAAAGAGTTTATCCATATTATAATTTAGATATGATTATTTCTATTGGTTTTAGAGTTAATTCTAAAAAAGCAATAAAATTTAGAATTTGGGCGAATAAATTAATTAAAGAATATATGGTGCAAGGTTTTGCATTAAATGACGAGAGATTTATGAAAGCAAGAAAATCAGATCAAGAATATTTTAAAAGATTACTTGAAAGAATTAAATTAATTCGTACAAGTGAAAGAATGTTTTATCAAAAGATTACTGATATTTTTGCAGAATGTTCTATGGATTATGATAGAAATAGTGATATGGCTATAACATTTTATAAAACAATTCAAAATAAATTTCATTATGCTATTACAGGACAAACAGCAGCAGAAATTGTTTATAATAGAGTAGATTCTAAAAAAAATAATATGGGGCTTACTACTTGGGAAAATTCTCCTGATGGAAAAATATTAAAATCTGATTGTATAATTGCTAAAAATTATTTAGATGAAAAAGAAATAAAAAATTTAAATAATTTGGTAAATTTATTTTTAGATATTGCTGAGAATAATGCTGAAAGAAATATACCGATGTACATGAATGATTGGACCAACGAGGTAGAAAATGCTTTGAAATTATTTCATTATGAAGTATTAGAAGGAAAAGGAAAGATTTCACATAAGCAAGCAGTAGAAAAGGCAGAAAGTGAATATGAAAAATACAAAGTGATTCAAGATAAAAATTATATTTCTGATTTTGATAAATTATTAAATGAAGCAAAACAAATAGAAAATAATTAAAATTGTAATCAAAACTAATAAAAATTGATAGAGTTTAAAAATATTTTATTTTTAGGAGAAATATATGGATGTTATATTAGAAGTTAAAGAAAAATTAAAAAGAAAAAATCAAATATTGTTTGACAAAAAAAGTCTTTTTTTACAAGACTTGATGTTTTTAATAAGTGAACAAAATCATAAAGTATTAACACTATGGGCTTTAGATCTAGCTCTTGAATTAGTTAATTATTTAGAAGAAAAATATCCAAATGAAGATAGATTTAGAATAGTTTTAGATAAAACTAAATTATGGGCACAAGGAGAAATTAAAATGCCAGAAGCTAAAAGAGCAATTTTAAATTGTCATGCTGTAGCTAAAGAATTAACTAATAAAGAAGATATTGCTTTATGTCATGCCATTGGTCAAGCGTGTGGTGTTGTTCATACTATTGGTCATGCAATAGGCCTTCCTATTTATGAACTAACAGCAATTGTTTATAAAAATGGTATTGATAATTGTAAAGATAAATTAATAAATAGAAAAAAAGAATATATTGACAAAATATATTATTATCAAGAACATTATAAAGAATATAAAAAATGGGCTAAATTTTATAATTAAAGGAAAAATATAATGATGATAACAAATATTTTATTTGAAAAATATATTTTAATATATTTAATTATTATAAACTTGATAACTTTTATAGTGTTTGCTCTTGATAAAATTTGTGCTATAAAGAAAAAATGGCGATATAAAGAAATCTCTTTATTAGGAATGTGTTTTGTTGGGGGAGCAATTGGGGGCTTTTTAGCAATGTATCTATTTCGCCACAAAACTAAGAAAAAAGCTTTTGTAATCGGAGTTCCATTAATAATAATAATTCATTTAATTATTATTCTATGGTTTATAAAATAACTTAAAAATGACTAAATTGTAATAACTATTACAATTTTTATTTGATATAATAATTAAAGGAGATGATAAAATGGGTTATGTTGAAGCTATTAAAATAGCAATTTTAATTTTTCCTTTAATCGCTTTTTTATTTACATTACCATTTATTTTACATCAATATCATAAATATGGGGCAATTCATAAATTTCGAACTTTAATTATTTATTCATTTATTTTATATATGATAACTATTTATTTTTTAGTTATTTTACCACTTCCTAGTATAAGTGATGTAACTAAACCGGATAAAATAATGAATTTAATTCCATTTTCTTTTGTTGACGATTTTATAAATAAAAGTTATTTTATTATAAATGATCCTAACACTTATTTACAAGCGTTAACTAGTTCAAGTTTTTATGTTGCAGCTTTTAATATTTTAATGACTATACCATTTGGAATGTATTTAAGATATTATTTTAAATTTAGTTTTAAAAAAGTATTTTTCTTTAGTTTTTGTTTAAGTTTATTTTTTGAATTAACGCAATTATCTGGATTATACTTTATTTATCCTTATCCATATCGATTATTTGATGTTGATGATTTAATATTAAATACTTTAGGTGGTGTATTAGGCTATTTAATAATGGGAATAGTTGATAACTTTTTACCAACTCGTGATGAAATAGATAAACAAGCAAAAGAATTGGGTAAAACAGTATCAGGATTAAGAAGAATTACATTATTCTTTTTAGATATGTTTATTTTTGTTATATTTACTATTTTTATAAGTATATTTACTAAAAAAGCTATTTATATTTCTTTTGTAATATATTATATTTTAATACCTTATTTTAAAAATAATCAAACATTAGGTGGTAAATTTTTAAATGTTAAGTTAGATTTTCCTAATAAAAAATTAATAAGATTAACATTAAGAATAATATTTATTTATGTATATTATTTTATATTAGTTTATTTTTTAGGAATTGGATCAATTGCAACAATAAGTTATTTAAACTTAAATATATTTATAACTTTTATTTTATATGTTTTAGTTTTATTAGGAGTATTTACTTTTTATTTAACAAATATAATAATAATTTTAAAAGAAAAAACTATATTTTATGATAAGTTATTTAAAGTTACATATGAAAGTACAATTTTAATTGAAGAAGAAATTAATGATGAATCTGAAGGTGAGGAAAATGAAAAAAGAGAAAGTATTTAGAATATTAACATTTATATTTATGATTTTAACTTTTATTGGAGCAGGATATGTACTATTAAATAAAGGACAGGTAAATGCGGGATATGCAGTTATTCCAAGTTTATTTTGTGCTATATTTTCCCAATTGGCAGTTTATGAAAAATTTAAAAATAAATAGGAGATACATTTATGAAAAATAAAATATTTAATCCAATTATTATTTTTATAATCGGTTTAATATTAGGTATTGTTTCAAAATTGTTTGATATTTATACAGAAATATTAGGAAATATATTTTCTGAATTTGCTGTTTGGATATTGTTTGGAACTTTAATATCTATATATAGTGATAAGAACAAAAGTCAAATAAATTTGACTGCATCTAATCTCACGATTAGATATTTCTCCTTCTTCGGTGGCTTTTGCTTTTTCCTCCAGAGACTAATTTCCGATAGTCGCTACCGTACTTGTTTTT